>CAJOKD010000004.1 GCA_905235085.1 uncultured Bacteroidales bacterium | reverse complement strand
CTCGGGAAGGCATTTTGCAGATTTGCTTGAAAATGCCTACCTTTGATCGCCTGTTTGGTGTGGGGTGTCGGGGATGACTAGTCCCCGCGCAATACCAAAATCCATGGCACCCGAGTGGAGCCTCTCAATCTTGCCGGATGTGGGCTCCATTCTCTTTTTATAGTCTTGTTTAGTGATACTACTTCTTCATTCAAAAGCGGGTTAAAGGGTTCAACAATAGGGCGCATTAATCCCCCGTAACGCAATCGTTGCGCCTGTCTGTTCTAAACTATGAGGATCGGGGATCCGGGCTCTCAACCCGGATGGTCGGACGTCCGGATACAAAGGTAAGCAAAGATACAATACCCCGAGCCAAGATTGCCGAAAAAAGTTATCAACAATCAGAAAGTCCCGGTCAAGTAGGAATGAGGATTTCAAATGATAACAGGTGACTGACGGATGGTCAGCCACCTGTTATCAGCATTCAGCCTTGAGGGGACTACGAGAAGTTGTCGTAGAGGATGCTTTCAGGCTGGACTCCCAGACTGTCAAGCAGGTTGTTGACGGAAGCCACCATCATAGGCGGACCGCACATGAAGTACTTGATGTCTTCCGGAGTCTCGTGATCCTTGAGGTAGGTCTCGTACATAACGTTGTGTACGAAGCCGGCCGTGTACTTGACACCTGCTGCATCGGCTGCAGGGTCAGGACGGTCAAGGGCCAGATGGAACTGGAAGTTCGGGAATTCCTTCTCGATCTCCGCGAAGTCCTCGAGATAGAAGGCCTCGACAAGACTGCGCGCCCCATAGAAGAAGTGGACCTTGCGAGTGGTCTTCAGAGTCTTGAAGAGATGCATGATGTGGCTTCTCAGAGGAGCCATACCGGCACCACCTCCCACGAATACATATTCCTGCTCCTCCGGATCATCCTTAGGAAGGAGGAATTCTCCGAACGGACCACTGATCCAGACCTTGTCGCCCGGCTTGCGGGTGAAGACGTAGGAAGATGCGACTCCCGGAGGAACCGGCAGCATCTTGAATACGCCTTTAGGCTGGCTCCTGTCGAAAGGAGGAGTAGCGATACGTACATTGAGCTTGATGATGTTCTTCTCTGCAGGATACGAAGCCATGGAGTAAGCACGGATCGTAGGAACTGTGTTCTTGGCTTTGATGCCGAAGAAGCCGTACTTCTCCCAGTCTGACTTGTAGATGTCGTCCACGTCGATGTCGGCGAAATCGATGTCGTATTCAGGGATGTCGATCTGGATGTATTCACCCGACTTGAAATCGAGATGCTCGCCTTCAGGAAGCTTCACCGTAAATTCCTTGATGAAGGTAGCTACGTTCTTGTTGGAGATGACCTCGCACTCGAGCTTCTTCACGCTGAGGGTTGAGTCAGGGACCTGGATTTTGATGTTGTCCTTGATCTTCACCTGGCAGCCGAGACGGTAGCCGTCCTTGATCTGCTTGCGGTTGAAGAAACCGGTCTCGGTAGGGAGGATGGTTCCGCCACCCTCAAGGACCTGAACCTTGCACTGGCCGCAGTTGGCCTTTCCACCACAGGCTGAAGGAAGGAATATTCCCTGGTCTGCAAGGGTGTGCATGAGGTCGCCGCCGATAGGGACTTCAAGGTTCTTCTTGCCTCCGTTGATGTCGATCCCTACAGATCCCGAAGGAGTGAGCTTTGCCTTGATGAAAAGAAGGAGTGCAACGAGGATGAGCGTTACGACAACTATGGTTGCGATGGCTCCGATGATTGTATTGAACATATCCGTACCTCCTTCTTTAAAGTGAAATACCCATGAAAGTCATCATTGCGATAGCCATCAGGCCCACAGTGATGAATGTGATTCCGAGGCCCTTCAGAGGAGCGGGAACCTTGCAGTAGGACATCTTCTCACGGATGGCCGCAAGGGACACTATGGCAAGGAACCAGCCGATTCCGGAACCGAGGGCATAGACAGCGCTCTCTCCGACATTGGCGAAATCCCTCTGCTGCATGAACAGGGAGCCACCGAGGATCGCACAGTTCACGGCGATCAGCGGCAGGAATATTCCGAGGGCGGAATAGAGCGACGGACTGAATTTCTCTACGACCATCTCGACGATCTGCACGATGGCTGCGATGACGGCGATGAAGATGATGAAGCTGAGGAAACTCAGGTCAACACCTTTGATCAGAGCGTCAGGAGCCAGGACATACTTGTTGAGCAAGTAGTTGATCGGGAGGGTCACGAGCAGGACGAAGATGACAGCGACACCAAGGCCGGCAGCCGTCTTCACATTCTTCGATACTGCCAGGTATGAGCACATACCCAGGAAGTAAGCGAAGATCATGTTGTCAACGAAAATTGACTTTACGAATAAGCTGAGATATTCCATAACCTTGATGTGTTTTTATTTCTCCTGCAGGTCTTTCTGGATGCTCCTCTGTACCCATACGATGCATCCGAGGAGGATGAGGGCGAACGGAGGAAGGATAACCAGGTTGTTAGGCGTGTAGCCGAGCCAGTTCAGCACATCGACTCCGAAGAGTGTACCGCTTCCGAGAAGCTCACGGAAGAATGCGACGATCAGGAGGATCATTCCGTAGCCTGCTCCGTTGGCGACTCCGTCTAGGAATGAAGGCCAAGGCTTGTTGCCAAGGGCGAATGCCTCGATGCGTCCCATGACGATACAGTTGGTGATGATGAGGCCGATGTACACGCTGAGTTGCTTGTCGATTGCGTAAGTGGCCTCGAAGGACTTCAGGATCTGGTCCACGAGAATCACCATCATTGCAACGACGACCAGCTGCACGATGATACGGACGCGGCTAGGAATGGTGTTCCTGAGCAGCGAAAGGATGAGGCTTGAGATACCTGTCACCACGATGACAGAGAGGGCCATCACGAGTGCGCCCTTCATCGTGACCGTAACGGCCAGGGAAGAGCAGATACCGAGGACAAGGACGGTGATAGGATTGCCCTTGAATATCGGATTGAGTATTGTTTCTTTCAGTTTAGCATCCATGATTATTCCTCCTCTGTTTTGGCGGTTGTACCTTTGAAGTAAGCAGAGTACGCTCCGAGCCACGTGTCGATGGCAGCGTCAAGACCGTTGGAAGTCATAGTAGCACCGGTGATCGCATCGATCTTGTTGTCGATGACGGAAGTTCCGTCAGCGTTCTTTGGAGCTCCTCCCTTGACAATGTCAAACACGTTCTGATTTGTGAAATCAGCCTGCTCGCGGATGAATTCGGCCTGGAATGCCGGGTCGTCCTTGATCTTTGCACCGAGGCCTGCAGTTTCACTTTCGTGATCGAAATAGGCACCCTTGATGGTGTTGGAAGAAGGCTCGAAGGCTATGTAGCCCCAGATCGGTCCCCAGAGTCCGGCACCATAGACAGGTACGACTGTGGTTCCGTTCTTGAAGATGAAGACCGGGATTTCGGCGCCGGAGCCGTCCTTGATCTTGTAGTTCTGTTTCTTCAGTTCCTTCGGGGAATAGACCTTGTCAAGGTCCAGGTCGGAAACCTTGCTTCCGTCGGTTCCCACTGTGAAGGCCTGCTCGATCTCTTCGGCGTATTTCGCCAGGACCTTGGTGTTGCCAAGCTTCTGGAGGTCGGCCTTGGTCGCGAACTGTGCGGCGGTAAGCATCTGTGAGATGGTGTCCGCTTTCTCGTTGTCGTCCTGCCTGGACTTGAGGGACTGGGACGCGAAAGCCAGAATCGCTGCCACCACAGCCACTATGACGGTGGTGTAGATTATTGTGTATATGTTACCGTTAGTATTCATATCCCTTGATAATTAAACGATTGAGACTTTCTTCGCCCTTCTCTTGGCGGCGCTGCTGGTAACGCAGTGGTCGATCAGAGGTGCGAATGTGTTCATGAGCAGGATAGCGAGCATCATGCCCTCGGCGTAGCCTGGGTTGAAGAACCTGACGGTCACGCAGAGTGCTCCGACGAGGAATCCGTAGATCCACTTGCCGGTCTCAGTCTGGGCCGATGTCACAGGGTCGGTGGCCATGAATACGGTACCGAATGCGAAGCCGCCCATTACAAGCTGATAGACAGCGGGGATGTCGGTCACTCCGCAGAGATTACCGATCCAACCGACCAGGAGGGCGCCGGCGACTGAAGATATCATAATCTTCCAGCTGGCAACTCCGGTCCAGAGAATGATGAATGCACCGATCAGGATGGCGATGACCGAAGTCTCTCCGACAGAACCAGGGATGGTTCCGGCGAACATATTCCAGAAGGTGTATCCGCCGGCTCCGAGAGCATCCATACCGTCACCCATAAAGGTCAGCGGAGTGGCTCCGGAGATAGCATCTGCACCGCAGCGGTGTGCGATCCATACCTCGGAACCGGACATCTTGCTAGGGTATGAGAAGAACAGGAACGCACGGGCGAGAAGGGCAGGGTTCAGGAAGTTCATACCTGTTCCGCCGAATACCTCCTTGCCGAAGATGACTGCGAAAGCAACCGCGACGGCGAGCATCCAGAGCGGCACGTCCACAGGAACGATGAGAGGGATGAGGAATCCTGATACGAGGTAACCCTCGTTGACTTCTTCACCCTTGATCTGGGCCCCTGCGAATTCGATCGCAAGTCCTACGATGTATGAAACGAGGAACAGAGGGAGCACCTTGAGGAATCCCCACCAGAACTGGTTCCAGAATCCAGGAAGGTCTCCGACTGCGAGGTCGTGCTGGTAACCGACGTTCCACATACCGAACAGAGCGGCGGGAACGAGGGCGAGGACTACGATGATCATAACCCTCTTGATGTCGATTGCATCCCTGACGTGGGAACCCTTTGCGGTCACTGTGGCAGGAACGCGGAGGAAGGTGTCGAAAGCATCCACTGTGGAATGCAGCCACCCTAATTTACCGCCTTTCTCGAAAAGGCCTGGTTTTACTGTGTTTTCTTCCATAGTGAATATCTTTAAGCCATTTCCTTGAGCATCAGGTCGATACCCTTGCCGATTATGGCCTGGATGTCGTTCTTCGAAGGATCGACGAACTCGCAAAGGGCCAGATCTTCAGGCAGGACCTCATAAATACCGAACTGTTCCATCTTGTCGATGTCTCCTGCTAGGCAAGCCTTGATGAGATAGACAGGGAACAGGTCCATCGGCAGGACTTTGCCGTATACGTCCGAGCAGACGAATGCGCGCACTCCGCCGTGGGTGTTGGTGTCCATATTGTACTTCTTCTTCGGAAGGAGCCAGGAGAAATATGCCATCGAAGAACTGAACTGGTTGAACCTGAGAGGGTTCGCCCAGCCTAAGATCTCTCTTTCGCGGCCTTCCTTGATGAGCGTCAGCTGATTGTCGAAGAATCCGAGGTAACCGTCGGCTCCTATATTCTCACCGGAGAGGACGTCTCCGCTGATGAAGCGGATCTCCACGTCCGGATCGAGCTGCCCGGCCAGGACTTTTGCAGGTGTTCCAGGAAGGGCCTGGCAATAAGCAGGTTCCTTGGCTGCAGGACCGGTGACGGCGACCTTGCGTTCGAGGACGAGCTTGCCGGTCTTGAACAGCTTGCCTATCGCTGCGAGCGAGAGGAGGCTGAGAGTCCACACGGTCTCTCCCTTCTTGATAGGGGAGAGATGGCTGATCTGGACTCCGACGTTGCCGGCAGGATGCTTCTTGGCGACCACGGTGTGCACGGTAGCGTCGCTGAGTTTTGAGAATATGGAAGATTCGCTGTTGACGCACACGTGGACCTTCGCTATCCTGGAGATTGCGGTGATCCCCGCCTGGACAGCCTCGAGTTCATCCTTGAAGGCGTATTCGCAGTCGGCTGCAAGAGGAGCGGTCGAGAATGCGGATACGAAAACGGCCTTGGGTGTCACTGCCGTGTCGGCGATGATTCCATAAGGTCTCTGTACGATTGATGGCCACAGACCGCTTTTGAGAAGAGCTTCCTTGACTTCCTCGGCTGATAGGCCGGAAGGATCCTTGGCACCGAAGTCCACTGACTGTCCTTCGCCGTCGGCTTCAACCAGGACTGCAAGCAGTTTCCTCTTCTCACCCCTGGCAATCTCCTTCACTGTTCCGCTGACCGGAGACGTGAGCATTATGTCAGGGTTTTGCTTGTCTGCCAAAACTGGAGATCCTGCGAGGACCTTGTCCCCTTCCTTGACGAGAAGTCTCGGGGAAAAGCCTTTGAAGTCCGTAGGCTTCACGGCTACAACGTCAGGCACGATCTTTTTCTTTGTTTCGAGGGCTGCTTCTCCGCTTATCGGAATGTTCAGACCCTTTTTCAAATAGATTTTGTTTGACATTATTTTTAAGGTTGATAGATTTTCCTTTTTCAAATTACAAATGTACTCATTTTTCACGAAAAATCCGTAATTTCGTACCATTATGGAAAACATTGGGAATGCTATTTTGGAAGGGCTCAACGAGGAGCAGAAAGAGGCGGTGAGCTGTGTTGACGGACCTGTGCTGATAGTAGCAGGAGCAGGAGCAGGGAAAACCAGGGTTCTGACAAGCAGGATAGCCCTGATTCTCAGCAAGGGAGGGGATCCATCCAGGGTGATGGCGCTGACCTTTACCAAGAAGGCGGCGAACGAGATGAAGGAAAGGATTGCACTGATGGTCGGGAAGCGCAATGCCTGGAAACTCCGTATGGGCACTTTCCATTCCATATTCATCAGATTCCTAAGGGAATATTCACAGTCACTCGGATATCCTCCGACCTTTTCCATCTATGACACCGGAGATTCGGTAAGCGCCATAAAGGCCTGCATCAAGGAGCTCGGCCTGGACGACAAGGTGTACAAACCGAAGGATGTCCTTGCAAGGATATCACTTGCGAAGAACAACCTGGTCACGGCGGCGGCATACAGGAACAACCGTCAGGCAGTCGAGAAGGACGTCCAGTCCCGCAAACCGCGGATATGTGACATATATTCGATGTATGCTTCCAAATGCCGGAACAGCGGTGTGATGGACTTCGACGATATCCTCCTGAATATGAACATCCTGCTTCGTGACAATCCGGAGGCGAGGCTTTCAATAGCCTCCCGCTTCGATTATGTCCTCGTTGATGAGTATCAGGATACGAACTTCGCTCAGTATCTGATACTCAAGAAGTTGACCGAGACCAGCAGGAATATATGCGTGGTAGGGGACGATTCCCAGTCGATATATGCCTTCCGTGGAGCCAAGATAGAGAACATCCTCAATTTCAGGAAAGACTATCCCGATTGCAAAGTTTTCAGGCTGGAGAAGAACTATCGCTCTACCGCGAATATTGTGAATGCAGCCAATTCCTTAATCGCCAAGAATGAACACAGGATACCAAAGAACTGCGTTGCGGTAGGGCGTACCGGGGAGAAGATAAGGATCCTCTGCAGTTTCTCGGAACAGGAGGAAGCCCTCAGGGTCGCTTCGGAGATAATATCCAGGATGCAGGAAGACCACGCCAGATACCAGGATTTCGCCGTCCTGTACCGAACGAATTCCCAGTCCAGGGCTTTGGAAGAGGCCTTGCGCAAGCGGAACCTGCCTTATGTGATTTATTCGGGGAACTCATTCTTCGAGCGCTCCGAGGTGAAGGATATGATGGCCTATTTCAAGCTGGTGGTGAACGTCCACGACGATGAGTCCTTCAAGCGGGCAGTGAATATGCCGGCCCGAGGTATCGGCGACACATCCCTTGGCGCGTTGGCGGTGATGGCAAGGGACCTGGGAACGTCTATGTTCAAGGCGGCATATTCGGAAAGGTTTGCAGAATTCGGCCTGAAAGCTCCTGCGGTTGCGAGGATACGCAGTTTCTGCGATATGATAGGAATTTTCGCCGCCAAGGCACCGGATACCGATGCTTCGGAACTTGCAGTGGCTCTTTCAGACGCCTGCGGCCTTCACGCCCATTTCAAGTCCGATCCGTCCATCGAAAGCCAGTCCAGGGCCTCCAACGTCGAGGAGCTGCTGAACAGCGTGACTTCCTTCATCGAGGAAAGGCAGAATGAGTATCAGGAAGAATTGCAGACTGACAGCCAGCTTGTCGATGTATCGGAAGTTACCTATCCGCTGGTGACCCTTGGAGAATTCCTCGAGAACATTTCTCTGCTTACGGCAGTCGATTCGACCGATGAGGAAGATGCCCGTAACAGGATAGCCTTGATGACTGCCCACTCGGCCAAGGGACTGGAGTTCCCTTATGTGTTCGTGACCGGCTTGGAGGAGAACCTTTTCCCTTCGGGCGGTATGCTGTCATCTCCGGCCGACATCGAGGAAGAAAGGCGGTTGTTCTACGTCGCGATGACCAGGGCCAAGAATGCGGTTTACCTTTCCTATGCCCGTACCAGGATGCGCAACGGCAAGCACGAGTCCAATTCCCCGAGCCGCTTCCTAAGGGAGATAGATCCTGCCTTCATTTCCAATCCGCTGAGGATGGAAGATTTCGAGAGCAGTTCCGAAGATGAGGAGGAATTCCCTTTCCGCCATTCTTTCAGAGGTTTCGGAAGCAAGGGATGGACATCTCCGAAGCCTTTCAGGAAACCGGAACCGGTCAGGAAGCCGGATCCGGTCCGGCCATTGGTCCCAAGGACTCCGGAAGCTCTCCGCAACCGGCCGCTTCCGCCGAAGATACCGGACAGTGAATTCATCCCTGTACCGATGACGGAATTGAAGGCTGGGCAGAGGATCGAACACAACAGGTTCGGATTCGGAAAAATAATCGAGATAACCGGAAAGGTTCCCGATTTGAAAGCGAAAATTGTATTCGATGTATACGGAGAAAAAATTTTATTGCTCAAATATGCAAAAATTCGTATCGGATAGTAGCATATATCAAAAGAATTTGTATATTTGACGTGAAGTTTTTCATAGTTTAAGTTTAGGTTAAGTAGCGGGGCGATCGCAGTGAATGCGATTGCCTCGTGAATTTTTATAGTCTCTATGATAAAAAAAGGCAATTGACGTTTGCCGCGGCAAGAAATTGCTGTTTCTTTCTCTTTCTGAAGTTTGCTTCCCATATTTTTGCAGACGGATCGCAACGGTGCGGTCCGTAAACTATTTGACTTGCTATGAAGACCTTTTCCACTTTTTATCAGAAGCTCCTTTTTGCGGTGGCGCTGATTTCTGCCATCCTTTGGGTTTCCTGCAACAAATTCCCGGACGGCCAGGCACAAGGGACCCTGGCTTGGCATTTCGATCCGAATATGTCCACCCGTTCGCTGACGGAGATGCCGGACACGGATTCATTCATCCTTCAGGTAAAGAACTCCGGGGGAGAGATCCTATATGACGGGGCTTATTCCGATTCTCCTATGACGATGCCTGTCAATCCGGGAACCTATACCTTGAAAGTACTGTCTTGCAAGTTCGAGGTCCCGGCATTCAATTCCCCTCAGTTCGGCGATGAGCAGGTGGTCGTGGTGCAGGCCGGGACTGACACCAAAGTCGTCTTCAACTGCACCCAGATAAATTCCGGTCTCAGGCTGCGTATAGGAGAAGATTTCGCTGCCGCATATCCCCAGGGCAGGTTGTACGCCTCATCCAAGGAAGGCGACCTGGATTATGGGCAGTCCGAAAGCCGTATAGGCTATTTCAAGCCAGGAGAGGTTTCTGTATGGCTCAATGACGGGGACATATCGGAGAAACTGTTCACCAGGAGCCTGGAACCGAGGGAGATACTGACTATGGGCATATCCTGTCCTGGTGAAGGCCCTTCTTCCGGGACTACGGCTTCCTTATCCATCCGCGTCGACACTCTCAGGTATTGGAGCAGCGAGGATTACGAGATCGGTTCAGGGTCTCCGGACGCCGGTTCCAGCATCTCCAGCGCCTATGGAGTGGGCCAGGCTATGGAAAAGGCGGGCGAGAAAGGCGTCTGGGTGTGCGGCTACATAGTGGGCGGGGACTTGACCTCTACCAAAAACGGCATCTCTTTCGAGCCTCCTTTTTCCTCGATGACCTGCCTGGCGATAGCTGCTCGGACGTCCGTGTCTGAGAAAAGTTCCTGTATGTCGGTCCAGCTTTCGAAAGGCGACTTCCGAGATGCGCTCAACCTGGTCGAGCACCCGGAACTCCTGGGCATGAAAGTATTCCTGAAAGGGGACATCGTGTCCGCATATTACGGGATACCGGGAATCCAGAATCTGACTGAGTATTCACTCAAATAAACAATCCTAATTACAAGTTATCGGGACTTATGAAAATCTTTCTGAACAAGACGGCCGTGGCCGTCGTGCTGCTGGCATTGTGCCCATTGAAGGCTTTTTGCCAGGAATGCCCCGGTTCGTGGGAATTCGGACTCGGAGGTTCGTTGATGAACCTTACCAGGACCTCCGTTACGGATTTCCACCAGACCGCGGGTGGAGACTATCTGTTCACTCTGGAGGAGAAGCTCCTCTATGGAGGGGTTGACCTGTATGCAGCCAGGGAACTCCGCGAGTGGCTCTATGCTGACTTGCAAGGTACTTTCGGCCTTGCAAGGTACTATGAATCTGAGAATCTCGTACAGGGATGGTCGGCGATGGCCGGTCCGGGCCTGCAGTTCAGGCCTTTCACCAAGAGCGAGTGGATTCAGCCTTACTTGAGGTTCGGCATCTCCTGGTACCGGAAGACATTCCCGAATTCATATTTCGGGCAGTTCCGGGGAGATGTCACCAAAGAAGCCGTCTGGAAGGCTGAAGATGCCTGGAACAAAGGTTTTACCTTCGATGCCGACAGTTTCTTCCCGGTCTCGTTTGGTGTAGGTGTCGTGGGATGGATGAGCAACCGTTTCGGACTGCGCCTCCAGGGAGAATTCCTGAAACCGCTGGGCAACAAGGGCGCGAATTTCGCCCAGGCTTCCGCCGGAGTGATATTCAGGCTGGGCGGAAGTGACAAGAGACGGAAGGCCGCCCCTGCCGAAGTGGTCAAGGAGGTGGTTAGGGAGGTCGTAAAGGAAGTCCCTGTAGAGGTCGTCCGCGAAGTGGTGAAGGAGGTTCCTGTGGAAAGGACGATCGCCGAGATGATGGACAATGTGAATTTCGACTTCGACAAGGCTACGATCACCGATGATTCACAATCTGTCCTGGACGAAATCGCCGATGCGATCAACAGATTCCCGGATGCCAGGTTCCTGGTTGCAGGCTATACTGATTCCAAGGGTTCAGACGCATACAACGACCAGCTTTCCGAGGCCCGTGCCAAAGCTGTACGGGATGCTTTGATAGAGAGGGGAGTCCCGGCGCACAGGCTTGTAAGCCGTGGTTTCGGGAAAAGGGTAGCCATCGTCTCATCCTCCGCTTCGGATGAAGCCAGGAGAGGAGACCGCAAGGTGGTGATAGAACGAGTAGCCTCCGAACTCCTTTGGAATTACCTGATCAAATAGTATTACGCATTAGTATTCAAGAATATATGAAAAGAATAATCAATATCGTGGCGGCTGTGGCCGCAAGTTTGGCCGCCCTGGTTTCCTGCAATTCGCTGGAGGTGACTATGCCCAGGGGGCCGCAGGGAGAACAGGGCCCGCAGGGCAATCCCGGGGAAGATGGTTTCTCTGCTTATGAGGTATGGGTCAATGCCGTAAAGGATAAACTCATAGATTACTCCGGCGAGACGGATATGGCTCATTTCTTCGCTTATCTGAAGGGCAAGGATGGAGAAAAGGGTGACAAAGGAGACAAAGGCGACAAGGGCGACAAAGGTGACAAGGGGGATACCGGATTGTCGGCATATGAGCTCTGGGTCACCTATGTTTCAGCAGGAGTCGAGGATCCTCACAATCCTGGCTCCCAGTGGGACAAGTCCAGGACTTCGCTCGCCGATTTCTATTTGTTCCTTACCGGAGGCAAAGGCGCTGACGGCCTCGTGCCTTATGTCGGCGAGAACGGCAATTGGTTTGTCGGAGATACCGATACGGGGGTCAAGGCCCAAGGCGAGAAAGGAGATAAAGGCGACAAAGGTGACAAGGGCGACAAGGGAGATGCTGGTGCTGACGGGCTTTCCGCTTATGAAGTATGGAAGGCGGCAGTCCTTTCAAACGGCTCCCTTACCGATGTCAACGGCCGTGAATATACCAGTGCGAACTGTACGGAACACGACTTCTTCCTGTTCCTTACCGGGTCTGCCGGAAGTATTCCAAGCCTGAAGATAGATGCCGATGATTGGTATGTATCCTATGATGGAGGGGAGACCTGGACTTGTCTTGGCAGGGCGAAAGGAGATGACGGCAAGGACGGTATCAGCGGAGCGACTCCGAGCATCGGCGGCAACGGCAACTGGTTCATAGGCGAGTACGATACCGGCGTGTCTGCTACCGGTCCAGGCGGTGCCGATGGAAAGGATGGTAAAGATGGAATATCTCCGGTCCTGAAGATTGACGAGGACCTCTACTGGTATGTATCCTACGACGGCGGCCTGACTTGGAACAAGCTGGCTTATTCGCGTGGGGACAAGGGCGATGATGGAGAAACTCCGTTCGTAGGCTCCAACGGAAACTGGTGGATAGGTTTCACCGACACCGGCGTACCTGCGACAGGACCATCAGGGGCCGATGGAAACGATGGAAAGGATGGATATTCAGCTTACGAACTTTGGGTCAAGGATGTCATTTCCGAGGATGGCCTGGAAGACCCCGCCAATCCCGGTAACAAATGGGATCCTGAAAGGACTTCGATCCAGGATTTCTTCGAATACCTCCGGGGTGCCGACGGCAAAGACGGTAAGGACGGAGCCGATGGCCAGGATGGCAAAGATGGCCAGAACGGCAAAGATGGCGAGAGTCCGCATATAGGAGAGAACGGCAACTGGTGGGTCGGTACCGTGGATACCGGCAGGCCTGCAGGCGGAGTCACTCCGGCACTGAAGATTGAAGATGGCTACTGGTACGTCTCATATGACGGAGGAGAATCCTGGACGAAGCTTGCCAAGGCAACCGGCGAAGACGGTAAGGACGGAGTCGACGGTAAAGACGGAACCGACGGCAAAGACGGCACAGATGGCAAGGACGGTGCTGACGGGCAGTCAGCATATGACCTCTGGAAGTCCCTGGTACTGGGCGATCCAGGACTGGTGAATCCCGGCAACGGAGTCTATGACATCGAAGAATATCCGTACTGGCCCGTGACAGCGGTTTCGGAAGAAGACTTCATCAAATACCTGAGGGGTTCTGACGGGATGCCGGGCGAGATATCCTCGATAAGGGATTCGGTCTATCTGGATGAAGCGGATCCAAGCCGTTACAACGTCACCCCTGTCAGGGTCCTTGCCAAGGTCAGGATGGTGGGCGAATCCAAGGATACCACATTCGAATACGTCAATCCGTTTTCCGGAGGTGCCGCCCTGCTGGTTTCCGGGCCGGGACCTGTGGTGATTCCTGGCTGCAAGGTAAAATTCACCGACCAGGCCGGTAACACCTATGAGAAAACTTCTGACTCCGATGGATACATCTATCTGGAAAGGAGCGAATTGCCTGACTATTCGCCGGGAAATCCATCGGTTGCTGACCTTTCTGCCAGGACCAGGCCTGTCAGTTTCTCTTTCGGTTCTACGACCATAACCGACCAGGAGAAGATTGCGAGAACCTGTGGTGTTCCTTACAAGGTGGGATTGTCTGTCTCGATGACCGGCTCTTCCTGGGAAAGGACTGAGGTGACTGCGGATTATTCATTGACGAGGATAGTCGAGGGAGCGTCTGAAAGTTCCTGGGGCGGTATGCGGTTCCCGGAAGGAAATGTAGTGTCCGGTCTCGGTTATTTCTACTATAGGGTCAGCGGAGATCTGGCGTCTTTCGTGAAGAACGGTGCATACCAGAAAGGACTGTCCGTGGAGAAGATGTGCGCAGGAGACCGTTTCCTGCTGATTACCAATCCATTGAAGAACTATGCCGGAGTTTCTGGCTCGACCGTGAGGAGTGGTTTCATAAGCTGGGAAAGGGATCGTGGTACGGTTGAAAGCACGCGTACGGAGAGTGCAGTCTGGGGCGACGGAGCAGAACCTCGCACCGTCGGTGTCCATTACGTTATGATGGGGAACCAGAGCGCCGCATATGCCTGGGACAGGTATTCACAGTACTTCCCTGACTATGGACTAAGCGTCGTCTCGGAAGAGAAGACCATCATCCCGGAATATTGCGCGATGGGTGACTTGGACGTCGATGGCCTCAAGTCTTCCGAACCGAACGTGAGCTACAACGGCAAAAACGTTACCGATCCCGAGGCCTCTGACTCCCCGGTCCAGGTCAACCTTACGAATTACGAACTGGTACTGGGAAAGACCTCTTTCTGTTTCGATTTCGACTGGAGTACTTTCGGACACGTCTATCTGCGTAACAGTGAATATGATAGCAATGACAAGACATTCAAGTTCGAGAGGTTCGGATCCTTGCAGTCTTACCTCGTAGATTATGTGAAGGGGCGCTCGCCGCTTACCGGAACGTACGAATACTCGGTTTCTGTGTTCCGTAATTCCGGTAATCTGGGAGACGTGCACATAGAAAACAGTGTCAGGGTGGTCCCTGTAGTCGATGCAGATGAAGGAGCGGTTTACCTCAAGGAGCCGTGCCTGATCCGCAATGTCTATGATGGATTCACCGTCAGGTTCGATGACTGGGAGCTCTGGGATATATTCTACGAAGGCCAGGAAGGCTTGTTCGACTACGTGGAAGGAGCTTTCTCGGCTGGCTGTACCCTCGGAGGAAAATCATATTCCTTCCAGGCGATAGTTGACGGCAAATCGGAGGACCGTTGATGCCGGAAAGGCAAGATTCTTGCTGCAATCCCGGGTATGGGAATGATTAAAAGGATACTTGCCTGTGCGGCTGTCGCCTTGCATGCCCTGTCAGCCTCTGCGCAGTATTTCTATGTCTCGCGAAGGCTGACCGGGACCTTGCAGAGAGGTTGCTTGGAGAACTTCAGGATATCAAGGTCAGTAATATGGAATCCGGCAGGGATGTCTCAGTGTCCGGCCTGATGGTCGAAGCTGCGTCGAGGCTTATGGGGACACCGTACGTTGCCGGGACCCTGGATACGGATCCTGTCAATGAAGAACTGAGAATATATCTTACCAAGACCGATTGCATACTGTTCGTTGAGACCTGCCTGGACTTGGCCTTGACGGTCAAGGATAGCAAGGGACGTCCTGATTTCGTCCAGTTCGCCTGGAAGGTCGCTTCAACGCGATACCGTTGTGAAGGGCCTTGGGACTATGGGGACAGGATCCATTATACTACAGAGTGGATACGCCGCCAGGACAAGGTCCTGAAGGATATCACGGTCGACCTCGGTGGAAAAGTGTATGACCATCCGATCAGTTTTATGACGGAACATCCTGACTCGTACAAGCAGCTCCGCAACGCCAACAACATCCCCAGGGCCGCTCTTGCACTTCAGAAGATATCAGGAGTGGAAGCAGAGCTCAACCGTACTCCGATGACCTTCATCCCGAAGTCGGAAGCAGCGTCGGTCGAGGACCGGATCAGGACAGGGGACATTATCTGTTTCGTCTCTACTGTCGAAGGGTTGGACATCGCCCACGTTGCAATCGCATACGTCAAGGATGGCAAGGTCGGGTTCATCCACGCTTCCCAGGCGGCAGGAAAGGTGATCATCGATCCGAAATCGATCTCCGAATATGTATCATCCAGGTCCAACCTGGCAGGAATCAAGGTCGTCCGACCGCTATAAATAAACAGCCGGCCTTTTCGGGCCGGCTGTTTTGATTCTGTTTCACTGAACTATTTCTTGAAGAGACCTCCGAGAACGTTCTTGAGGATGCTCTTGCCGGCAGTCTTTGCTACGGTAGCTCCGAGTCCGGTGCCACCGAGAGAAAGAAGGATGTCGTTGAGATCGACGTCGCCGTCACCGTCCTTGTCCTTGATGAAACCGCCGAGGTTGCCGAGGATCGTAGGAATCAGGCCGGTCAGCTTGCTTCCAAGCACGGAACCAAGATTGAGGTTCTTCAGGATGTTATTGGTGAAGAGATTTCCTGCAAGGTTCGTGATAGGGCTTGCAGCGGCAGCGGTCTTGCCGGTGAGGAGTTCCTTGATCTGCTCCATACCGCCGGCCTTGGTAGCGGTCTGCGTGAAGCTGCCGAGGATTGATTCTGAAAGTCCGCCAAGGACCTTGTTCTTGAGTTCGGCAGGGATTTCAACGTTGCCGGTCGCAGAGGAAACCTGCTGCTTGATGATGTCTGAAAGTGAAAGAGCCATAATGTAATTGTTTTAGATTATTGTGATGAAAATTGCGATCTCTTCAACCTCATTCACAAATGTAATGTTTTTTTGGAAATGATGATTATCTAATCGATATAAAGGAAAACATTCGTATATTTGTTTCATTGCAATTCACTGACTGATAACTACAGATATCCATAATATGAACAAAGAAAAAATGACCAACTACAGGTGGGTGATCTGTGCGATGATTTTCATCGCCACCACGGTCAACTACCTGGACAGGCAGGTATTGTCCCTGACTTGGGATGAATTCATCAAGCCTGAGTTCCATTGGAATGACACCATTTACGGAAACATCACCTCAGTGTTTGCGATCGTGTATGCCTTCGCCCAGCTGTTTGCCGGACGTATCGTCGACAAGCTCGGCACCAAGAAAGGCTATACGGTCTCGATCGCGGTATGGTCTCTGGGAGCCTGCCTCCACGCTATCTGCGGAATAGCTACAGAGCACCACGTAGGAGCATCTTCCAAGCTCGAGCTGCTGAACGCGACCGGTGACGCTGCCTTGCTGATATCCACATTCAGTATGTATATGTTTATGTTCGCCCGGGCGATACTCGCGATAGGAGAAGGAGGAAACTTCCCGTCAGCCATCAAGGCTACCGCTGAGTATTTCCCTAAGAAGGACAGGGCGTTCGCGACATCTATCTTCAACTCCGGTTCTTCCATCGGGGCCCTTATCGCCCCGTTGACCATCCCAGTGATCGCGGCCAAGTTCGGTTGGGAGATGGCGTTCATCATAATCGGTGCATTGGGATTCATCTGGATGGGATTCTGGGTCTTCGTATACAAGAAACCATCTGAGAACAAGATGGTCAATGCAGCCGAGCTCGCTTACATCGAACAGGATGCCGCGGCAGATGCGGAATTCGCCAAGAAGCAGGGAGATGAAGAATCCCAGGAAGGCACCAAGAAGATGTCCCTCGGCCAGGTGCTCAAGCACAAGGAGGCCTGGGCATTCATTATCGCCAGGTTCCTTACTGACGGAGTATGGTGGTTCTTCCTGTTCTGGACACCATCCTATCTCAACGCCACATTCGGAATCAAGACTTCCGACCCTCTCGGAATGGCCCTCATTTTCACCCTCTACCTGATCACTATGCTCTCCATATTCGGTGGAAAGCTGCCTACGATATTTATGAACAAGACCGGCAAGAATCCTTATGCCTGCCGTCTGAGGGCTATGCTCATCTTCGCTTTCATACCTCTGGTGGTCCTCTTCGCCCAGCCTCTGGGCAAGCTCACCCCGTGGCTCCCGATCCTTTGCATCGGTCTTGCCGGGGCCGCTCACCAGAGCTGGTCTGCAAATATGTACACAGTTGGAACCGACCTTTTCCCGAAGAGTGCATCGGCGACGATCACAGGTGTCTGCGGTCTTGCTGCAGGTCTGTCATCATTCTTCTTCCAGCAGGTGGCTGGGCGCCTGTTCGACTTTGCCGACAAGACCGGAATGTCCTTCCTCGGCTTTCAGGGCAAGCCTGCAGGCTATTTCATCATATTCTGCTATTGCGCTGTCGCATACCTGATCGGCTGGATCTGTATGAAATCCCTTGCTCCTCGTTACGAACCAATATCTGAATAAATGTTCCTGAAAATCGTTCTTCTGCTTTTCTACCTCCTCGCGCCTGCAGCTGTCCTGTACGGATGCCGGAGATGGAGATGGATGGACAAGATTGGACCGATCCTGTTCCTGTATTTTCTCGGCGCCTTCATCGCCAACCTGGGATTATTCCCTGTGTCCGGCACCCCTGAGGGAGATTCGCTCCTGCAGTTCCAGAACAATTTCTCCACCGTCCTGGTGCCGATGGCCATACCTATGATCCTGTTTTCGTTCACTTACAGGAAGAGTGATACGAAGGACCAGCTCATAGCGATGATTACGGGTCTTCTGGCCGTCATCGTGGCTGTTGTAGTAGGGTATCCTATATTCGCAAAGCATATCCCGGACGCTCCGAAGATCGCAGGTATGTACACGGCCTGCCTTACCGGAGGTACGGTAAATATGGCTGCGGTGAGCAAGATGCTGGGTGTCGACGGCCAGCAGTACGCCCTGTTGAACACCTATGATATGATGGTGTCCTTCACCTACCTTGTGTTCATAATGGCTTTCGGAATACGCTGGGCTCGCAAATTCCTGCCGGTCAAGACTTTGGATTCAGCGGGGAATGACGGGGACGAAGTGCGTGCACAGATAGAGAAGGACAGGCAGAAGAACCCTTACAAGGGGATGTGGTCCAAGGAAGGACTTAAGGAACTGCTCAAGCTTCTCGGGGTTACTTTTGTCATAGTAGGATTATCAGCCGGTGTGGCCGTTGGCCTTTCTAAGTTGATCCCTGGGACCTTTATGATGTGGTTCATCCTGTCCGCTACCACTTTCAGCATCGCTGCTTCCTTCATAAAGCCGGTCCGGAGGATAAAGTACAGCTACGAGGCAGGAATGTACCTGATATACATCTTCAGTATTGTGGTCGCATCGATGGCCAACGTCCGTGCGATGGATTTCTCCGGCGCACTGTTCATAGTCGGCTTCCTATTCTTTATGGAAGTCGTCTCCCTGACCCTGCAGCTTCTGACCGCGAAGATCTTCAAGGTCGACGCAGATACGGCGGTCATAGCTTCGGTGACCTACATCAACTCGCCGCCTTTCGTGCCGATGATTGCTGCTTCCATGAACAACAAGCGAGTCCTCGCTCCGGGACTCGCCATAGGTGTAATCGGCTATGCCGTAGGTAATTACCTGGGTGTATTGATCTGCAATATCCTAGGTGCCCTGTAATCAGAGGTTATCGTCGAAATACTCCGTGACCTTATCCATCAGGTGAGTCCTCCAGACGCCCATCACATTGTGCTCTGACCGAGGATATGGGAAGTAATCCAGTTGTACGCCCTCTTCGATGCACTTCTGGACGAAGCTGAGGCTGTGCTCCCAGACGACCGTATTGTCTATGGCGCCCTGGCAGATAAGCAGTTTCCCTTTCAGGTCCTTCGCCTTGCCGATGAGACTGGTCCTGGCAAACCCTTCCGGGTTCGTAGCCTCTGTGTCCATATAGCGCTCTCCATACATCACTTCGTACCATTTCCAGTCGATCACCGGTCCTCCGGCCACACCCGTCTTGAATGTTTCCGGATAGTTGGTCATAAGCGATATGGTCATAAAGCCGCCGTAGCTCCATCCGTGTACTCCGATCCTTCCGGTATCCACGAAAGGAAGCGACTTGAGCATTTCAATCCCGACCATCTGGTCCGCCATCTCAAGCTGGCCGCACTGCCTGTGGATCGCCATCTCGTATTCCGCACCGCGGTTCTGGGTCCCCCGGTTGTCCTGGACATACACAATATATCCTTTCTGCGCCATCAGCATCTCCCACATCCGGACCTGGCCGAGCCAGCTGTCCTGTACCATCTGGGAATGAGGACCGCCATAGACATAGAGTATGACGGGATATTTCCTGGAGGCATCGAAATCGGCAGGGAAGAACATCCTGTACCAATTGTCGTAACGTCCGTCGGCGCTTTTGACCGTACCGAGCACTACCTTGCCGGTCTTGAACTGTACGAGCGGGTCCGAAGCTATGCAGAGGTTGCGGATCAGCTTACCGCCGGTGGTCTTGAGGTTGGTTACCTGAGGTACGTTGAAGCTGCTGAACGAATCGATGAACTTCTTGCAGTCCTTGCTGAGCGAAACATTGTGCCATCCTTCTTCGCTCGTGAGCCTTACCGGGCTGCCGAACTTGAATGAGGCCGCGTTTCCGTCTGGCATCCTCCTGCCTTTCGAGGTAACCGATATCTTGAACAGATGGTTCTCGACCGGAGACACTTCTGCAGAGGTGTAGAACACAGTCTTGCCGTCGTTCCCTGCATAAGCCACATCTGCATCCACTGCAGTGAGACGTCTGACATTGCCCAGTGTGTCGCAGAGGTAAAGGTTGCGGAAACTGTCGCGGTTGTTGGTCCTGTAAATGAAGGAATATGTCCCCTTGAGGAACCATACGGGGTCGAGAGGCTCTACGTAGCGGGCGTTGTCTTCGGTCAGGACGGTCCTTACGAATTCTCCGTTGTCAGCGCGGTACATATTCATCTTCATATGCTTCTGGGTCCTGTCCAGGACCTGGATGATGACGTACTTTCCTTCCGGAGTCCAGCTTATGTTGGTCAGGTAGCGGTCATAACCGAAATCACTTACGTCGCACCATACGGTGGTCTTCGCTGCAAGGTCGTATATTCCCAGACGGATCTCTTCGCTTTCCATTCCGTTCATCGGATATTTGATGCTCTTGAGAGACCCGGTCCTCGTCGTGATGTCCAGGAGAGGGAAGTCGGTCACCCTGCTGTTGTCCTTGCGGTAGAATGCCAGCCTTGAGCCATCCGGCGACCAGAATACCCCTCCGGATATACCGAATTCATCGCGGCTTACGGACTGGCCGTAAACTATCTGGCTGTCTTCACTGCAGGCAACGCAGGTCTCCGTCCCGTCGTTGATGAACAGGCTGTTGCCCCTCGTGTATGCGAATGTTCCTGTAAAGCTTCTCTCGATTCCGGACGCATCACGCGGGATGGATACCGTAACCCTTTCCGGTGAATATTCTGAAGACTTTCCGGTCGCGAAATCAGTGCTCATCCATTTACCGTCGATCCTGCATACATAAGTGTCGTCATCGATCCAGGTTGCGTACACATTGTCCGGGCGGGTGTTCCTTCCGAGCACCGCCTCTTCCATAGTGAGCATCCTGCCTTCATTGTTCGCCGGATGTACTGCGACCACGCCTGTCTGTGCAGATGCCGCTACAGGCAGAGCCAACATAATGAGTGTCAGAAGCTTCCTGCCCATTCCGAGTCATTTGAAGAAGTTGACAAAACCTTGTCTACGATGTGCTTCTGCATACCTCTCCAAGGCAGTGCTCCGAGGTATTCCTTGTAGTGGAGTTCGACATTCCTGCCGCCGAGGTGCATCAGCTCGTTGGCGACTTCTTCATCGGCTACCGAGAAGTCGAATATGTAGGACTCGATGGTGGCTCCTGTCGATTTCTGGGATCCTTTGAATCCGGCCTGGATCAGTTTCCCTTCATAGGTTTTCCATACGTAGCCCTTGTAAGTGAACTGGTTGAGTTCGCCGGCCTTGACTCCGTCGCCGAATACGAAATAGAACCTGAAGTAGAAGAAGATCGCGAATGCGACAAGCAGGCCGAGGATGGTCCACAATAGAATTTTCTTTCCTGTTCTCATATCTTTGTCAGTTTATTTCACTTCGTTCCCGCTCATTTCCCAGCCGGTGACGGTGGAAATGTACGGTATTACATTGTAGGCCAGCTTAGTGTGACCAGAATAGTTCGGATGCCCGTCGGCTCCCATATCTTCCTTGTCGTTGTGGATGGAAGGGGAAAGGCCCACGAAATGCACGTTTTCAAATCCGCTGGTGTTTATTGCGTTGAGGATGTATTCCTGCATCACGAAATCGTGCTTCGGAGAAATGCACAGCACCGGATGACCGGCACCGTAATTGTCCTTGATCTCCTTGAGCAGGGAGATATAGTTCCGCGTAAATTGTCTCTTTGATGGCTGGAGATTCCTCGAAAAGTCATTGGTACCGAGATATATGACCGTAATATCCGGCTTCAGGCTACATGCTGCGGCATCCCATCTGGAATCTTTCTCGCTGTCGAAAGTACGGAGGTAGCGCTCCGGCATATGGTCGCCGCTGAGGTCTCCGTTGAAGTTGCGTGCGATACCTATCCCGGAATGTGCGATCACTATCTGGTCGGCTCCGAAATATCGTGCAGCTTCGCAAGCGTATGTCAGATTCTGGTTCTCGGTTTCCGGAGAGAATCGTTCCGTGCAGGAGGCTTCCGTGCCGTAGCCGCAGGTATATGAATCTCCGATGAATTCTATGATCCTGTCTTTCGGGGCATCTGCCTGGAGGAACTCTCCGTTGGTCGTGAAGCAGTGTACGGTGGTTTTCCCCTGTTCTCCTTCCGTGCGTTTCTGGAGTATCACCTGATGGGGGCCGAAGATTGCCCTGCTGTCTTTCTTGTAGCGGGCGCGGATTTCGTCTTCGCTGAAAATGACTATCGTCGTGTCCTTGCCATATACTGCCAGCACTTTGTCAGGGACTGCGTCCATAGTGCTGTCAAGCCACACGTTGTAATAGTTTTTCTTACTGTCGGAAACACTGAAACTCAAAGTGTTTCCGATGAAGCGTACCTTACCGTAAGTCCCGGTCCAATCGAAGGCTACTGAGCCCTCGTAGGCCGAAGTCCGGCCGATCCAGGTTATCCTCGGGTCGGATGCAGGAACGCTTACTCTCTTCGCAGGTACCTTTGCATATGAGGTAAGGAAGAACAGCAGGAGAGCGGATGCGATCAGATATTTTTTCATCATTTCATATTTAACTTTTAAAGTTACTGAAGTTTTCCGGTTATCCAAGCATCCCGGCAGCTATTAGAAGGTTTACAGGGCAATACTCTCCGAGGACTGATGGATAAAGGGAAAACAAAAAAGGGGATGGCCTCAAGTCAATAGACTCTCAGTCATCCTCAATTGCTCATCGGGGCCTTTCGGCTCCCTAAGTACTGGGTAGGAGAATCGAACTCCTATTGCAAGATTGAGAATCTTGAGTACTAACCGTTATACGAACCCAGCATTATTCGGGAATGCAAAGATAGGTAAAAATCTTTTTCCACCAAAAAAAAGTCGCACATCCGTGCGACTTTTTGTTCCTATCTGATCCGGAGAAGATATTACTTCTGGCGGTTCTTGTACCTCTGGTAGAATTTGTCGACGCGACCGGCGGTGTCAACGAGCTTGACTTTGCCAGTGTAGAACGGGTGAGATGTGTTGGAGATCTCAACCTTTACAACCGGATACTCGACTCCGTCAACTACGAGAGTCTCTTTGGTCTCTGCGCAGGAGCGAGTGATGAACACGGTGTCGTTTGACATATCCTTGAAAGCTACAAGACGGTAGGTTTCGGGATGAAGTCCTTTTTTCATTGCTTTATATATTAAAATGTTGTTGCTTCCGTAAATCGGACTGCAAAGATAATTCTTTTTTGAAGATATTCAAGCGAAGAACGAAAAAACTATTTTATCCTGTATGGCTGGTCATTGTACAGGGTGTACCGTTTCGCCTTCCGGATCCATTTCTGCTCTTCCAGCTTTACGTGCTCCCTGGCTTCCTGGAACGAAAGTATGCCGTGGAGGTAGTCCAGGAGGACCGGGTCTGAAAGTTTCGCCTCGAATCCCTCTGTGAACTCGAACTGGGAATACCTTTCGGTGAAATATCTCATCAGCTGGAGGGTATGCAGCAGCGAATGGTACTCCGCACCTGGCTGCAGCATTATCTGGTAGCCGAAACAGCGCTGGCCCTCGTAGCGTCCCGTAGAAGGTGTGAAGGAACAAGGGCGCATCAGGACTCCTGCCGGGGCAGGAACCACTTCCAGCCGGCTGGTCTTGATGAAAGGTGCACCCAGATATTCATACGGCCTTGCTGTACCTATCGCCGGAGTTATGGTGGTATTGTTCCACAGCCCGCCTCCGGGATACATCCCGCAGGTGAACATCCCTGGTATGTCCGATGCAGGAGCTATCGTCCAGGGCAGCAGTTGTCGCGTAGAGTCGCTTGCCAGCGCAGATATGACGTGGAGAGCGAAACCTGCTCCTATCTCATTGTAATACAGATTGCATAGTTCTCCGAGGGTAAGTCCGTGACGGTGAGCTACTTTCGGAGTGTGAGGCTCAATCGGTCCGCTCGGCATCGAGCCTTCCACTATGCGGCCTGCCGGATTGATATGGTCCACGATGTACAGGGCTGGGGCGTTCTCCATCTTGGAGAGGACCTCCATCAACAGGAATACATCCTTGCTATAATTGAAGTACCTGGCTCCTGCATCCTGTATCTCGACAACGATTGAATCCAGTCCTTCCAGCTGTCCCGGCTCGAAGGTTATGTGGTTGGTCCCGGGAGTCAGCTCCGAGTCCCTCGGACTGAATACGGTCTCAAGGTTGCCCCTTTCCCTGAAGAGGTCGTACATATAACGCCCCCTGGCGGTGTCCCAGCAGTTCTGGGTACAGAAGCACCCGACCTTACCGTTCAGCAGGGCCTTGTCCAACTGGTCTTCAAGCGTCGTGGTCCTGAAAGAAAACATCTTATCCTTGCTCCCTGATGATTCTGTCGGCTATTTCCCTGACCTCGCAGGCGAGCCCTTCCGCTTCCCGGACGGTAGGGGCCTCCGAATATATCCTGATGATAGGCTCCGTGTTCGACCTCCTGAGATGGACCCACTTCCTCTCGGCTTCGAAACTGACCTTTACCCCGTCCGTAGTGTCTATCTCCTCATCGGAAAAAGCCACTTTCATCTCATCGAGAATCCTTCCGATGATTGCAGAATCGCTGAGCTGGATCTTCCCCTTGGCGATGTGATATTCCGGGTAGGTCTTTTTCAACTCGCTGACTTTCATCTTCTTCCTTGCTAGATTCGAAAGGAACAATGCCACTCCGACCATAGCGTCGCGGCCATAGTGAAGGGCAGGGAATATCACTCCTCCGTTGCCTTCTCCACCGATTATGGCCCCGGTCTCCCTCATCTTGGTGGTTACGTTCACCTCGCCTACGGCTGCTGCGTAATACCTGCCTCCGAATCTTTCAGTGACATCCCTCAGCGCACGGCTGCTGGAGAGGTTGGAGCAGGATACCGGTGCCTGGAGTCCAGGCTTTGCGGCGTTCCTTTCGAAAACATAGGAAGCCACGCTGACAAGCGTATATTCTTCGACGAAAGGCTCTCCGTCCTCGCAGATGAAGGCGAGCCTGTCCACGTCCGGATCGACGGATATTCCCAAGTCTGCTCCCGTGCTTACCACGGTTTCCCTAAGGTAGGTCAGGTTCTCCGGAAGGGGTTCTGGATTGTGGGCGAAGTTCCCGTCCGGCTCGCAGTTCAGTCGTATGCATTCTACGCCGAGTCTCTCGAGGAGCCTTGGCATAATGATGCCTCCTACGGAATTGACCGCATCGAGTACTACCTTGAAACGGGCGGCAGCAACAGCCTCCCTGTCGACATCTTCCAAAGCGAGGACTGCGTCCAGGTGTTCATCTGTATAATCGTGTTCAGAGACCTTGCCCAAGTCGTCGGCCTCGGCGAATACGAAGTCTTCAGCTTCCGCGACATCCAGTATGGCCTGCCCTTCTTCCGCTGTCAGGAATTCTCCCTTGTCGTTCAGCAGCTTGAGGGCGTTCCATTGCCTTGGATTATGTGAGGCGGTCAGTATGATTCCACCGTCGGCCTCGGAGAAAGTGACTGCCATCTCCGTGGTAGGTGTGGACGCGAGTCCTATCCTTACCACGTCTACCCCGCAAGCCAGCAGGGTCCCGGTCACCAGGTTCTCCATCATCTCGCCGGAAACCCTCGCGTCCTTGCCTACGACTATCTTATACCTGGCCCCGGAAGGTTTCGGTTTCCTTTGGGGCAGGGTCGCGCAGTAGGCGCTGGTGAATTTGACGATATCGATCGGGGAAAGGCCCTCGCCGGGCTTCCCTCCGATGGTACCGCGAATTCCCGAGATGGATTTGATGAGGCTCATCTGTCTATACGGCAAGGGTCAGCATAAGCGCACCGACAAGGCCGAGGATAGCGTAGAACTCAGGAAGGGCGGCGTAGATCAAGGTGTTGGTCTGGACGTCGTGTCCCTGGGATATTCCTACGATACCGTTGGCGCAAACCTGGCCCTGGCGGATGGCCGAGATCATACATACGATTCCGACACCGATTCCGACTCCGAAGAGCAGAGGTCCGTATGCCGCAAAGTCGAATTTGTAGACAAGCAGCCACATAAAGAAGGCTACGAAGCCGTAGATTCCCTGAGTGGCCGGAAGGGCGGAGAGAATCATATAGCTGCTGGATTTCTCAGGAGCGTTTTTCAGGGCTCCTTCAGCTGCGTTTCCTGCGATCGTGGTTCCGATGGCGCTTCCGACACCGGCGAGGCTGAGCATAAGCCCGAGACCCAGATATCCGAGAATTTCGTTCATAATGATTATAGATTTTGTTTGTTTGTTATTGGTCTGTACATCCTGCCTTTCCCTTCATAGCCACTGTTCTTGAAGAATTCCAGGAAATTCAGTCGGAGAGGGTGGACGAAGGCGCCCAGGCAGCACATTGCGAGGTTGAGGGTGTGTCCGACAAGGAATATGACGGCGAAGAAGATCCATCCTACGCCGAAGCTTCCGTCTCCCACGGTCATCGCCGCTATGTCGTTGAAGGCCTTTCCGAGCATTCCGCCGGCAAGTCCCAGGGCATAGAGCCTGAGGTAACTCAGTACATCTCCGAGGAGGCCCGTTGCGGTGTTATATGTTTCCCAGAGTCCCGGGGCTATGTTCTTCAGAGGGTTCCTGTGGATGTCGCTGAGGAGGAATATCCCGATGGCGGACAAGACGCCTATAGCTATGATGATCCATTTCGTGACTGTCGAACTGAGTGCGCCGGTAAGGGATATCCCTCCTACGATCACACCTCCGACTATCAGCAGTGTCCATCCCCAGGTGCCCAGCGAGTTCAGGAAGCCATTCTTCTTGGTCGCGTATATTGCCTTGAGGATGAATGCGAGGGAAAGGTGCAGGATACCGATGAGCACGGAAAGCACCATATTGGCGTCGAATCCTGCTATGTTCCCGGTGACCATACATTTCTTGAGCCAGCCCGGTACCCAGGCGGCCTGGGATATGTCGTAGCCGAAGAAAGTATGCATCACGATCCCGATTACGAACGTACCTGTGCCGAGGGTCATTACCAGCGGAGCCAGGTCCTTCAGGCCCCCGCTGCGCCTCAGCAGCAGGCCTATCACGATCAGGGCGAGACCGTATCCGGCATCTCCCATACACATCGCGAAGAAGAGGAGGAAGAATACCGAAAGGTACGGAGTAGGGTCGAATTCATCGTAATCAGGACGTCCGTACATATCCGTAAGGACCGTGAACATACGGGTGAACCAATTGCCCTTCAACTTGATAGGAGGGTTGTCATCCTTGGCTGCATCTGCTTTCAGGTACAGCACTCCGTCCATCGAGTCGAAGGCTTTCACCAGCCGTTCATCCTCCTGTACGGGAGCGAAGCCCTCGAATATGGTGACGTGGTCTTCAGCCGCTTTGGCAGAACCCGCATCGGCGAGATACCTTTGCAGTGCGGAACCCGCTTCCTGCCTTTTGCTCGTGAACAGCGGGATGAACCCCTTCATCGAATAGAGGTCACCCTTGCAGGCAAGCAATTCATCCTCTATAGCCTTGACTGCAGCCTCGGCACGCTGGACGTCATTCTTAGGAGCGGGAATCTCTTCCGCCGGGAATGAATAATCAGGATCGTCGGACACGGTTACGAACCAAACATTCTTGCCGTCGTCGGCTATTTCCCCGAGAGCATATTCCAGGGCCCAGGAGGGGTCGAAGGATTTCTTCGACAGACGGTAGAAACGAATGCTCAGGCCTTGTTCCTCGAGTTTCTTCAAGGAATCCGGATCGAAGCGTCCCCACACCCTGCAGTCCTCCAAGTCTTTCCTGGCTGACACGAGTTTCGCCTTGAGTTGCTTTTCCCTGGAAGCTGCTTCCTGGAAGGAAGACAGTGGATCGATGATTATCTCGTCCGGGACGAATACCTTGTCCTTGTCAGGATCGTTGTCCAGGTCGAGACCTTCGAGATAGCTGATGGCCTTGCCATAGGCATCAGCATCAGCGTAAAGTGCTGAGGACTTGTTGTCTACCGGCTTCTCGGAGCGAGTTATATCCACCACTCCGAGTTCCTCCAGCTCTTTCAAGAAACCCTCCGCTTCACCACTGAGAAGGACGAAGGAATATTTAGTCATCTTGTCAATCACGGCTCTATTCCTCCATTTCTTCTTCTGCGGCGTGGCGCTCCTTCACTATCTTTGAGGATGCCTTGCTGAGGTTCTCTTCGTCTTCCATATAGCGCTTGATCTTGCGGATAGCCTCCCGGTAGCCAGGAATCTGGACCTTCTCGTAAAGATTCACCTTCTGCGTAGTCTTCTTGCGCTGGTAGTCCAGTATCTTCCTTTTCTCAAGATATACCTGGGACTCGATCCCGAGCCTGGACAGTTCCTTGAGGATCCTTACTCCGTCTATATACCAGGCTGGCTTGATGAAGGTGTTGAAAGGCTTGATCTCATAATGGATATCTCCCAGTTCCGGACATTTGACACCTGCGACCTTGACAGTCTTCAGGTCGATGTCCGTAATTGATACAAGCCCTGGCTCGAACTCGTTCCACAGCGGGGCTAGATAATCGTATCTCTTCTCCGCCTCGTCGAGCTCCCTGATCAGCCTTTCGCTTGTCTCCTTGGCCTTGCGGACCTCCAGCCTCAGGGCGCTCTCCTTGTTCTGCAAAGTAGGGAGGGCACCCAGACGCATCTTCAGCTGCTTCTGCAGGTTGTTTAGCGCGGTCTTGTTATATTGAAACTTTATAGCCATTCGGATTGTCAGCGACCTTTCCAGTATTTGTCGATAAGCGATTGCTTGATTCCGGTCTCCGCCTTGGTGAAGTACTTGCCGAAAAGCTCCCAGGCCGTGTCCAGCATTTCAGTGATCGTGATGTTCACGTCTATTGAAAGTAGCCTTGTGGCATATTCCTTTGCGTAGTAGAGGCATCTGTGGTCGTAGTCGGACAGGTCGAATCCGTTCTCCAGCTTGGTCTTCGCGTTCTGGGCATCTGCATACAGGCGGACGCCGGCGTTCATCACCTGGCTGTGGTCTTCACGGGTCTTCTTGTTCTGTACCCTCTGCTTGAGTCGGGACAGGGAACGGAAAGGATCGATGATGACCTTACCTGAGTCGGAATCTGCCCGCAGGAACAGCTGTCCTTCGGTGATATATCCGGTATTGTCAGGGATGGCGTGGGTGATGTCTCCGTCGTTGAGCGTGGTCACGGCGATTATGGTGATCGAACCTTCCGTAGGCAGCTGCACGGCCTTTTCGTAGATCTTCGCAAGGTCGGAATACAGCGAGCCCGGCATCGAGTCCTTCGAAGGAATCTGGTCCATCCTGTTCGACACGATGGAGAGAGCATCCGCGTACAGGGTCATATCTGTCAGCAGGACAAGGACTTTCTCGTTCTTGTCCACAGCGAAATACTCGGCAGCGGTAAGGGCCATATCAGGGATGAGGAGCCTTTCCACAGGAGGATCCTCGGTCGTATTGACGAAGCATATTATCCTGTCAAGGGCTCCTGCGCTCTCGAAGGCGTGGCGGAAGAAAAGGTAGTCATCGTTCGACAGGCCCATTCCGCCCAGTATGATCTTGTCCACGTCAGCCCTGAGGGCCACGTCCGCCATAACCTGGTTGTAGGGCTGGTCCGGATCGGCGAAGAAAGGTATCTTCTGCCCGGAGACAATCGTGTTGTTGAGGTCGATGCCGGCGATTCCGGTAGGGATCAGCTCCGACGGCTGGCGTCTCTTGTACGGATTGACCGACGGACCGCCGATCTCCCTGACTTCACCCTCGACCTCCGGACCACCGTCTATCGGATCGCCGTAGGCGTTGAAGAACCTTCCGGAAAGCTGCTCTGACACCTTCAGGGTAGGAGGTTCGCCGAGGAAGGTGACCTCGGCGTTGGTAGGGATACCTTCCGTTCCTGAGAATACCTGGAGGGTCACCAGGTCGCCCCTGGTCTTTACGACCTGTGCGAGTTTCCCGCCCACGACGGCGAGTTCATCGTTCGAAACGCCCTTGGCCTTGAGGGACACCGTCGCCTTGGTGATCGACTCGAGCCTGGTGTATATTCTTTGATATGCCTTATTTGCCATAGCCGTTGGTCTTGTTTTCAATGATCTGTACGTATCCGTTGAATGCTTCGCTCTGGAATTCAGTGTAGTTCATCTGCCGCAGGTCGTTGATCAGTTCCTTGAAGAACTCGCGGCATTTCTCGAAGTCGTCGAAGTCGTATTCACGGTGGCAGATGTCCAGGATGAGGTCCAGCATATACTTCTGCCTGGCCATCGGGGTAAGGGCGTCGATCGCATCGAATGCATCCTGCTGTAGGAAAGCGAAATCGATGAGTTCCGACTTCCAGAAACTGACGTGGTAGCTTACAGGTACTCCGTCGTCACCGAGGATGTTGATCTGCTCGTTCGCCTCACGGCCCCTGCGGAGTATGTTCTTGGCATCAAGTACCTTCCTGACCCATCCTTTCTCGACGTTCTCGTCAAGGTAGGTTATTATTTCAGGATACTCGAGGTACTTCGAATATGATTCGATAGGGTTTACTGCAGGGTATCTCTTCTGGTCGGCGCGGTTCTGCTCGAGACCGTAGAAACACCTGGCTGCCTTCTTTGTCGATTCCGTGACGGGTTCCTTCAAGTTTCCGCCGGCAGGGGATACCGTTCCGATGAAGGTGACGGCACCGGTCTTGCCGTTGTTCAGGACCACCATTCCAGCCCTGGAATAGAAATTGGAGATGATGGCTGAAAGGTCCACGGGAAAGGCGTCGGCTCCCGGCAGCTCTTCCATACGGTTGGACATCTCCCTGAGTGCCTGCGCCCACCTGGAGGTGGAGTCCGCCAGCAGGAGACATTTCAGGCCCATCGCGCGGTAATACTCGCAGATAGTCATCGCGGTATAGACAGAAGCCTCTCGGGCTGCGACCGGCATATTCGAAGTGTTGCAGATGATGGTGGTACGCTCCATAAGGTGGCGCCCGGTATGGGGATCGATCAGTTCAGGGAATTCCGTGAATATCTCCACCACCTCGTTGGCACGTTCTCCGCAGGCGGCCATCACGATGACGTCGGCCTCACCCTGCTTTGCGATGGCGTGCTGGAGAACTGTCTTCCCGCAGCCGAAAGGTCCCGGGATGAAACCGGTTCCTCCTTCCGCGATAGGGTTGAAGGTGTCGATGCAGCGCACTCCGGTCTCCATTATCCTCTGAGGCCTCGGTTTTTCCTTGTACGCCTTGACAGCGACCTTCACCGGCCACCTCTGGATCATCGTTACTTCGTGCTCGCTGCCGTTCTCTCCGGTGAGCACGGCCACGACCTGGTCGACATTGTACTGTCCTTCCTGGATGATGCTCTTGACGGTGTATTTTCCCTTGAAGGAGAAAGGTACCATAATCTTGTGAGGCAGCCATCCTTCCTTCACTTCTCCAAGCCATCCGGCGGCCTCGACCACGTCGCCTTCCTTGGCCAGAGGGGTGAAGTCCCAAAGCTTTGCGTGGTCGATCGGGTCGGTATATTCCCCTCTCTTGAGGAATACCGTCTCCATCGTTGTCAGATTGTTCTGGAGGCCGTCATATACGCTGGAGAGCAGGCCAGGTCCGAGGGTGACCTCGAGCATCCTGCCCAGGAATTCCACCTGGTCTCCGTTCTTCAGCCCTCGGGTGCTCTCGAAGACCTGGACTGAAGCCTTGTCTCCGTTCACCTTGATGACTTCTGCGAGCAGGGGAGTCCCGTCAAGGGTGATGTAGCAGAGTTCGTTCTCCGCGACCGGGCCGTCGACTAGGACCGTCACGAGGTTCGAGACAATTCCGGTAACTGTACCTTTGGTTTTCATATCTTGTATCTTGTTAATCTTTTGGAGCTATATAATTTACGCCTTTGAACGTTCCTCTGACCTCGTCCACCAGCGACTTGAACATATCGCGTCCGGTTTCTTCGTCGAGTGAGAACCAGCGGTCGATTATGTGCAGCTTGGCTATGAAAGCCAGGATGGCGTCCAGGTCGAAGTAATTGAACAGGCTCAGGTCGGTGATCTTCTCCCACATCAGGCCGTCCAGGGCCCTCTCGCGTTCGATCAGGTCGTCCGATGCAAGGATGCCTTCAAGCCTGGCTTCTTCCGGGAACTCACCTGTGGGGAGGTTTATCGTATCTTCTTCGGCCTTCCTTCCGAAAGCCTTGTTCAGGAAGCGTGCCTTCGTATTCCGGACGTTCAGGTCGAAGGTGAAATAGTTGCGGATGAAACCGTTGCCGTGGTTCAGGGCGGACTTGTAGAATTCCAGGTTCAGGTTCTCGTCCCGGAAACCGTCCAGAAGCAGGTCCACGATGTGGATGTCGGCATCGTCCAGCTGGGACTTGATCCAGCCGGTCCAAGTGTCGAAAGAGGCGTTGTCCCTGTACTTCCAGTCTTGCGAAATGGCTGGAAGCGAGGAAATTATATATTCGTAGTTGCGACTCATCACTCTCCGAAGAGGATCTTGCGGGTTGCTGGCCTGAGGTACTCGCCGATTAGTTCCTTGAAGGTCTCGTCGGTGAGGCTTATGAAATACGAACCGTCCTTGGGGCCGATCCTGAAGCCTCCGCTGATATTCTTTGAGAATGTAGCGTCGACTCCGTTCCCCAGAATCCCGGAAAGTTCTCCTGAGACGAACGGCTCGAGCTCCTTCTTAAGGCTCTCAGGCAGGATCAGGCTGAGGTCGGCGGATTCCTGAGTGCTGAACTTCTGGGCCACGCTGCGGATGATCTCCTTGATGAAATCTGTGGAAGCCAGGGCAGAGGTGACCTGCTTCCCTGTCATTCCCTTGACCATAAGGTTCTCGATGTCCTTCCTCGTGGCCTGGATGCTCTGGGCGGCAGCCATCTTGACATCTCCTTCGACCTTGGCCTTCAAGTCTGCTGCCTCATCGTTTGCAGTCTTGAGGATGTCCTCCGCCTGCCTGCGGGCTTCCTCTATGATTTGTGAGGCCTTTTCGTTAGCCTTGGCGAGGATGGCTTCTCCTTCTTCCTTTCCCTTGGACAGACCTTCCTTGTAAAGCTTGTCTGTCAGTTCCTGAAGTTTGTTTTCCATTTATATGAATGAATATTGTTTCCTATCTTACAAATATAATCAAAACGACTGTTCCGGACAATACTCTCCGTAAACTCATCCCAGGAATCCCAGGAGGATACCTGCAGCTACGGCCGATCCGATCACGCCTGCCACGTTCGGACCCATCGCGTGCATAAGCAGATGGTTGTCCGGGTCGGATTCCCTTCCCACGGTTTCGGATACGCGGGCGCTGTCCGGCACTGCGGAAACTCCGGCGTTGCCGATGAGAGGATTGATCTTCCTGTCTCCTTTCAGAAACAGGTTCCAGAATTTCACGAAGAGGACACCGCAGGTCGTGGCTATCACGAAGGAGAGGAGTCCGAGCAGGAAAATCTTTATGGAATTGCCTGTCAGGAATTTGTCAGCCTGGGTGGAAGCTCCGACCGTAAGTCCGATGAGGATGGTCACTACATCGATGAGCGGCCCTCTGGCAGTCTCTGCCAGACGACGGGTAACCCCACTCTCTTTCAGGAGGTTGCCGAAGAACAGCATACCGAGGAGCGGCAGGCCTGAAGGCACGATGAACGCGGTGAGAAGGAAGCCTACGATCGGGAATATTATCTTTTCCCTCTGGCTGACCTGGCGCGGCTTGGGCATCCTTATGAGACGCTCTTCCTTAGTCGTGAGAGCGAGCATTATAGGCCTCTGGATCACTGGAACGAGAGCCATATACGAATATGCACTCACGGCGATGGCTCCCATCAGGTCCGGTGCGAGTTTCGAGGACAGGAATATGGCGGTAGGGCCGTCCGCGCCTCCGATTATGCCTATGGCTCCCGCCTGGTTGGGATCGAATCCAAAGGCCAGGGCGAGGAGATAGGCTCCGAATATTCCCATCTGGGCTGCAGCTCCGATCAGGAGCAGCCTGGGCTGGGAAATCAGGGCGGAGAAATCCGTCATCGCTCCGATTCCCAGGAATATGAGTGGCGGATACCATCCCTGCTTGACTCCCTGGTACAGGGTGTTGAGGACGGATCCGTCTTCATATACCCCGATGTTGAGCCCAGGGAACATCGGAATGTTTCCGATGATCATTCCGAAACCGATCGGGACGAGGAGCAGCGGCTCCCAGTCCTTCTTGATGGCGATGGTGATGAAGATGATCCCGATGAGGATCATCGTGAGGTTCTGCCAGGTGCAGTTGGCGAAACCCGTGAAGAACCAGAATTGCTTGAGGCTTTCGATTACAGTATTCATCCCGTCAGGCGATCTTTACGATTTCTGCGCCCTCGAGGACGGAATCACCCTTGTTCACGAGCACTGCGCTCACGGTTCCGTCAAATGAAGCCTGGATCTCGTTCTCCATCTTCATAGCTTCGATGACAGCGACCTTCTGTCCGGCCTTGACAGCCTGGCCTTCCTTGACGGAGACCTCGATGATGACTCCCGGAAGAGGGGAGGTAATGGCTTTCCCTGCGCCTGAAGGAGCCGGTGCCGGTTTGGCCGGAGCTGCGGCAGGAACCTCCTGCTTGGCCTGGGCCGGAGCAGCCTCTTTATGGACTGGAGCGGCAGGAGCGTTTTCCATCTCCACCTTGTATCCGGTTCCGTTCACGGTGACATCGGCAAGGTTGCCATCCACTGAATTGATTTCGACTTCGTACTCGTTGCCGTTGATCCTGAATTTGTAGGTCTTCATATGCTTTGTTCTTTTATTATCTTGGTATTTGTCTGAAAGTCTGGGTTTTGTCGTTCCAGTTCCCACCCTGGGACGGAACTATCGTGATGACGAAACTCTCATCGTCGTGGACTCCTGTTCCGAGGTAATCGTCGAGAGCCAGGGCGATGGCTGCATATACTTCTCCTCCGAACTCTTGCTGGAGGGCGAGTGATATCGCGGCGGCTATCTCATCCGGCACCTTGCCTTTCGCTTTGGGTGCAGGTTTCTCCTTGCCCCTGCTGTTCCATTTGCCGACCCATCCGAATATGAATGCCAGGATAAGCAGGGCGGAGAAAACCACCATCACGGAAATGAGTGTCAGCACCCATCCGTGCGGGTCTTTCTCCTTGATGATCTCGCTCTTGGTCTTGGCATCGACCTCTCCGTTGTAGGATCCGGGACTCGGCTTGTCGTTGACGCGGACTTCGAAATCCATTTCCTTGATTCCGACCGGGATCTTGGCAATGGACTTGTCGGCGGGAAGGTCGGTAGGGATGTCTATCCGGTCTATTATGGTCCTGCCGTCGTTGCTGACCAGGAATACGGTCTCTCCTTTTTCGAGGGTGAAATTTGTGTAATATGTTCCAAGTGAGGAGTTTCCGCTCGCAAAGAATACGATGCTCTGCCGCGGACCCACCTGGGTGCTGCGGTCAGATGACGGAATATGGTATTTCTTGAGGTTGGAAGCGTCGTCGGTGAGATAGCAGCCACCGAATTTCACCGTCCCGTTGGAATTGTTGAATATCTCGATCCAACCGTTGCGGTTGCCGAATCCGTCGACCAGTCCTGAGGTATTCTCGCACAGGACTTCCCCTATCCGCAGGTCCGATGGATTCTGGGCGCCGGCAGCCAATGCTGCGAAGCCTGCCAGCAGGGAGAGTAATATATGTCTTGGATGCTTCATCGCGTTACAGAGGAAGGTTGTCGTGTTTCTTCGAAGGCATCTGCTGCTTCTTTCCGGCAAGCTGTTCGAGAGCCCGAATGACCCTGAAGCGGGTGTTTCTCGGCTCGATTACATCATCGATGTAACCCTTCTGGGCGGCCTGGTACGGGTTGTTGAAGAGTTCTTCATACTCTTCCTTCTTGCTTGCCCTGATGCGTTCCTTTTCAGCAGGATCTTCAGCAGCCTTTATATCCTTGGCATAGAGCACGTTGACGGCTCCGTCCGCGCCCATCACGGCGATCTGTGCGGATGGCCAGGCGTACACGATGTCGGCACGCAGGTGCTTGCTGCTCATCACGATGTAGGACCCGCCGTAGCTCTTGCGGAGCTCCACTGTGACCTTCGGGACGGTGGCCTCGCCGTAGGCGTAGAGCAACTTGGCTCCGTTGGTGATCACTGCTCCATATTCCTGCTGGGTGCCCGGCAGGAAACCAGGTACGTCGACGAGGGAGACGATAGGGATGTTGAACGCGTCGCAGAAGCGCACGAAACGGGCTCCCTTCCTGGAAGCGTTGATGTCGAGCACTCCGGCCAGCATCTTAGGCTGGTTTGCGACGATGCCTACGCTGCGTCCGTTCATATGTGCGAAACCGACGATTATGTTCTTTGCGAAATCCTTGTGTATCTCGAAGAACTTCCCGTCGTCGACAATGCTGCCGATCACCTTGTACATATCGTAAGGCGTGTTCGGGTTGTCCGGTATGATTTCGTTGAGGCTGTCGTCCACCCTGCTCACGGGATCGTCCGTGGCGACTCTCGGAGCCTCTTCCATATTGTTCTGAGGGATGTATCCCAGCAGTTCCTTGATAGTCTCGATGCCCTGACGCTCGTCTTCAGCCGCGAAGTGGGCGACGCCGCTCTTGCTGGCGTGCACGCTTGCACCTCCGAGCTCTTCCTGGCTCACTTCTTCACCGAGTACGCTCTTGACGACTGCCGGACCGGTGAGGAACATATAGGAAGTGTTCTTGACCATCACGGTGAAATCAGTCAGGGCAGGGGAGTACACCGCTCCTCCGGCGCAAGGGCCGAATATTCCGGAAATCTGGGGGATCACTCCTGAGGCGAGGATATTCCTTTCGAATATCTCTCCGTAGCCGGCGAGCGCGTCCACTCCTTCTTGGATCCTGGCTCCGCCGGAATCGTTCAGGCAGATGAACGGTGCACCGTTCCTGGTGGCGAGGTCCTGGACTTTGCAGATCTTCTCGGACATCGTCTTGGACAACGATCCGCCGGATACTGTGAAGTCCTGTGCCGCCACATATACCAGACGGCCTCCGATAGTACCCATTCCGGTCACGACTCCGTCGCCGTCTATGTGCTGCTTGTCCATCCCGAAGTTGGTGCAGCGATGTTGGACGAACATATCGAATTCCTCGAAACTGCCTTCGTCGAGCAGGAGGTCCAGACGCTCCCTTGCTGTCAGCTTGCCTTTCTCGTGCTGGGCGTCTATCCTCTTCTGGCCGCCACCCATCCGGGCGGCCGCCCTGCGCTCAACCAGTCTTTCAATGTTTTTCTGCTGGATGCTCATATTTCAGTATTTCTGTTATCAGTTTTATCCAACAAATTTACCATTCTTTCCGTTTCCGACAAAATCCAGGAGGGCAAAGACGCGAAAAATTCCGGTATGTGGCGAAATACAAATAGTGACCGGAAAGTCATAGGCTTTCCGATCACCTTGCTGTCTGTCATCCGTTCCGGGATCAGTCCTCGGAAGGCTTCATAGTGCTGTAGACGGCGGTCACGTCGTCATCGTCCTCGAGAAGCCCTGTGAGCTTGTTGAGGGTCTCGCGCTGTTCGGCCGTGACGTCCTTGAGGTCCACGTTAGGAATCCTTTCGAAACCTCCGGATACGAGTTCGTAGCCGTTGTCCTCGATGAACTTCTGGATGGCTCCATAGGAACTGTAGGCACCGTATATCACGATGTTCCTGGTCACGTTGTCATCCTCGTCGACCTGCTCCTCGATGAATACCTCGGGATCGTCGTCGCAGTCGCAGAGCTCGAGCTGGAGTTCGTCGGTGTCGAGACCTTCCTGGTCCTTGATGCGGAATACGCATTTGTGGTCGAACATAAAGGAAACGCTTCCGCTGGTACCCAGGGCACCTCCGCACTTGGTAAAGTAGCTCCTGACATTAGCAACCGTACGGGTGTTGTTGTCAGTAGCGGCTTCCACCAGGTAAGCGATACCGTGAGGGCCGTAGCCTTCGTAAACGAGTTCCTTGAAATCACCCTGGTCTTTCTCGAGCGCCTTCTTGATAGCCCTTTCGACGTTCTCCTTGGGCATATTCTCGCTCCTGGCCTCGGCCATAAGGGCGCGGAGCCTCGGGTTGCCGGTCACGTCGGCACCACCCTGCTTGACGGCGATGGTGATTTCCTTGCCGATCTTGGTGAAGGTCTTCGCCATATGACCCCACCTCTTGAACTTTCTCTCCTTACGGAATTCGAATGCTCTTCCCATACTACTTGGCCTCCTGGCTTTCGATGCGGGTGATGTACTTGTCGATGTCGTAGCCTTCCATAGACTGAGGATACTTGTCCTTGATCTGCTTGTAGAACGACAGGGCCTTGGCATTGTCCCCGGTCTCCTCGCAGACTACACCGGCCTTCAGGAGGTAGCTGGCGGCGAACATATTGTCAGCCAGGCCTGCAGCCTTCTCGAAGTAGCTGAGAGCGTCTCCATATTTCTCGAGGCCAACGTATGCATCGCCGATGCAGGCGAGAGCGCGGGCAGCAAGGATATTGTCCTTGCCCTTGTACTTCTTGAGATAATCGATGGCTTCCTGGTAGTTGCCGAGCTGAAGCTCGCAGAGTCCGGCATAGAGATACACGTCCTTGCCGCCCTTGGCGCCGTACTCGTCGATGACCTGAGCGAATCCCAGGACGTTGCCGTCGCCGTTGAGGGCGAGGTCGTACTCACCGTTGCGGAAGTTGGCTTCTGCAGGGAACATCTGGGCCGTGGCTTCGGCGCACTTAGGCTGGTAGATGAACTTGTACCAAGCAATGAATGCAAGACCCAGCACGAGGAGGGTCAGAAGGATGGTATAGATCGTCTTCTTGTTCTCACGGAAGAACTGGTCGGTCTTGGAAACGGTTTCACTCACCCTTTCCTGACGTTCCTGATCCTTTAAAATTTCTTTTTCCTTTGCCATTTTATCGTTGTTTTTGTTATTACCGATCGTTAATATACCGCAAAAATATAAAAAATTGTTGAATCCTCCAATTATTGGAACCGCTATGTCATTTAGGTCGAAAATGGTTATATTTGCATAATCAGCCAGTCACACGATGCCGACTCTCAAGAAGATAGTCATACAGGATTTCAGGAACATTGCTTTCCAGGAGCTTGCCTTTTCCCCGAATGTCAATTGCATTTCCGGGGGCAACGGAGAGGGCAAGACTAACCTGCTGGATGCGATATGGTACCTGTCGATGACCAAGAGCGCATTTGCCGCATCGGACAGGTTCAGCGTCCGTCACGGAGCCTCTTCTTTCGCAGTCGCCGGCACGTATTCCTTCCCTTCAGGACCTGATGTCAGGTTCTCGGTACAGGCTGACGGCAATGGTGACAAGAAGGTCCGCAGGGACGATAAAGTGTACCAGAGAATATCCTCCCACATCGGAGTGCTCCCTATCGTAATAGTCTCTCCTTCAGATATTTCCCTTGTCAGTGACAGTGGAGATGACAGGCGTCGTTTCGTCAATTCCGTGCTTTCCCAGATGGATGGGGAGTATCTTTCTTCGGTGCAGGCTTACAACCGCCTGCTCTTCCAGCGCAACAAGCTTCTCAAGGATGGGGATGCCGACGAAGGGCTGCTTTCGGTCTTCGACGAGCGTATGGAGGAATCCGCCGCGAAGATATTCGCAGCCAGGGAGAAGTTCGTGGAAGACCTTGCACCGGTCATTTCAGGCTACTACGGAACCCTTTCGGGCGAGAAAGAGACCGTGTCGGTTTCCTACAGGTCCGATGTCAGGAACGCTTCGCTGAGGGACATCCTGAAGGCCTCCAGGGAGAAAGACAGGATGTTCAAATATACTACTGCAGGGGTCCAGAGGGACGATTTCATATTCAAGATGGACGGTTATCCCATCCGCCGGTGCGGTTCCCAGGGCCAGCAGAAGTCATTCCTTGTCTCCCTCAAGTTCGCCCAGTATGAGCTGATGAAGCGTCGCTATGGATTTCCTCCGATCCTCTTGCTGGACGATGTGTTCGACAAGCTGGATATGACCAGGATTTCCAATCTCCTGGGAATGGTCGCAGGGAACGATTTCGGGCAGATATTCATAACTGACAGCAACAAGGTGCGTATGTCTGGCATTGTGGACGGGTTCACCGCCGACAGGGCTTATTTCGAAGCCGAAGGAGGGACTTTCAGGCAGATCTGATATGGCTGGATACAGGAAGATAAAGGGTGTTCCGAGGAAGGAAGCTTTGGGGATGGACCAGATAATCCCGATGTTCATCCGCTCTATGAAGCTCTCGTCCGGGCACAATACGCAGAGGATTTTCGCGGCCTGGGATGCTGTATCCGGCGTGCCCGGTTATTCGCTCCGGAAGTTTTTCAGGGACGGGAAGCTGTGTGTCACGCTTTCTTCCTCGATGGTGCGGAGCCATCTGGAATTCCAGAAACCAGCCCTTATCCAGGCAATCAATTCCTGTCTCGAGAATGATGACCTTTTCATCAAGGAGGGTGAGGGGAAGGAATATGTCAAGGAAATAATACTGAAATGAATATGGACAGAAGAGTCAAGATCGTGGTCGATGATGCCATTCCTTTCATCCAGGGAGTGCTGGAGCCTTACGCCGATGTGCTTTACAGGCCCGGAAAGGAAATTTGCCTGGATGATGTCAGGGACGCGGATGCGATGGTGATCAGGACCAGGACGAAGTGCAATGCCGAACTGCTCGAGGGGAGCCAGGTCAAATTCATTGCAACCGCCACGATAGGCACCGACCACATAGATTTCCCATATTGCAACAGCAAGGGAATAAGTGTCAGGAGCGCTGCAGGCTGCAATGCGGGGGGTGTTATGAACTATGTGTTCTCGGCATTGTACGGAGTGGCTTCCCGGAAGTCCATCCGTCTTGACGGAGAAAAGATAGGAATAGTAGGGGTCGGGAATGTAGGCCGGAGAGTAGACAGGATGGCCGGAGCCCTTGGATTCAAGGTGCTGAAAAACGACCCGCCGAGGATGGCGATGGAAGGTCCGGACGGATTCTGTCCGCTGGATTATCTCCTCGAGAATGCCAACGTAGTTACGATGCACGTTCCTCTGGACGAGACTACAAGGGGTATGGCCGATGATGCGTTTTTCGCAAAAATGCATCCCGGGACGATTTTCATAAATGCGTCCCGGGGTGAAGTGGTGGACGAGGCAGCCCTGAAGAGAGCTATCCCCAAGCTTGGGCCAGTGATAATAGACACCTGGAACAACGAGCCTGACATTGACCGGGAACTGATGTCTATGGTGGACATAGCTACTCCCCACATCGCAGGGTATTCCTACCAGGGGAAGCAGAACGGTACCGCTCAGTCCGTAAGGTCCCTGGCCCGGTTCTTCGGCTTCGAGCCTCTCTACGAGTTCTTCCCGAAGACCGAGATCATCGATCTGGAATCCATCAAACTGGTCTTCAAGGGCAAGAGCCAGGGAGAGATAGCATCAACCCTGCAGTACAACTATCCGATCTTCACGGATGACTTTATGTTCCGGATGCATCCGGAAGATTTCGAAAAGCTCCGTTCCAACTATCAGTACCGCAGGGAGTTCTACGTCTAGAGGATTTCTTCGAGCAGGCTGTCGATAGCTTCCAGTGTATCCAGTACCTCCGGTCTCTCCTGCAGCTCGAACGGTTCTTCCCCCTCGGCTGCTTCATTATCAAAATTCAGGGTACCGTCATTGAGTTCCTGAATCAGTTCTTCCTTTGCCTTTTCACTTATCTTGAAGTAGCAGGATGGCAGGATGCACGCTGCGAGACAAAGAGCCGCAATCGCGGAAATCGTATTCTTGGCTTTTTTCATCTTTCTGGCTTATATAATCAAATCACTTTTGGAGAGCAGTACGTCCGGATCCAGTCCGAGCAGCTCCATCTTCCTCAGGACTGCAGGGAGTTCGACCTCCAGGAATTCCTTCCTGTCGTTCTCGAGGACTATGTCCCTGGCTTCCGGGGAAATGAAATATCCGATTCCCCGCTTGTTGAATATCACTCCTTCCGAGGTCAGTTTTTCGTATGTACGCATCACTGTGTTGGGGTTCACCCCGATCGTGGCGCCATATTCCCTTACGGAAGGGATCCTGTCTTCAGGCTTGAGTTCGCCTGAGAGTATCTTGTCGCAGATGGTATCCGCGATTTGCAGGTATATGGCTTTGTGAGAATTGAATTCCATAGCGAATAGGGTTTAATGTTGTTGGTTCTTGAGCCGGAACCAGGACCAGATTCCGCATCCGCCGATGTACAGTATCAGCAAAGCATTCAGCCACAGGTTGATGTGCAGGTCCAACTTCATCGCATTGTTCTTCATCCAGTTCATTATGAAATCTCCGACTGAACTGAAGTCCAGGTTGCTCATCGCGAAGGCGAAGAGGGTACTCAGTACGGCGTTGATTGCGAAGAGGGCGATGATGGTATAGCCGGTCTTCCATTTCTTGAATATAAGGCTGCCCAGGAGGAATACTGAGATGCATTCGACCATCCAGGCAAGGAGTAGAGGAATGCCGTTCCCTACCAGGTGGAAGGAATCATCCTCGGAGAGCCTGTTGACATTCGTCAAGGCGATCGAATCACCGCAGCTCTTGTCCAGCAGGCAGAGAAGCCAGTCGCTGAGTCCATATCCAATGAGGTAGACTACAGGGATGACGACCAGGCAGATAATCATCATCGAGAAGAATTTCTCCCCTCTCGATGCAGGGAGCATCAGCCAGTCAGAACCGGCTTTCTTGTCTGTGATGAAACCATATGCCCTTGCCGGGAATACTATCACGAATACTCCGGTTACGACCGCGAACACAGCGAACCTCACTGGCAGGGAAGGGCCGTTGACGCTCCCTCCGTAGAGCAACTCGAGCAATCCGCCGCCACCGATGGTCGCGAAGATCATATATATGAGGTATAATATGAACGGGAACAGGGCGAAGATCAGGAAGAATATCCCGAGGTCGCTCCAGCGCGATTTGAGGTCGTACAGGAAGTACTTTCCGAAACGATTGATGTTGAATTTCTTATCCATTGTGATTTCCTCCTGTTATTTCTTGAATAAACCTTTGATTATGTCCTTGTGAGCGTGCGTGGCATTGAAGAGTGCCTCGATGTCGGTCTTGCTCTCCTTGCCTTCCGTGTTCGGGTAGACCTGGATGAATCCGCCCGGCAGCTGCTCGCTGTACAGAGACTCCGGATGGAGTACATTTCCGTAGTCGAAGAACAGTTTCTCTTCAATCTCCTGGAGGGAAGCGTTCAGCAGTACGTCCCTGCGGTCCAGGATGATCACCGGATCGATGATGTTCTCAAGGTCCCTCACCTGGTGTGTGGATATCACGATAGTGGAATCGTCGGACGTGTATTTCAGGATTGCGTTCCTGAACTGGGCCTTGGAAGGTATGTCCAGGCCGTTGGTCGGTTCGTCCAGGAAGAGATACTTGCTGTTGCAGGCAATCGCGAATGAGAGATAGGTTTTCTTAAGCTGTCCTGCGGACATCTGCGACATCTTCCTGGAAGGATCGTTCTCGAACTCCTCCATAAGGCTGAGGAACTTGTCGTGGTCGTAGTCCTTGCGGAAAGCTCCTTGTTCACGGGCGAACTTGCCGGCTCTCATATTCACCGGTGCTACTTCGTCCGGGAGGTAGTACTGCTTCTCGAGCAGGGATGCGCTTCTGTCGAAAGGATTCTCTCCGTCTGTGAGTATGCTGCCCGCCTGGACTTTCTTCAGTCCGCAGAGCAAGGTCAGCAGGGTAGTCTTTCCGACACCGTTTTCTCCCAGCAGGCCGTAGATCTTCCCTTCTTCGAGGGTTGTGCTTATGCCTTTGAGTACCAGGTTGTTACCGTAGCTGAAGGCGAGGTCGCTGATTTCGATCATATCTTTGAGTGTTTAGTGTGTTAGTTTATTAGTACACTGCAAAGATAAGAATGATTATACTATTTCCAAACTTTTTCTGATTTTTTTTTGATTTTCTTTCCATTCGCTCGGTGTAACGCCTTCGACACTCTTGAACTGGTGCCTGAAATTGGACGGGTCGTCTATTCCGACCAGATGGCCGATTTCACCGATCTTTGATTCCGGATGTTCCTGCATCAGCCTGCAGGCTTCCCTTATCCTCAGTTCTTTCCTTACGGTCAGGAAAGTCTTGCCGTACTTCCACTTGCAGAAGGAAGCGAGTTCGCTGCTGGTGAGTCCCATTTCCTTCAGGGGAGTCTCGTTGGATTCGGTAGGCTCCGTGAACCTGCGTTCGCTGACCCATTTTTCGAATACGTTTTCCGCCCTTGCGAAAGCTGAGCGGTTGCGGGATTTTTCTTCCAGGACCCGGACTGCTCTCCTCAGCGGTTTCCTGAATATGCTCTGTAAGATTCTTTTCATAGTCGGGTTATCAAGGTTGTCGTTTTACCCTATGCTAAATTAATAAAAATAGATTACATTTGCAATGTTGTATATCTGATGGACTATGTTGAAAATCGATGATTACGCCGCCTTCTGCAAAGTGGCGACTCCTTTTTACTATTATGATATAGACTTGTTTACCAGGACGGCCGACCTGGTAGCCGGTCTCTCGGAGCGTACCGGAATCCAAGTACATTATTCATTGAAGGCTAATTCCGACCACCGTCTGAATGATATCCTCAGTGCCAGGGGGATAGGTGCCGACTGCGTGAGCGGGGACGAGATAGAATTCGCCGTCGGGTGCGGATATGACCCCAAGAAGATATTCTTTGCCGGGGTAGGTAAGACGGACAAGGAAATATGCCAGGCCTTCCAGGTCGGGATCGGTGCCTTCGTGGTCGAGTCCCTCGAGGAAATAGAAATAGTCGGTGACATAGCCAGAAGGCTCGGACGCAAGGCTCCTGTCAGCCTCAGGATCAATCCCAACATAGACCCTCATACCCATCACTATATCACCACCGGACTGTACGAAGACAAGTTCGGGATATCGGACAGGAACTTCGACGAAGCCGTGGCGATGGTCCTGGGCAATCCTTACATAGATGTATTCGGACTTCAGTTCCATATCGGATCGCAGATCATGGAAGTGGCTGACGTGGTCAAGCTCGAGTGCGAGAAGGTCAACGACATAGTAGCCCGCTTCGAGGCTGCCGGTATGGAAGTCAAGAACATCGACCTTGGAGGTGGACTGGGCGTGGATTACGACGAACCTGACGAGAATCCGTTACCTGATTTCGAGGTCTGGTTCAAGACCATCTCCGACAACCTTCACCGTCGTCCGGACCAGACCGTCCACGTCGAGCCGGGACGTTCCCTGGTGGCACAGGCCGGTTCCCTCATTACGGAGGTACTTTATGTGAAGAAAGGGGAGAACCGCAGGTTCCTGATGGTAGATGCGGGTATGAACGACTTGATCCGCCCTGCCCTTTACGGGGCTTATCACAAGATTGAGAATGTGACTGCGTTCTATGAGGACGGTCCGAAGAGGGAGAATAGGGTATATGATGTCGTGGGCCCGGTCTGCGAATCCGCGGACTGTTTCGGCAAGGAAAGGGTGCTTGCCAAGAGCCGCAGGGGAGACAGGATAGCCATACGCAGCGCCGGTGCATACGGCCAGGTGATGGCATCCCACTACAATATGCGCCCCCTGGCGCCTTCGGTCTATTCCGACCGTCTAGCCGAGGCTCCCAGAAAGAAGGATTATTTCGTCGGGGAATAAACTATCTCCTGAACGAGCGCATCCTCTGCGCCAGGTTGCCTGTCAAGGCATTCTTCATCAGCTTGCGGGTTGACTCGAACTGCTTCAGCAGCTTGTTCACTTCGGCGACATTCGTGCCGCTTCCGTCAGCTATCCTCTTGCGCCGGCTTCCGTTGATGATGTCCGGATTGTCACGCTCCTCAGGAGTCATCGACATTATGATGGCCTCTATACCCTTGAAGGCCTTTTCGTTGTCTATGTCGATGTCTTTCATCGCCTTGCCCATTCCCGGGATCATACCGGCCAGGTCCTTGATGTTTCCCATCTTCTTGACCTGCTGGATCTGGTTGTAGAAGTCCATCAGGCCGAACTTGTCTTTCGCAAGTTTCTTCCTGGTCTCCCTTGCCTGCTTCTCGTCGAACTGCTCCTGTGCTTTTTCCACGAGGGATACCACGTCGCCCATTCCGAGGATCCTGTCAGCGATCCTTTCCGGATGGAATACGTCGATGGCTTCCATCTTCTCTCCCGAGGAGATGAACTTGATAGGCTTGCCCGTGACAAACTTGATCGACAGGGCTGCACCGCCCCTGGTATCACCGTCCATCTTGGTCAGCACCACTCCGTCGAAGTCCAGGCGTTCGTTGAACACCTTGGCGGTCTCTACGGCGTCTTGTCCAGTCATCGCATCCACGACGAACAGGGATTCCGTCGGCTTTACGGCCTTGTGGAGAGCCGAGATCTCGTCCATAAGTTCCTGATCCACTGCGAGACGTCCGGCGGTATCTATGATCACTACCGGATATCCCTCAGCCTTGGCCTTCGCAACTGCGTCCGTCGCGATACGGATAGGATCCTTGACACCTTCTTCAGTATATACCGGTACGCCGATCTGCTCTCCGAGCACCTTCAGCTGCTCGATAGCCGCGGGCCTGAAAGTGTCGCAGGCGGCCAGAAGCACCTTCGTGCCTCTCTTGCTCTTGATACTGTTCGCGAGCTTGGCGGAGAAAGTGGTCTTACCGGAACCGTTGAGGCCGGCCATCAGGACGATGCCGGGATTTCCCTTTATGTTGATGTCCGTGGACTGGCTGCCCATAAACTCCGCGAGTTCGTCGTGGACGATCTTGACCATCATCTGCTGCGGCCTCACGGCGGTCAGCACATTCTGGCCCATAGCCTTCGTCTTCACACGGTCACAGAATTCCTTGGCTACCTTGTAGCTGACATCGGCGTCAAGCAAGGCCCTGCGTACGTCTTTCAGGGTCTCGGCGACGTTTATTTCGGTAATCCTGCCTTCACCCTTGAGGATCTTGAAGGATTTTTCCAGTCTTTCCTGTAAGTTCTCGAACATATAGCTATCTCTAAAAAACTTGCAAATATACTAAATGTCAATGAATATTCCGGTGATGGCTGCGTCGGGACTCCTTCCACCTGGCCTCCAGTACGGGCAGGAGTGACGGAGGAACTGCGAAGTCCACGAAGCGTTTCCATATAAGCGATACCGCCTGCTGCGAAGGGTGCACCAGGTCTTCCGCATAGAAACGGTAGTCCCGGAGTTCGTCCAGCAGGATCTCGTATGCAGGGAAGTACTCGCACCTTTCCGGGAAGGCGTTGCACACATCCTCGATGGCAAGGATCAAAATACTCTTGCTCAGTTGGTTACCGTGAGCTCCGTCCTTCAGGTGGCGGATAGGGGAGACCGTGAATATGAATTCCTTCCCGGGATTCCTCTCAACCAGGTTCCTCAGCAGGGCGGAAGTCTCCCGCACGGAGAGCCTCTTCCTGCGGAAAAGTTTCTGGTCGATCTTCAAGCAGTTGGACACGATCTCTCCTGTAGGGATATATTCGAAGCACCAGGCCGTTCCTAGCGTGATGATTACTTTCCCGGCCTCCTTCCAGGCTTCGGATGCCGCGGACAGTGCGGAATTGGCATTATCCAGGAAAGCTCCGGCAGTGTTGCGCGCGAAGGATGTATGGTGGGAAAAGGAGCAGACCAGGCCGGCTCCCGAGCCCATTTCAACGCATTCGTCTTCGGAGAAAGGAATCGCTGAAGAGAGCCGCGAGACCGTATTGCAGACCGACACCGGGTTGTACAGGGTGCCGAAAGGGTTGACGCAGGCTTTGAAGCCGAGCTCTGCCATCCTCTCACCGATGTTGTCTGCGAAACAACTGCCGAGGACGAATATCTTGTCGTCCGGAGAGACTTCCACCTTGCTCCTTCCGACGGGAACCGGTGTTTGCAGCTTGAGTTCTTCCATAACGGTGCGAAATTAAGAAATTAATCAGTAAATTTGCTTGTTTGGAGTTTAAAATGAAAAGGATCCTCATCCTCATATCGGTTTGTTTCCTGTTCCTCTCCGTGTCCGCGCAGGACAAGGGGATGAAGGAAAAAGTATCTTTCGTCTACGACGCCTATTTCCGGTATTGTTTCGACAACAGGGAGTTCGGGCAGAGCGGCAACCGATATATGAATTCCGAGACTATCATTTTCGCACGCCTTGCTCCTTCTGTGGGCTTGTCCGTAGATTCGGGCGCCGGGGTTACACAATCGCTGATGGTAGGTGCCGATGTCCTGAGGGATATGGGGAAAGGCAGCGAATACGACCACGAGTTCACCTTATGGTACAGCCTGGGATATAAAGGGAACGGAGTCAGGTTCACAGGCCGCGCCGGAATGTTTCCGCGCCGCTTCTCCATATTCGGTTCCGATCCTGTTCCCACCCGTGACAGGGTGCCGTCGGTTTTCGTTTCTGACAAGGCGAGAGTATATGACAGCAATATGGAAGGAATACTCCTGACGCTGTCTTCTCGAAGGGCATACGTCGAGGCGGGACTGGACTGGATGGGAATGCTCGGGAGCCAGCGCAGGGAGCGTTTCCAGATATTCACATACGGCAGTTTCTTCCTTGCGGGCGGCTTCGACCTGGGGTGGACCGCGACCTTGTACCACTTCGCCAATACCCTGGAATACAGGGGCGTCGTAGACAATGTCCTGGTCTCGCCGTTCCTCTCTTGGACCCGTTCCGCGGGTGGTTTCCGATATGATGCCAAAGTGAGCTGGCTGCAGGGGATACACCAGGACAGGATCAGGAAAACGGGCCTGGAACTCGCACCAGGTGCACTTCTGTCACAGGACTTGAGATGGAAGAAGGTTTCCGTCAGCGGAGATATGTATTACGGAACAGGACAGATGCCTTACTATGATGACTTCGACGCCGGAGGCAATATGTACGGAAGCGATCTGTACTTCGGCTGTCCTTTCTACAAGGTAAACCCTGCATCCACAGACTGGAAGAAGCCGGGTTTCTACGGGAGGCTTGAGGTCTACTGGAATCCTCTGGTCCTGGACCTAGCTGATATCCGTTTGGGCGCAGTAGCCCATTTCAACGGAAGTGGATTCTGTGGATGGCAGCAGAAGATCGGAGTAGTCTTCGACCTCGACGGAAGATGGAACAAGAAACATAGGATAATACGTAACGGACGATGAGCATAAAGACTTTCGCAGCAGTTTTGTCCTGCTGCCTCCTGGCCTCATGTGCAGGCCCCAAGAATGGATCGTATTCTTTCCAGATACTGACTACGAATGATGTGCACGGGTCTTTCTTCGATTCAACCTACGTGGGCGGGAACGTCAGGAGGTCCTTGATCGCGGTAAAGCGTACGGTGGACAGCGTAAGGAACGCTGTCGGAGAGGAAAACGTGATTCTGATCGATGCCGGTGACATACTCCAGGGCGACAATGCCGCCTATTATTTCAACTACGTGGACACCGTCACGCCGCATCTGTATCCGCGTATGGCGAAATATATGGGCTATGACGCCGTGACGGTAGGAAACCACGACATCGAGACCGGTCATCCGGTATATGACCGTGTGGCCCGCAACCTGGAAGCCTGTGGAATTCCGTTCCTGGCCGGCAATGCGATCAGGAACGACAACGGCAAGCCGTATTTCAGCGTATATACGATCCTGAAACGCCAGGGCGTCAGGATCGCGATACTTGGATACGACAACGCAAATATAAGCAACTGGCTCTCAGAAAGGCTCTGGAGCGGGATGAAATTCGAAAACCTCATCCCCCTCGTGCAGCAGGATGTGGACAAGGTCATTGCGAAGGAGAAACCCGACGTAGTGATCGTCTCCGTACATTCGTCCACCGGATTGGGTGACGGGTCCCAGCTCGAAGGCCAGGGCCTTGACCTTATGAAGACCCTGCGCGGAGTAGACTTCCTGATATGTTCGCACGACCACAAGCCGGTGGTGATCCCGTCCGATACGCTATGCTTGATCAATTCGGGAAGTCACTGCCGTTTCGTAGGCCACGGTGAGATCGGACTCACGGTGGAAAAACGCAAGGTCACTTCCAGGCAGCTTTCCTGTGAACTGATCCCGGTGGACCGCCTGAAGACCGATCCCGAGATGGAGAAGGCCTTCCACGATGACTATCTGGCAGTCAAGGAATTCACTACCAGGGAAGTAGGCGAACTGATGGTGGACTTGAGCACGAGAGATGCCTATGTGGGAATGAGCCACTATCTCAACCTGATCCACACATTGTCGATCTCTTGCTCTCCGGCCCAGATTTCCTTTGCAGCTCCTCTTACATTCAACGGTTTCGTCAAGAAAGGCAAGCTGATATACAACGATCTTTTCACCATCTATCCTTTCGAGAACCAGATATACGTGGTGAATATGTCGGGGAAGGAGATAAAGGACTACCTCGAAGCATCCTATGACAGGTGGATCAATACCGTTGCGTCTTCATCGGAGCACATCCTCAAGATCGGCAACAAGGCGGACGCCAGGACCGGTCAGGAATCCTGGTCCTTCCTCGAAAGGGCATATAACTTCGATTCTGCAGGCGGCCTGGTATATACCGTGGACGTGACTAAGCCAAGAGGTTCGAGGATTGACATAAAGTCTATGGCAGGAGGCCAGCCGTTCGACATCGGTAAGGATTACAAAGTCGCGATGACCTCATACCGCGCCAGTGGAGGAGGCGGATTGATGAAGGAAGCCGGAATCGATACCGGAAAGATAGAAGAGAGGATAGTGGAAACCTATCCTGAATTCCGTGACTTGCTGTATAACTATCTGAAGGACAATGCTACTATCGATCCGGCTGTGATCGGGGACCCGGTCCGCATAGGGCATTGGGAATTCATCCCTGAAGAGATTGTAGGGCCGGCGATGGAACGCGATATGAAACTCCTGTTCCCTAACCGCCGCTAGAGCGAGGCGCTCTGCGTCATATTGCGGTATTCGGCAGGAGTCTTTCCTGTCATATGCCTGAATGCGGTGAAGAAATAGTCGTGGTTGTTGTAACCTACGTTGTAGGCTATTTCCTTTATGCTCATCGCGGTGTTGGTCAGCAATTCCTTGGCCTTGCTCATCCTGACTTCGTTGATGAACCGGGCGGGTGAGAAACCGGTGTATTCCTTGAATGTCTTCCTGAAAGAGGAATAGCTCAGGAACAGCCTGGAAGCGATCTCTTCCGGCGATATCGACATATACTCGTCATGAATCATCACCTTGGCCTGGCTGATCTTGTTGGCGGCGTCGGATTCGCGGAAAAGGGAATTCCTGTCGTAGTAGTATGCAAGGCTTAGGAGCCTGTCCACTATACCTGCCAGGACTTGCTGGAAACCGGACTCCTGGGAAACGGCGACCGAGATGGCCGAGGTATACAGCTGGACGATGTCCTCGTGGATATTCACCTTGAACACGGGTTTGTCCTTGCAGAAGAATCCCTGCTTGAGCAGATTGTCCGCAAACGCTCCGTTGAAGCCTATCCAGTATTCCTTCCATCCGGTTTGCTTGTCCGGGTGGTAGGAGTGCCATTCTCCCGGGAACAGGAGGAACATCATCCCGCTTTCTATCTGGACGGACTTGTTCCTGCCCAGGGTGGCGCAGGAAAAATTGCCTTTCCCCTCCGTTATGTAAAGAAGCTGGTATTCGTTTAGGATACGGCCCCTGTCCGTGGAAAAGATGTATCGTTGCGGGTGGTTCTCGGGCGGATAATCCATTCCTGGACCGATTTCCTGGAATCCTACCGAATTGACGGCAATACCCCACTTGAGGTCGTTAGGGTTCACCGCCAAATATTTAAGATGAACTGACTCCATATTAAATACTAGTCTCTGACTTTCGTAGTGGTACACAAAGATAGAAAATAATTTTCTAAATCAAATTTAGAAGTCGGAATGTCAGAAACTAAATATTGATTAATACAAAAAATCGAGAAATTTGTAAATAACCATAACCACATAACGATGAATTTTCTTGCATTTGATTTAGGCGCCACCAGTGGAAGGGCGATAATCGGTTCGATAAATGACGGCAAACTGTCTACGGAGGAGGTCTACAGGTTTCCCAACGAGATCAAGGGATCCGAAGGCAAGTATTATTGGGACATCAATTCTCTTTTCGTCCATTTCAAGAACGCCCTGAAGCAAGTCGCTTCTTCGGGAGTCAAGATTGAATCCATAGGTATTGACACCTGGGGCGTGGATTTCGGGTGCATCGGCCCTGACGGCAGCATCCTCGGTCTGCCGCGTGCTTACCGTGACCCGTACACTGACGGCATCCCGGAGGAAGTATTCGGGATCATCCCGAAGGAAGAGCTCTACAAGGCCACCGGCATCCAGATAATGAACTTCAATTCTATCTTCCAGATATATGCACAGAGCAATGAAACTGATTCCCCGCTCCTCGAAGCACGGGAAATACTGTTTATGCCGGACCTCCTGTCATATTTCCTGACCGGGTGCAAGGTCTGTGAATATACCATAGCATCCACTTCAGGCCTGATCGATCCCCGGACCCGCAACTTCGACAGGAGTCTCCTCGAAAGGCTCGGTGTCGATCCTTCCATCCTTCCGGGAATCGTACAGCCTGGTACGGTGGTAGGCCTCCTGAAGCCGGAACTCTGTGAAGAGACGGGTATGGATCCGGTCCCGGTTGTAGCAGTCGCAGGCCACGACACAGCATCTGCGATTGCGGCAGTCCCGGCCTCAGACGAGAACTTCGCGTATCTCAGCAGCGGGACGTGGAGCTTGATGGGCATCGAATCACCTGTCCCTGTGATAAATGACGAATCCTACGCATTCAATATCACCAACGAAGGAGGAATCGAGGGCACGACCAGGTTCCTTAAGAATATTACCGGAATGTGGCTGCTGGAACAGAGTCGCAAGACCTGGGAGAAGGAAGGCAGGAAATACACCTATGCCCAGATCGAGCAGATGGGACGCGAAGCTATCGGTTTCCCTTCCGTGATCGATCCTGACGATCCCCGTTTCGCGGCACCGAAGGATATGGATGCCGAAATCAAGGCGGCCCTCAAGGAATCTGGGCAGCTTGTTCCTCAGAACGACGGAGAGATGATCAGCTGCATCTACCACAGCTTGACAGCCAGGTACAAGGAAGTCCTTTCGATGCTCCAGGATTTCGCTTCCTTCAAGATAAGCAAGCTCCACGTGATAGGAGGCGGTTCGGCCAACAAACTGGTCAGCCAGCTCACCGCGGACACCCTCGGAATCCCTGTGATTGCCGGTCCTGTGGAAGGTACGGCGATCGGAAACATAATGATGCAAGCGAAGGTTGCGGGCCTGGTGAAGGACCGCTGGGAGATGAGGCGTATCATCGCGGATTCCATCGAAACAGTGACATATTTGCCAAATAATCAATAATAATTGAATATGGACGAGAAAAAGATTATCAAGGCTTATGAGATGGCCAAAGAACGCTATGCCGCTATCGGAGTCGACACGGACAAGGCAGTGGATATCCTCGGCAAGACACAGATATCCCTTCATTGCTGGCAGACCGATGACGTGATCGGTTTTGAAAGCGATGCCGGTCTTTCAGGCGGTATCCAGACTACCGGAAACTATCCGGGAAGAGCCCGCAACATCGATGAGGTACGTGCTGACATCAAGTTCGCTAAGAACCTGATAGCAGGAAGCCACCGTCTCAACCTCCACGAGATCTATGGCGATTTCGGTGGCAAGTTCGTAGATCGCGACAAAGTGGATGTCAAGCATTTCCAGAGCTGGATCGACTGGGCTAAGGAGAACGGAATGAAGCTGGACTTCAACTCTACTTCATTCGGCCACCCTAAGAGCGGCGACCTCTCGCTCTCCAATCCGGATCCTGCCATCAGGGAATTCTGGATCGAGCATACGAAGCGCTGCCGCCATATCGCTGATGCGATGGGCAAGGCACAGGGAGATCCTTGCATCATGAATATCTGGGTACACGACGGACAGAAGGAACTGACGGTGGAGCGCAAGCGCTACCGCGAACTGCTCGCTGCTTCCCTTGACGAAATCCTCAAGGAAGATCTGCCTGGGATGAAGAGCTGCGTCGAGGCCAAGCTTTTCGGAATCGGCCTTGAAAGCTATACTGTCGGTTCGATGGATTTCTTCGAAGGATACTGCGCCAGCAGGAAGGTGATCTATACTCTTGACACCGGACATTACGAGCCGACTGAGAACGTGTCGGACAAGATTCCGTCACTGCTTCTTTTCGTGCCGGAGCTTATGCTGCACGTCAGCCGTCCGGTACGCTGGGATTCCGACCACGTGACCATAATGAATGACCAGACTCTCGACCTGTTCAAGGAAATCGTCCGTGCTGACGCTCTCGACAGGGCACACATCGGCCTGGACTATTTCGATGCGTCCATCAACCGTATCGGAGCCTATGTGATCGGTACCAGGGCAACCCAGAAATGCCTCCTCTCCGCCCTTCTCGAGCCTATCGGACTCCTTCGCAAGTACGAGGATGAAGGCAAGGGTTTCCAGAAGCTCGCACTTCTCGAAGAAGCCAAGACAATGCCGTTCGGCGCCGTGTTCGACTGGTTCAACCTCAAGCACGGTGTACCTGTAGGAGAGGAATTCATTCCTGAGATCGAGAAATACGAGAAGGAAGTCACCTCCAAGAGGTAATCAATAGTCCAGGAGTCGTTCTATCGTCTCGATGAGGATATGGATGACTTTTATATGGATTTCCTGGACCCTGTCAGAATAAGGAGAATCGGGAGCTGCCACTGCAACATCTGAGAGTTGCGCAAGGCGGCTCCCTTTCTTTGATGTCAGCACCGCCACCTTCATGCCCTTGCTGCGGGCGGCTTCAACGGCATTGACGACGTTTGCGGAGCCACCGCTGGTGCTGATGGCGAGAAGTACGTCTCCTTTCTTCCCGAATGCTTCCACCCATCTTCCGAATATGTCATCGAAAGAGTAGTCGTTCCCTGTGCAGGTGATATAGGCAGGGTCATTGACCGCCATCGCCGGCAGCGGTTTCCGGTCTTTCCTGAATCTCCCGGACAGTTCTTCCGCAAAATGGGTGGCATCGCACAGGGAGCCCCCGTTTCCGCAGCTTATGATCTTTCCTCCGCCGCGCAGCGAATCGGCCATAATTGAAGCCATCTTTTCGATCGCGGGGATTGTCTGGGGATCTGCGATGAATTCGTCCAGTTCAAGCCTTGCCTGTTCAAGGCTGTGTTCTATGATGTATGAAAGCATATCTCCCAGTTAAATGTTAGCTGCCACTGACAGTGCGGCAAAATCTCCTATGGATTCTCCGAGAGCTGCCGGGACGACCCGGCATACTTTGTTCGCAAGCGGAAGAGCTTCCTTCGAAAGGATCTCTTCCATAAGGGGCTTCAGCAAATCTTCATTCCTGGCATAGATGCTTCCTATCACTATCAGCTCAGGGTTGAGGATGTCTATCACTATGGACAGTCCCTTGCCGAGGTACTTCGCGCTCGTCGAATATACCTCCTTTGCAAGTGTGTCTCCATTGCGGGCCGCTTCCGCGACCGTCCTGGCAGTGATGCTGCCGAGGTCGCCGTCAGGGCACCAGTCTACTTTCTGCCCCATCTGGAGCTTCTCCTTCACCATAGACACTGCGAGCTGTGCGATTCCGCTTCCGCTGCAGAACCCTTCGAAAGAACCGGCCTTGCCGTATCCGACAGGTCCGAAACTCTCCAGGCGGATATGGCCCAGCTCTCCTGCATTGTCGTTGGTCCCAGCGAACAGTTTCCCGTCAATGATGAGCCCGGCTCCGAGTCCTGTCCCAAAAGTGAGGAATACCATATTCCTGGTCCCTTTTCCGGCTCCGAACTTCCATTCCGCAAGAGCACAGGCATTTGCATCGTTGTGGACGGCTGCCTTGACTCCGAACTCTTCCTCCAGGATACCAGTTATATGTATGTTGTCCCATCCGGGAAGGTTCGGTGGTGACATTATGACTCCCTTGCTGCTGTCCAGCGGGCCGCCACAACTGATTCCGATAGCTGCTATGTCCTTGGGGCTCAGGGAATTCCTGTCGAGGACCTTGTGTATTCCATCCTTGATACCGTCGATAGTTCCGTCGACATCGGTGGTTGGGAAGGCCAGTTTGTCCTTTATCTGCAGGTCGCCGGAGCAGTCTAGGCCGAGGGTGACAGCGCACTTCGTCCCTCCGATGTCCACTCCGACCAAAGTCCTTGTATCCATATACTTAACTCTGATTTTCCGTTGTTGTCCCGACTTCCTTGACGTGGCGGATCAGGAATACAAGATATACCCATACGAGCGCCAGTGCCACGACTGCCGAAATCTGGCTTCCGAACGAATCTGTGATGACCCCGAGGAGGGGAGGAATGACTGCACCTCCGCATACTCCGACGATTAGAAGCGCTGACACTTCGTTCGTCTTCTCCGGAACCCGCTGCATCGAGACTGAGAAAATGATGGCGAACAGGTTCGAATATCCCAATCCGAAGAGGGCTACGAATACCAGTACGGCTGCGAGGCTGTGCGAGAATACCATTCCCACGAGGCTGGCAAGTGCGAGGAACACGCTTGCCGCAAAGAATTTAGGAGTAGGGAACTTCATCAGTATCAATCCGCCGAGGAATGCTCCCACGGTCCTGGCCAGGAAATACACGCTGTTCCCCATTCCGGCTTTCTCGAGCGGGAGTCCGCATCTCTCCTGAAGGAGCTTTGGGAAAGTCACGCCCATTCCTACGTCCACTCCAACCAGGACCAGGATCCCGATGAAGAACAGCACTATGTATCTGTCCTTGAGCAGGGAGAAAGTCCTTCCGAAGGTGATTTCGGATTTCTCTATCAGTTCTTCCTTGACAGGCGACAGGGCAAGCCAGAGCATAGCTAGGAGGGTGACGGCGGCATATACCGGGAATACCATCTTCCATCCGAGCGTGCTGCCTGCGAGAGCCGCGGCAAGGATAGGACCGAGGAAGGAACTCACTGCCTTTACGAATTGGCCCAGAGTGAGAGTACCGGTCAGCTTTTCGGGTGATACCACATTGGTAACCAATGGATTCTGGGCGACCTGAAGTATAGTGTTGCCGATTCCGAGCATTGCGAAAGCGACCAATACCGAAGGGAAACTGTAATTGACCAACGGGACCAGCATCGCGATCGCCGTTACGATGAAACTTAGCAGAACTGTCTTTTTCCTTCCGATGCGGTTCATAAGCATCCCGGTCGGGATCGACAGGATCAGGAACCAGAGGAAACAGGACAGAGAGATCAGTCCGGCTACCTTGTCGTTCATCCCGGCGAAATCGGCTTTCACATAGCTTGTCGCGACACCTACGATGTCGACGAATCCCATAATGAAAAAGCCGGACATCACCGGAAGGATTGCTTGATTGAATCTTTTTCCGCTCATATCCAATAATTTACTATGTGATATCAAAGTTGTTTCCCGAATTCCTCCTTTCCGCTTTCCAGGAAATCGATGAATCCCTCCACGGAGAGATTATATCCTCTCACGGGGACCAGAAGTTCTCCGTCCAAGCCAAGCAATGCATAGTTGGGCTGGGCGTTCACATCGAATTTGGTCCGAACCAGATAGGAATTCGCCCTGCCTATTTCCTTGAGGGTTTTCCCGTCTTCCGTGATCACCCAGTCTTCTTCATTCAGTTTGGTCTTGTCGTCGTTGTACAGGACCACCAGGACATAGTCGTCTTTCATAATCTTCTGGACTCTCGGGTCGGTCCAGACTCTCTGTTCCATCTCCCTGCAATTGACGCATCCGTGTCCCGTGATGTCTACGAAGACAGGCTTACCCTGCTCCCTTGCAGCTGCAAGGCCTTCCTCAAGGGTGAAGTAGCCTGAAAAGCCCATAGGCATCCTGAGGTCGTACTTGTCGGAGTAACTCGTGGATGCGCTGTTGGACACTGTCGCTACCGGGGCGGATGAATTGCTCCATACTACGAAATCCTGGGTCTCGATAGGAGGCAGATAGCCGGAGAGAGCCTTGAGAGGCGCTCCCCACATTCCCGGAACCATATACACCACGAATGAGAACACCGTAATAGCCAGGGCAAGTCTGGTCACGGACAGATGCTCCACGGGAGAATCATTCTTGAAGCGTATCTTACCCAGCAGGTACAACCCGAGCAGGCTGAATACTACGATCCAGATCGCCAGATATACCTCCCTGTCCAGTATCCCCCAGTGATAGGTCTGGTCCGCTACGCTCAGGAACTTGAATCCAAGCGCTACTTCAATGAATCCCAGGACCACCTTAACGCTGTTGAGCCAGGAACCGCTCTTGAGTTTCTTCAGCAGGGAGGGGAAAAGGGCAAGGACAGTGAAAGGAAGCGCGAAGGCGACGCTGAAAGCTAGCATCGTCACCATCGGGGTCCAGAATTCGCCTGCCGTCGACTTGATGAGTACGGTTCCTACGATCGGTCCTGTACAGGAGAAAGACACCAGGACGAGGGTAAGGGCCATAAAGAATATCCCGCTCAGGCCTTTGTTGGAGGATTTGGCGTCGCTCTTGTTGGCCAGACTTGAAGGGAGTTCGATCTCGAAGGCTCCGAAGAAAGAAGCCGCGAAGACCATGAATATCACGAAGAACAGGAGGTTCGGCAGCCAGTGGGTAGCGAGCCAGTTGAATATGTCAGCAGTGATGGAGTTGCCTCCTACGAGCCAGGTGATGCCGATGATCAAGCAGATCGGAACAGTGTAGAGCAGGATGATGAACAGGCCGTACATAAAGGCCTTGAACCGTCCTTGCACAACATTGTCCGACTGCTTCATAAAGTAGGAGATGGTCATCGGGACCATAGGGAATACGCAAGGAGTCAGTAGCATAGCGAATCCCCAGAGGATCGCTTCAATGATCAGCCCCCACAGGCTTTTGTTTTTTTTGGCCGCGTCGCGGCCTTCCGAGGGGTCCGGCAAGGTCTCCTTGCTGGAAACGCTTTCCAGCGGAACTCTGAATTCCCAGTACTCCGGAGCCGCGCAGAACTGATCGTTGCAGCCGCTCCAGGACACTTCACCCCGTATCTCGGCCGGACTGCCTTGGACAGTGATTTCCTGCTTCAGGGTAACCTGGTCGAAAAACACCTTCTGCCCTTCGAAATCCACGGGTTCCGTAACCTGGACGAGTTCTCCGGCCTGGAATCCTTCCTGCTGAGGGTATTCCACTGCGATAGGGGTGTACTTATGATCGACAGTATAGAGATGCCACCCCTCGGCGATCCTGCCGACAAAGGTGAGTTCGTAGACGTTTCCGGATACTTTCTTGTTGGTTACAGTCCACTTGGCCGTCGCTTCCGGTGCCTGGGCGAATGCTGCCAGAGACCAGAAGACGGCACAGACCGATGCCAGGATTATGCGGGCTGCGTGTCTCATATTCCGGAGTCTTTATTTTGCGTAGGCGACGGAACGGGTTTCCCTGATGACTGTGATCTTGACCTGTCCAGGGTACGTCATTTCTTCCTGGATCTTCTGGGCTATGTCGGCAGAGAGCCTTGCAGCCTGGTCGTCGCTGACCTCGTCGGCACCGACGATCACACGGAGTTCGCGGCCGGCCTGGATGGCGTAGCTCTTGGTAACTCCGGGATAGGAAGCTGCAAGGTCTTCCATTCCCTTGAGCCTCTTGATGTAGGATTCGATGACTTCCCGGCGTGCACCAGGACGTGCTCCGGAAATCGCGTCACCTATCATCACGATAGGGGATATCACAGAAGTCATCTCGGTCTCTTCGTGGTGGGCTCCGATAGCGTTGCAGATTTCAGGTTTCTCCTTGTACTGCTCGGCGAGTTTCATCCCCAGCAGGGCGTGCGGGAGTTCAGGCTCTTCTTCGGACACCTTTCCGATATCGTGCAGGAGTCCTGCCCTCTTCGCCAGCTTAGGATTGAGGCCAAGCTCGGAAGCCATTATCGCACAGATATTTGCGACCTCCCTTGAGTGCTGGAGCAAGTTCTGGCCATATGATGAACGGTACTTCATTCGTCCTATCATCTTGACCAGTTCGATATTCAGGCCGTGTATGCCCAGGTCGATGCAGGTCCTCTTTCCTGTTTCGAGGATTTCATCATCGAGCTGTTTCTTGACCTTGGCCACGACCTCCTCGATACGTGCTGGATGGATCCTGCCGTCGACGACGAGCTGGTGCAAGGCAAGCCTGGCGACTTCCCTGCGTACCGGATCGAATGCGGAAAGCAGGATGGCGTCAGGGGTGTCGTCCACGACTATCTCCACTCCCGTCGCTGCCTCGAGGGCCCTGATATTGCGGCCTTCACGACCGATGATGCGTCCTTTGATCTCGTCGTTCTCGATCGGGAACGTAGTGACGGCATTTTCGATGGCGGTCTCTGTGGCTGTTCTCTGTATCGTGTTGATAACTATTCTCTTGGCTTCCTTGGAAGCATTCAGGCGAGCTTCGTCGATAGTATCGTTGATATATGCCTGGGCCTCTGAGCGGGCTTCGGCTTTCATATTCTCCATCAGGACATTCTTGGCCTCCTGGGCACTCATCCCCGCGATTGTCTCGAGCTGCTTGTTGGCCTGTGCGCTTAGCTTGTCGTATTCTTCGGCTTTCTTGGCAAGGGTATCCTGCTGGTTCTGGAGGAGGTTCCTGGTGTTATCCGCCTCGCGAAGCTTCCTCTGGAGCTCGGAATTCTGCTGGTTCAGAGTGTTCTCCCTCTGCTTGATCCGGCTCTCTGACTCTCGCAGCTGGCTGTTCTTCTCGTTGATATACTGTTCGTGCTCGCTTTTGAGCTGGAGGAACTTCTCCTTGGCCTGGTGGATCTTGTCGTTCTTGATGGCCTCCGCCTCTATCTCAGCCTTGGCTATTATCTCGTTCTTCTGGCCCTTGAGGACGAGGCGTTGGATTATAACATAGGCAGCGATACCTATAACCGCACCTATCAACGCTCCTATAAGGTATGCAATCATATACTTGTAACTTTAGTTTTGGTTTGAATATTCTCTTTTGCTCCGCGGCACGCAAAAAGACGGCCGTCAGTTTTCGGAAACTGATCGGCCGTCGTGCAACAAAATGAAAAAAAAGCCGTTAGTCACTTGTCAGAAACCTGTCTAGACAAGATTTGAGATCCGGTACGGTTCTGAAATCCACCGTCGCACACAAGGTGCGATCCCCTAAGGTAACCTTGGCCTGTCATCCCCGCCCTGAGTAAACTCGGTTCCGAAGAACTTGTTGATTTGAGCACGTGGGACTAACGGCGTTCTTTTTCAATATTCTTTAAGTATGACTCAACATCTTCCTGAAGCTTGCGGGCTTCTTCTCCGGAATCGGCCAACCTCTTCTGGTAGGTGAGCCGGGTCACTGTCTCGTTCAAGGCAACGAAAGACAACTTGTCGGAAAGGGACTTGTTAGGGAACTTGGCATCATATGCGGTCAGTTTCTGGTTGATCGCTTCAGCTGCGAGCCGCATAAGCTGCTCCATCTCCGGTGTGGCTGCCACAAGAGGGTACTCGTTGCCCGCTATCTTTATCTTGATGCTCTGTCCCATCCTAGTTCTCAAGCAGGGATATGCACTTGTCTATCTCCCTGATAAGCTTGTCTATCTTTTCCTTTGAAGCTGCAGTATCTCCTCCAGCACGGAAAGCTTCGGAAAGCTGTAAATTGTTTACTTGCTGCTCCAACTCTTCAATCTGTTTCCTGCAGGTATCATTGTCGGCCTTGCTCTTGAGAAGCTCGGACTGGAGACGAATCCTCTCCGCTTTCTCCGCTTCGTAGAGTGCGATCAACTTTTCGATATCTGTCTTAATACCTTCAAGCATTTCTTTAAAGACCGTTTTCACCTGTTGAATGCAAATGTAGTAATTATTCTTTATTTGCACAAGAACTTCAAATGAACAAGAACGCTGGAAAAGTGTTATATTTGCTTGCTATGACGATAACGATAGAAAACAGGGAAATACCGGTGCTCCTTCTGACAGGATACCTCGGAAGCGGCAAGACTACTTTGGTCAACAGGATCCTCACGAACAGGAAAGGGATCAAGTTTGCGGTGATAGTCAACGATCTGGGAGAAATCAACATAGATGCGGACCTGATCCAGAAAGGCGGAGTCGTAGGCCAGACCGACGACAGCCTGGTCCCGCTCCAGAACGGATGCATCTGCTGCACCTTGAAGATGGACCTGGTCAACCAGCTCGACGAGCTATGCAGGACCAACCGCTTCGACTACATAGTGATAGAGGCCAGCGGCATATGCGAGCCTGCTCCGATCGCCCAGACGATATGTTCTGTTCCTCAACTCATACCTCAGAATTCAAGGACCAATACTCCGAAACTGGATGCTATCGTGACCGTGGTCGATGCCCTGCGTATGCAGAGCGAGTTCGACTGCGGAGATGCGCTCAAGCGTACGGACCTCGAGGAGGATGATCTGGAAACACTTGTAATACAGCAGATTGAGTTTTGCAATATAGTCCTTCTGAACAAGGCTTCGGAAGTTACCCCGGAGGAGCTCGGGAGAGTCAAGTCCATAGTGAAGGCGCTCAACCCGAATGCTGCCGTATTCGAGTGCGACTACGGGGATATCGACTTGGACAAGATCCTCGGCACCGGGATGTTCGATTTCGACAAGGTCGCGACTTCGGCCGCCTGGATCGCCGCCATCGAAGGTGAAGATGATGAACTTCACAATGAAGAATCCGGCGAAGCCCTGGAATACAATATCGGAACGTATGTGTATTACCGCAGGCCTGCCCTCGACATCAACAAGTTCGACTGGGCAGTGTCGAAGAAGTGGCCGAAGAACATCATCAGGGCTAAAGGAATATGCTATTTTGCAGACGAGCCGGGTAGATGTTACCTGTTCGAGCAGTCAGGAGTCCAGAAATCCATAAAGGATGCCGGGATGTGGTTCGCCACGATGCCTGAGGATCAGCTTCAGGAAATGATGCGTCGTGACAAGAACCTGCGCCGGGACTGGGATCCTGAATACGGGGACAGGATGGTGAAGATAGTTTTTATCGGGCAGGATCTCGACCCCGCGGAGATAGATGCGGTGATGGATCCTTGCCTGGTGATTGAATGACAAATCGATATGGAAAAAAAGATACTGCTTGCTATAGTCATCCTGCTTTCGGCAGCATACGTAACGGAGGCTCGCAGGAAGCCCCTCATCGGGATTACGACAGGGTGTTCTCCCGAAGAATATTCAAAGGTCCGGAGGACGTACGGCGATGCTGTCATCCGCTCCGGAGGAATACCGCTCCTGCTACCGCAGGTAAATGGCATCGATGAAGCTCTTGAAGTCGTGTCCCGCCTCGACGGGATACTCTTTACGGGTGGTGAAGATGTGGACCCCGCCAGGTACGGGCAGTCCGTACTGAACGAAACCGTAAACATAAACCATCATCGGGATACGCTGGATTTCCTGTATGCGGAGGCGGCTTTGCGCAAAGGTCTTCCGATACTTGCCATATGCAGGGGAGCCCAGCTGATGAACGTAGCTCTCGGAGGGGCCCTGTTCCAGGACCTGCCGGCGGAGAAGCCGAGTAATGTTGCACACAGCCAGAGCGAGCAGGGGGAGGTCCCGACCCATCTTTGCATAGTCTCCAGGAACACTCTCCTTCATCGGATAATGGAGAAAGATACCTTGCACGTCAATTCATTCCACCATCAAGCCGTGAGCGTGCCATCGGACAAGGTCACGGTTTCCGCCCGCTGCGACGACGGGGTGGTGGAGGCATTCGAGATAGTCTCGAGGAAGCAGTGGCTGCTGGCAGTTCAGTTCCATCCTGAAGTCCTGGTCAGGGCTGACGACAGGTGGCTGGCACTGTTCAAAGCCTTCATCAAGGCCGCTCGCTGATTTTTGTAATTACGATCCTGTTCTTCTCCCTATCCCAGGAAGGAGGCATACCCATAAGCCTTTCACCAGAACGGACGACAGGTAGGTTGAATCCTGCACTGTCAGGTCTAGGCATCATCGGAAGCGTAGTCGAATCACGACGAGCCTGTCTCAGGCTGTCCCGCCTTACACGTGCCAGCGCTTCCGCTTCAGCAGCACGGCGCTCCTTCTGTTCCCGGCTGGTGAACAGGTCCCTGAAGAATTCGGTAAGAGTGTCGAACTCTTTCTGGTATGCGATACCGACACCGCTTCGCTGGGTGTTGTCCAGGTAGTTGGTATAGTCGTCCGCAGAATGCGAGAAGAGGTTGAGACGCAGTTGCCCAGGCTTGTCCAGCTTTATTTCGATGTCGATATCCCCGACAACGTCTCCTTCACCAGAGTCGCCGTATTCCCTGTTGCCAACGTTGCCGTTCACTACGACCCTGTTGTTGAATAGCTGCGTGGACACGGCCACATCGAATATGTTCGTCCCGCTCTCGCTGGATTGGTAGTTCAACCCGAGGTCCAAAGGTATGTCGAGTTTCTGCAGGATGCTGTTCAGCTGTCCCGCCATAATTTCAGCAACGTTCGAATAGAGGGTGTTGGTGTTGTTCACGACTCCTGACTGTTCGTCCGGGATGAAGCCTCCTGAAATCAGCAGGGACAGGAACTGTTTCTGTACCTTGTCCTCCGTATTCAAGGCACTCTCGACTTTGGATTTGGTGGTCGGATCGAGGTCCGGGACATCTATCGAGAACGTAAGCTGCGGCTCCCTTATCTTGCCGCTTATCCCTATTCCGCAATTGACCGTCCTTCTGGCGGCGATGGCGGAGGTGTCGGCGATCAATGTAGCCACGGATGCCTTGGTGGTATATGTCCCTTCGATGTTCAGGTCGCTGTCCATAACGTCCCCGTTGAACCTTATCGAACTGCCTTCCGATATCGAGAAATCCCGTTTGGCGATGTCCATCGCGTTGAAGTGGAAGTTTCCGGAATCGAGAGTGTAGTCGCCGTTGATGGTGAACAGGTTGCTTCCAGGACGTACTTCGATGTCCAGGTTGCCCTGTCCGTGCCCGTTGAGAACATTGCCGGCGTTGCGGTCGATTTCGAGGTAAGCTTCAGTGCCCGGTGTGCAGTTGACCCTGAGCTTCAGGCCGAAGTCGCTCTTCTTCTTGCTCTCCGTAACTATCCTGTTCATCATCACGTCGTAAGGATCGATGTATACCTCCTTCTTTTCCTCCTTGAAAGTGAGAAGGTCGTACTTGCCGGCGTTGGACGCGTTGTCGATAGGAATATGCAGGCTTCCGTTCTTTTCCGTCCTGGCATCCACGTCGAGCTGGACTGCATTGAACGGGCCCTTGATCCTGACGAGGCCGGAAGCGAAGAGGTTGCCGTAGAAACTCTCGCCTGAGTCGGCTTTCATATCTATGGCTTCTATCTTGTTCACCCTGATCCGGGTGTCGAGATTGAAGTCCTTGAGCTTGTCGAACTTGATTCCTCCGCTGACGGTGCCGGTCCCGTCATAGCGGTCCTTGATGGCAATGTTGTCGAAGTGCACCCCGTCGTCAGCCAGGTGGAAAGGTCCGTTGAGGTAATATGGAACGTTCGTATAGTCGACTTTCAGCATAATGTCGTCGAACTTGGTGCCCTCGCTCGCCAGATGTATGTCGTCCTTCCTGCCGAATATCCTCACCTTTCCGTTGATGTCTCCGGATACTTCGCTGAATACGGAGTTGAGGACCGGGGCGGCGTAACCTGCATTGAAACCGTCCAGGTTGCAGGTCAGGTCGAGGCTGCCGTCCTTCGTATTGTAATCGCCGAGCAAATCCAGTGTCTTCGCGCCACCTATTTCATTGTTCGCGACTATGTGCATCCTGCCGGAATCGTCCAGGCTGCTGGCGAGCCTTATGGTACCCGCGTCCAGCCCGGCGATCATGGTGGAATCGCATCTGAGATTCATCAGCAGTCCTGAATTGCCGTTCCAAGGAGATATCACCCTGGCCCGGCCGGAAGCCCGGCCGCTGATCCCGAATTCCTCTCCCAGGAACTGGTTGGCTATCCTCAGGTCGAATCTGTTCAGGTCAACCGACAAAGTGTCGTTCCTTGAAGTGGAATAACCACCGCCGACCTTTATCGACTGCTCCCCGCAGGAAGCCACCAGGTTGTCTACGCTGATGTCTTTCCCGACAAGGTCGATCGTCGACTGGGATATCTTCCAGTTGTCTCCGTTGTAGCAGATGTTCGAAGGAAGCGTCTTCCCGTGCAGCGTAAGCTCTCCGGAAGCAGTCTTGCCGAGTTCTCCGGAAAGGAATATCTCTCCCTTGTCTCCTGCTTCAGTCTGGTTGTCGTACGTGCAGCCCAAGCCTATCTTGTTGTCCTTGGCGTGGATGGAGATGTTGTCGTTCTTCAGGACCATCCCGGCGGCTGAAAGCTCCGATCCCTTGGCCGTACCGTTCAGGCTTCCGTTCCTGTTGTCCAGTTTGAGGTCAAGGCCCTTGAGGTAGTTCTTGCCCATCGCGACCCTCGGGGACTTCAGGGAAGCGTTGAGGAGTCCTTCTTCATTCACATCCAAGCGTACCTTCGTGCTGTCAGCTATATACAGGCCGGGCATCGCAAACGCAAGCACGTCCTTTGCGTCGTGTATGTCCAGGTCCAATTTATATTCGCCTCCGTCCCACTTCCCGTCTTTCTTGTCCAGCAGGACAGGCAGGGACTCCCTCAGGGCGAGTTCCTTGAGGTCGGAGACCAGGTCTGCCACAGGTTTGCTGCCCGAGAATGTACCGTCGGCGAAATCGGAATCCAGGACGATGCTGTGCCGTCCGTCATTGTCGTGCGACTTGACCGATACGTTCCCGATGTCGTAGGATCCCTTGTCGTTTTCGAGGTTCAGGCCGCTGATGTCGAAGTTCCCGACAGTTTCGCCGTCAATGGATTTCACGTATTCGGCGTTGATCTCGCCGGACACCTTCGAAGTGCCGCCCCTTTTGTCGATCCTGAGAGCTTCGAGGTCGGCATAACCTACGTTTGCGTAGAACTTGTATCTTTCTTCCTTGCCCTTTTCCGGCAGGGAGGCTATTCCCTGGAACAGGAAATTCAGGTTCGGGTCGCTGCAGACAATCCTTCCGTCGAACGTATCGCCTGAATATGTCCCCGCTGCGCGGATGTTGGAATAGTCGTAGCCCAGGGCGTTGAGCTTGTCTACAACTAGGGTGTCGATACGTATGTCCGCCCTGCCGCTGCCCAAGGTAGCGTCCACGGCACCCCGCAAGGTCACTTCTCCTACCTGTTTGATTCCGGCTATCTTCCCGATGTCCAGTTTCTTGGTGACTATGTCGCCCTTGACGTTCATCGGCCGGGACTTGTCGGCTAAATCCTTGACCATCAAGTTGGTTTCGGCAGAGCCCAGGGACGGTGTACTGACCTTTCCGTTGACAGCCAGGTCGTCGATCCTGCCCTTGCACTTGCCGTCGAACGATATCCTTTCACCTTTGGCGAAGCGTCCGATGCCGGCCTTGGCTCCAGGAGCGACGTTGCGTATTAGTTTGTCGAGGCCATCCGATGTGAAGCTGAAACCTTCCAGGTCCACGTCCATATCCAGTTCGTCCACTTTCGGTAATCCGGTCAGCTTGCCTTCCACGGATCCCTTCACCCCGCTCGAGGCTTCTTCGAAATCCAGCCTGTTGACGGTAAGGTCGTTGACGGTGCCGTCTATGTCGGCCCTTGGAATATTCAGGATGACGTTCTTGTCTTTCAATGCAGGTACGAAGTAGGCAAGGCTCCTGGAATCGAGCTTGCTGTTCTTGATGTTGCCGGTCAACCTGACATCTTCGGTGAAATGTGAGAAAGAACTTGCATCGTCGAAGGACATACTGTATTCAGGCATATGTATCCTGGACATCCCGTCGTTGAGGTGCAGGTCCTGGACGGTGACCCTGCCTCCTCCGACCCTGGTCTTGCCGCTCAGGTTCGAGATCCTGTAACCGCTCTTCTCGCTCGCGGAAAGCTTCTCCACGGAGCCCTTGACATATCCGTTGGACAGGCTTACTCCGCTGGCATTCAGCTTTTCCACGGTAAGGTCAAGGTCATTCCAGTCTATCCCGTAGCCGGCGGAAGGCTTTTCGCCCTTGAGGTTGACCATCCGGAACCGGAAGTTGTCGACCTCGACTTTCCTGGCATCGAAAACGTTGCCCATTTCCTTCCCGCTGCCTTGCTTGTCCTTGTCGCTGCGGAGGAACCTGCCGATGTTCGTGCCCCGCTCTTCGTTCACGAGCGTGAACGAGCCGTCGCTGACGCTAACCCTCTTTATATGTATTCCTTCCTTCTTGAAAATACCCTTCAGGGAGAAGGTGGCGGAGATGGATTTAGCCTTTGCGATCGTATCCAGCCTTTCTCCACCGGGGAGTGTGACCGGATCCTTGTCCAGTAAGGTCACATCCTTGAGTACCAGAGCATTGAACGGCTTGAAATGGATCTTGGAGAACTCTATCTTGCCGTCTATCTTTTCTTCGAGGGCGGCTACGGCCTTCTTGGCGGCATATGTCTGCACCTTCGGAGTCTGGAGCAGCAGCCAGCAGGCCAACAGCAGCAGGGCTATGACTACGATCACTATCCAGAATATCCTTAATGCCTTTTTCACAAACTACAAATATACCAATTTAATTGATTATCTTTGCAAATCAATCAATGTCTTTGAATATAATGGCGGATTACATCCTTGGAATCGAATCTAGTTGCGACGACACTTCTGCTGCCGTAATCAGGGACGGTTACCTGCTTTCCAATGTCATTGCCAGCCAGCAAGTCCATAAAGATTTCGGAGGAGTCGTGCCTGAACTGGCCTCCAGGGCTCACGAAAAGAATATAGTACCGGTAGTCAGCCAAGCTCTCGACAAGGCTGGGATCAAGGCCTCGGACCTCACGGCGATAGCCTTCACCCGCGGCCCCGGCCTGCTTGGATCGCTCCTCGTAGGTACTTCCTTCGCGAAAGCGCTGGGCATAGCCCTGGACATTCCTGTCATAATGGTGAATCACCTTCAGGGGCATATTCTGGCGGGATTCGTCAAACAGGAAGGCAAGGACAACCGCCAGCCTTCTTTCCCTTATCTCTGCCTGCTGGTCTCGGGAGGCAACTCCCAGATCGTGAAGGTCAACGGCCCGCTCGATTTCGAAATACTGGGCCAGACAATAGATGACGCGGTGGGCGAGGCATTCGACAAGTGCTCTAAGATGATGGGCCTGGGCTATCCTGGAGGGCCGGTCATAGACCGCCTGGCAAAGGAAGGCGACCCCGACAGGTTCGTATTCGCCAAGCCGCAGATTCCGGGCCTGGATTACAGCTTTTCCGGGGTGAAGACATCCTTGCTGTATTTCGTCAGGGATGAAATGGCAAAGGATCCGGACTTCCTTGAGAAGAACAAGGAAGACATCTGTGCAAGTTTCCAGAAGACTTTGATAGACATCCTGATGAGCAAGCTGGTCAAAGCTGCCAGGATCACCGGGATAAAGGACATCACGATCGGAGGGGGAGTGTCGGCCAACAGCGGCCTCAGAAGCCGGGTGGAGGCCGAAGGCAGGAAGCGCGGCTGGAACACCTTCCTCCCGGAATTCAAGTTCACCACCGACAACGCCGCTATGATAGCGGTCGCGGGTTGGTTCCGTTACCTTGCGGGAGAGCGTACACCGCTCGACGTGGCACCTGTTTCAAGGATTGCTGACTATTAGCGGAAATAGTTGAAAATAAACAATATAAGGATATGATAGAATTCGAGATGACAGGTAGGGTCGGCCGTGACCTCAGGCCGGACGACGTACGTATCGTAGCCGCAAAGGCTATGAACCTCCGCGGGAACGCGGTGATAAACGTGATAGACCCGACCAAGTCATATCAGCCGACCTTTCCGAAAGCCGCTGCGACCTGCGTGATCGCCCGCCGTTCCATAGATGCCCGCAACGATGTCATCTACAGGTACAAGATCGAAGCCTACGACCACCGCTTCGAATCGTATGTACCGTATGAGGTTCCCGAATACAAGGATGTCTCGGATGCGGAACCCGTTATCATCGTAGGTGCCGGTCCTGCCGGTCTGTTTGCGGCCCTCAAGCTGCTGACCCTGCGGAAGAAACCCATAATCCTGGAGCGCGGCAAGAACGTCCACGACAGGAAGTTCGATATGGCCAAGCTGTCCCGGGAGGGAGTTCTCGACCCTGATTCCAACTACTGCTACGGAGAGGGTGGCGCAGGAGCATTTTCCGACGGAAAACTCTTCACCAGGTCTTCCAAGAGGGGTGATATCCGTGAAGTCCTCCATCAGCTTGTGAACTTCGGAGCGAATCCCCAGATACTGATAGACGCCCATCCCCACATAGGTACGGACCGCCTTCCGGTGATAGTCGCCAATATCAGGGAATGCATCATCTCCAAGGGCGGTGAATATCATTTCGAGACGAGGGTGACAGGCCTGAGGCGCAAGTCGGACGGAGAAATAGAAGTCAAGGCCCTTGATTCCGCCAACCGGACCAAGGCCGGGAAACCTTCCATCAGGAAGTATTCAGCAAGGAAGGTCATTCTCGCCGCAGGCCATTCGGCAAGCGATGTCTACAAGATGCTCCAGGAGTGCGACTGCCAGCTTGAACCCAAGGGCTTTGCGATGGGCGTCAGGGTAGAGCACAGCCAGGCCCTCATCAACGAAGCCCGTTACCACGGACAGTGGGAACCCGGGATGCCGGCTGCCGAGTATTCATTCACGGAGCAGGTCGATGAAAGGGGAGTATTCTCCTTCTGTATGTGTCCCGGAGGAGTCCTGGTTCCTTCGGCAACGGAGGCGGGAACCATCGTGATGAACGGGATGTCGAACTCTGCCAGGAGCGGGAAGTTCGCCAACGCCGGAGTAGTGGTCCAGATCAATCCGGAGGATATCCCGGAAGAATACGAGGCTGACGGCCCTCTGAAGTGCCTTTCATACCAGAAAGCAGTCGAACGCTCCATGTGGGAATATGCCCACACCCGTGCTTCTCATCCGATGGCCGCTCCGGCCCAGAGGATGATAGACTTCTGCAACGGTGTGGTCTCCGAAGACCTTCCGGAAACTTCCTACAAGCCAGGAGTCGTCAGTGCTCCTTTGGACAAGCTCCTCCCTCCGTTCATCTCCGAGAGACTGAAGAAAGCATTCCCGGAAGTGAACCGTCATTCCATCAGAGGCTATTTCACCAACGACGCCCTCCTGGTGGGTGTAGAATCAAGGACATCCTCCCCGGTAAGGGTTCCGCGCAATCCTCGCACAAACGAGGCTGACTCATTTCCAGGGCTGCTTCCGTGCGGTGAAGGAGCCGGGTATTCGGGAGGAATCGTATCTTCGGCTATAGATGGCATCAATTGTGCTGTTGCCGCTTCGGTTGAAACTGAAGAATGAATCCATTATGAAAACCAACAGGATAGTTTTGGCCTTACTGGCCTCCGTAGCCATTCTCCTTGCCGGTTGCGGGAAGGATGATCCCATAGTCAACCCTTGGGAAGGCCCCGGCGGAGGTACTGAGGCCAAGGCTGAGAACCCCAAGATCAAGTCTGCAGTCGAGGCGATGGCCTCTGAAGCAGCCAGCGCAGCTCCTAAGCTCACCGGAATCGAAGTCTGGCAGGAAGGCTACCTCCCTTCCGGAGCCTGGCTCAACGGAACCTCTTCAGATACGCGTCACCACGTATGGTCGGTGACTAAGTCCTTCACTTCGATGGCTGTCGGAATCGCAGTCGGAGAAGGCAGGCTGAAGCTGACCGACAAGGTGGCGGATATCTTTCCGGAAGAGGTGGAGGCTGCCCGCAAGTCGATGAAATACAACGGAAAGGCTATGACGGACGAACAGTCCGCCAATCTTGCCGCCCTGACCGTGGAAGACCTCCTTATGATGGCGAGCGGCCATAAGAAGGATTCCTCGACGGAATATGCCCAGAAATACAAGATCACCCTGGCCCTGAACATCAGGAAATATCTCACCGCCGACAGTTTCAACGTCTCGGCGATGTTCAGCGATATCGATACCGATGTGCTGGAGTTGTTCTTCGGATATCCGTTCGACGCTGCACCCGGCACCAGGTTCTGCTATGATTCCTTCGGGTCGTGCATACTTGCTGAGATCATCCGGAAGAAGACCGGAGAAGATATTGCCGACTACCTTGAAAACAGGCTGTTCAAGCCTTTGGGAATCACTCCTACCTGGGACAAGGCCGGAAGCATAAGCGCAGGTGGATGGGGACTCCATCTTACCACACGGGAGATGGTCAACTTCGGCAGGATGCTGTACTGTGGCGGGTTATGGGGTGATTCTCCCTTGGTCCCTGCCGATTATGTCAAGGCTGCTACCACAGACAAGATAGCACACGCCTCGCATCCAAGCAAGGAATACGGGACCACCGGCTACGGCTACCAGATCTGGACCAGGAGCGACGGCAGTATGTTCGAATGTATGGGACTGTTCGGACAGTACATAATTGTCCTGCCGGCCAAGAGGGCAGTGATCGCCCTCACGAGCGCTACTTCCGTCGATTTCGCCAACGTGACGCTCGCCGACCTTACCGCCATCATAGATGTGTTCAACGGCGGTGCCACAGGGCAGGCCACAGATGCCCTCAATCTGGCCTGGAAGCACATAATCCCGGCTCTATAGCAAGGTTCAGGAAGATGGAAGAAGAACGGAATACCGAACAGCAGGCCGGGTCCCTGGCTCCGATGGCCGAAGAAGGGGTCCACGCTGGCTTCCCGTCACCGGCGCAGGATTATATGAACTCCTTCATAGACCTCAACAAGGAACTCGTCCGCCATCCGGCGGCCACTTTCTTCGTGCGCGTCGTGGGTGATTCGATGGTCGATGCAGATGTTTCCGAAGGAGATGTGCTTGTCGTGGACAAGTCCCTGGAACCGCACGACGGGGATATGGCGGTGTGTTTCATCGACGGGGAATTCGCGCTGAAGATCATCAGCTTCTCGGCTCCTTCCGATGCCGGGCCGCGCGGACGCAAGTCCTCCAGGCCGGGAATGTCTTACGACATCCTTCCCCACAGGAATATGTGGCTGCTCCCGGCGAATGCCAAGTATCAACCCATCGAAGTGACCGAGTCTAACGATTTCACTGTCTGGGGAGTAGTGACTTACGTCATCAAGAAAGTGTGTACGCGCTAGTCGATTGCAATAATTTCTTCGTTTCTTGCGAGCGTGCTTTCCAGCCGTCACTGGAAGGCCGTCCGGTCGTGGTCCTTTCGAACAACGACGGCTGCGTCGTCGCCAGGAGCAACGAAAGCAAGGCTTTGGGGATACCTATGGGCACTCCGTATTTCAAGGTCAAGCATCTCGTGGACGCGGGCAAGCTGGAGGTCAGGTCTTCCAACTATACCCTGTACGGCGACCTGTCCGCCAGGGTGATGTCCCTCCTTGCCGAAGTGGCTCCGAAACTGGAAGTATATTCGATTGACGAGGCCTTTATGAATATGGACGGGATCGACCCGGGGGAACTGATACCCCTGTGCGCCGGGCTGATAGTCAAGATCCGCCGCTGGACCGGGATCCCGGTCAGCATCGGTATAGCTGAGACAAAGACGCTCGGCAAGGTCGCGAACCATTTCGCCAAGAAATACAAGGGATACCACGGGGTCTGTGTGATCGATACTCCCGGTAAGATGGAGAAGGCGCTCTCCCTGACTCCGATAGGCGATGTCTGGGGGATAGGTTGGAGAGGGGCCCCGAAACTCGAGGCGGCCGGAGTCAAGACCGCCCTGGATTTCGTAAGGCAGCCGGAAGAGTGGGTCAGGAACAGGATGGGGATTACCGGGGTAAGGACCTGGAACGAACTCCAGGGCCGCAGGATGGTGGAGGAAGAGAAGATCGAGAAACGCAAGTCCATATGCACTTCACGCTCCTTCGCGGAAACGATCAGCGACCTGGACGAACTTACGCTCAGGGTGTCGGATTTCGCCGGGAAATGTGCCGAGAAGCTCCGCAAGGAGGGTACGGCTGCGGGAACCGTCGGAGTGTTCATCCACACAAACCGCTTCAGGAAGGACCTGTCCCAGTATTTTCCCGAAGCCAGCATCCGCCTGGAAGTGCCTTCCAGCAGTTCCAGGGATATCATCGGCACGGCCCTCCAGGCTCTGAGGATGGGTTACAGGCCAGGTTATGAGTATAAAAGGGCAGGAGTCATAGTTTCCGACATAGTGGACGCCTCGTCCATACAGCAGACCATATTCGGTTTCGATCTTTCTTCGCGCGAGCGTGACGACCGTATCTCGAAGGTTATGGACCAGGTGAACACCTCCGGGAAGAACGTGCTCCGTCTCGGGACGCAGCGCCCCGGACACTATGCCGACGGAATACGCAGGGAGTTCTGCTCCAAGCTGTTCACGACATCCTGGGCAGAACTCCTCGAAGTCAGATAATCATTTTTACTTGAGCTCCCTCTTGCCGAGCATCTTGCGGACCAGGAGCGGTTCGTTGGTCGTGATGCAGTCGACACCAAGGTCGATCATTTTCTGGATGTCCTTTTCCTTGTTTACGGTCCAGGAATTGATGCTCATCCTGTGGTTGCGGGCCTGCTTGAACCAGTCCGGATTCTTGTAGAAAACCTTGTAGTTGTAATCCACACCGTTGATTCCGAGAGGGGCGAGCTGGTCAGGGCTCATATCGTCCTCGAGGTACTGGACTGTGAATCCAGGGCAGAGGGCAGCGAGCCTCTCGCACATATTCAGGCTGAATGAGATGAAGATCACCCTCTTCGGATCGTACAGGCCGTGATTCTTAAGGGCGGCGATGCACTGGTCCACCATATAGTCTTCGTGAGCCTTGTCGATCTGCTTCTTGAGTTCGCAGACCAGGACGGTCTTCTTGCTCTTTTCTCCCTGGGTGAGATACTCATCAAGCGTAGGGATCTTCTCTCCGTTCTTCAGGCGGCAGTCCTTGAAGTCGGCATAATCGTGGTCCCAGATCCTTACACCGTCGATGTCCGGGTCGTGATGGACTACCATCACCAGGTCGGATGTGATATGTACGTCGAACTCGCTGCCCCAGAGTCCGTGCTGCTGAGCAACTTCCAGGGATTTGATGGAATTCTCGGCGAATCCGGCCTCTTCGCAGTTCCAGAAGCCACGGTGGGCGGTGACTGCTATCTTGTTCGATGTGGAGCAGGACGCTGCAAGAGCAATGACGGCGGCAGCGGTTGCTGCGAGCTTGATGATTCTAGGCATATGCATTGGTTTTAAGTGTTCGTGTTATGCAAATATAGTCTATTACTTCTTAAAATATTCGGAAAATGCTTAATTTTGTGAGATTGAAAAACTAGAAAGTTAAAGATATGGTTAAAGTGAATCTGGGAGGCTGCAGCTCCTTCATCAACGATGCAGATTACAAAGAATATCTCGCAAAGGCTCTCGATGCCTTCGACGTGCTGGAAAGCGAAACTGGCGCCGGGAATGATTTCCTGGGTTGGAAGCATCTGCCTTCCGAAACTCCAGAGTCCCTCATCGCGGAATGCGAGTCTGTAAGGGATGCTTGGAAAGCCAAGGGTGTGGACCTCGTCGTGGTCATCGGTATCGGTGGTTCCTATCTTGGCGCCCGCTGTGCCATCGAGGCCCTCTCGCATAATTTCGCAAAGCAGCTTGCTGGCCGTAAGGAGGCCCCTGAAGTAGTTTTCGCGGGCAACAATCTTTCCGAGGAGTATCTTGCTGAATTGATGGACCTGGTCGCACAGAGGAACGTGGCTACGGTGGTGATATCTAAGTCCGGCACCACTACCGAACCTGCAGTCGCTTTCAGGATAGTCAAGGAATATATTGAAAAGACATATTCAGATGCATCGGAAAGGATCGTGGCGATCACGGATGCGAGCAAGGGCGCTCTCAAGACCCTCTCGACGCAGGAAGGATACAAGACCTTCGTAGTCCCGGACAATGTTGGCGGTCGCTACTCCGTCCTGACTCCTGTAGGCTTGCTGCCGATCGTGCTGGCAGGTTTCGATGTGCGTGAGATGCTTGCAGGTGCAGCTGAGATGGAGAAGGCTCTCGCCGTCAAGAGCGGGGAGAACGAAGCCGTCAAATATGCGGCTATGCGCAACCTGCTCTATTCCAAGCTCGGAAAGAAGATAGAGGTTCTGGTGTCCTACAATCCTAAGTTCCAGTATCTTGGGGAGTGGTGGAAGCAGCTTTACGGAGAGTCCGAAGGAAAGGACCTCAAGGGAATATTCCCTGCTTCCGTCAACTTTACGACCGACCTCCATTCAATGGGCCAGTTCATCCAGGACGGCGACAGGGTGCTTTTCGAGACTGTCGTGAACATCGAGAAGAGCAACCGTACCGTAATAATCGGCAGCGATCCCCAGAACCTCGACCAGCTGAATTACCTGGCCGGCAAGAACGTGGAGCATTGCAACGCGATGGCTCAGCTCGGGACCAAGCTCGCCCATATCGACGGAGGTGTCCCTCAGATCGAAGTATCCATCGAAAGGATCGATGCATTCAACCTCGGCGGGCTGTTCCAGTTCTTCGAGTTTGCCTGCGGTATCAGTGCTTATGTATTGGGAATCAACCCGTTCAACCAGCCTGGTGTAGAGGCTTACAAGAAGAATATGTTCGCCCTTCTCGAGAAGCCTGGTTACGAGGAGCAGACGAAAGCCATCAAGGCAAGACTGTAGGCGTATGGATTGCGAGCAGAAATTCAGGGATACGTACAGGCGGGAGCCGGAAGGGCTCTCGTTCTGTCCATACAGAGTCTGCCCGATAGGTGCACATTCCGACCATCAGCTCGGAAAGATCACCGGATTCGCGATCGACAAGGGTATCCACATAGCATATGCTCCGAAGCAGAACGGAGTCATCGAACTGGCATCTCTCCAGTTTGACAAGAGGGCACAGTGGCATATCAGGGCGGTTCCGGAGACCAGGCAGAACGATTGGGCGGACTATCTGCGCGGGGCTACCCTCGAGCTGTCCAGGCTTTTCCCTCTGCGTACAGGACTGAGCGGAGTCATCGAGGGTACTCTTCCTATCGGAGGACTGTCATCGTCTGCCGCCGTCATTATAGCGTTCCTGAAGGCGCTCTGTTCCGTCAACGGAATCCATCTCAAGGACCAGGAACTAATCTCGGCTGCGCAGGCTGCTGAGAACAATTACGTCGGTGTTTCCTGCGGCAAGCTCGACCAGAGCTGCGAGGTGTATTCGAAAAAGGACCATCTCCTTTACCTGGATACCAGTGACGATTCCTGTGAGCTAATCCCGGTCTCATCGAAGATGAAACCTTTCGAAATCGCAGTATTCTTCAGCGGGGTCGAGCGTACCCTGGCCGGAAGCAAGTTCAATATGCGGGTTGACGAATGCCGGAGCGCCGCTTATGCCCTTAAGGCATATTCAGGGATGGAATATGGCAAATTCGAACAGACTAACCTGAGAGATGTGCCGGTAGAGGTATTCCATCGGTTCAAGGACCGTCTTCCTGACAACTGGTGCAAGCGCGCCGAGCACTGGTACACCGAGTTCGACCGTGTCCAGCGCGGTGCCGAGGCTTGGAGGAGGGGAGACATAGAAGAATATGGCAGGCTCAGTTTCGAGAGCGGCCATTCATCCATCTTCAATTGGGAGACCGGCTCACCGGAACTGAAGAAGATCTACGAGATAATGTGCCGCACCGACGGTATCTATGGAGGCCGTTTCAGCGGTGCCGGATTCAAGGGCTGCTGTATGGCAATCATCGACCCGTCTTACGAGGAAGAGATCTTCCGTAAGGTGGAAAGTGAATATCTTGCCGAGTTCCCTGCTTTCAAGGGTCGCTTCGGAGCCTTTGCCTGTCATTCGGCAGATGGCGTAAAAGTCTGACAGCCAGTATGAAATGCCTTATCCTTGCAGCGGGGTACGCGACCCGTCTGTATCCTTTGACAGAGAACTATCCCAAGCCGCTTCTCGAAGTTGCAGGCAAGACTATCGTGGACTGGCTCGTCGATGATCTTGTATCCGACGGCCGGGTCAATGGATTCGCTGTCGTGACCAACCACAAGTTCACTCCTCATTTCGAGAACTGGGCGGCCAACAGGCTTATGGATTCTTTGGAGGTCCAGGATTCTTTAGGTAATCCTGACGGAATGCCGGGCATCGCCGTGGTGGATGACGGGACCGGGACGAATGAAACCCGCCTTGGAGCCGTGCGCGATATCCAGTTTGCGCTGGACGAGCTCGGATGGGATGATGACCTGCTCGTCATAGCAGGTGACAATGTCCTGGATTTCAGTCTTTCGAAGTTTATCGACTATGCCATCGGCAAAGGCACGTCCTGCATAATGAGGTATTTCGAACCCGATGGCGCCAGGCTCGTCAAAAGTGGGATTGTCGAAGTAGACGGTGACGGACTCGTGACGGGAATGGAAGAGAAACCTGCTGAACCGAAGTCCAACTGGTGCTGCCCTCCGTTCTATTTCTATAAGAAGGAAGATGCCCGCAGGTTCGCCGAAGGCATAGCCGCCGGATGCGGGACCGATGCCCCTGGCAGTTTCGTCGCCTGGCTGTCAAGCCAGACAAAGGTACACGTGATGGAGATGCCGGGCAAGCGCTTCGACATCGGCAACCTCGAGAGTTACCGCAGCGTCTGCGATTCCTACCGCGGAATCATCGAATAATCGAAATCGTAGAAATCAGCGTGTTTTCCGGGAGTCCCCGTGGCATAAAGACCGAGGACTATTCCGGTGAAGCCGGATGCGGTCTCGCTGCTAAGGTAGCGGGTGTTCATCTGGCAGAGCTGCTTGTACTCCAGGCCGTCGTCCGAGAAAGAGAAGATGTAGAAATACTCGTTACCTTCGACCTTAAGCCATACCCTCTCGCCCTCCAGAGGGGCTTTCGCCTTTACCAGATGCACCATTTCTCCCAAGCGGTAACGAACCTTGACGCATCCGTCTTCGACGAATATGTCATAGTGTGAGCCGGCATCCATAAAGACTGAGAGGCCGGCTTCAACTCCTGCTTCTGTCGAGAGGGAAGTGACTGCCTTAAAGAATATGTCTTCCTGCCTGCGGCCTATGAATGTTGGTGAAACCCGGGTTTCGTCCAGATCCTTCCCGTTGGATGTAAGTCTAAGGGAATTGCCTGTGAATGAATAGTTTCCAAGGAATGGATTCCGGAGATACACCCATTCGTAGCCGCTCTTGTCCTTTCCGAAATCTATGTGGGATTGAGCGGCTTCCTGCTTCACCTGGGGCAGGGTAGGGACATCCATCCTGAGCTGCAGTTCTCCGTTTCCGTTCACCACGGGCCAGCCTTCCTTGTTCCATTCCACAGGCGCCATAAAGGTCTCTCTGCCGAGAAGGTGATGATCTCCGCCCTGTCTCCTGAATCCCAGGCAAGTCATCCACCAGGTCCCATCTGAAGCCTGTACGAGGTCTCCGTGTCCGAGACCCTGGATCTGGCTGCCCTGTGTGCTCATCTTGCAGTGGGTGAGGATCGGGTTGTCGGGGCATCCCTCATACGGCCCGTCGATATTCCGGCTCCTTGCGATGGTGATCTTGTGGGCATATTCGGTGCCCCCCTCTGCAATCAGCAGGTAGTACCATCCGTCCTTGAAATAGAGGTGCGGTCCTTCAGGATATCTTCCGCCGGTACCTCTCCAGATCTCTTTCTCTCCGGTCAGTTTCTTCCCGGTCATAGGATCGATTTCTGAGAGCACGATCCTGCCGTCGACGGTGCCTGTGTACCAGCACTTTCCCTGGTGGAAGAATAGAGACGGGTCGATCCCTCCGATGTCTACCCACACGGGATCGGACCATTCTCCCGTAGGATCGTCGGTGTGGACGATGAAATTGCCTTTGCCGCTGCAGTTGGTCGTGACCATATAGAAGGTCCCTTCGTTGTAGCGGATGGTAGGGGCATATATTCCTCCCCAGGACAGGGCTCCGTCCAACTCCAGCTGTGAGCGGCGGGTGAGTACGTGCCCTATCTGCTTCCAGTTCACGAGGTCTTTGCTGTGGAAGATGGGAACTCCTGGGAAATACTGGAATGAACTGTTCACCAGATAATAATCATCGCCGACGGCGCACACGCTCGGATCGGGATGGAAGCCTTTTATCACGGGATTGTCGTAGCCGCGCCCCGGGCCGGCTGCAGCCAGCGTCATTGCCAGCAACAAGGAGATGAGAGTCGTCATATGAGCAAATATACGCAAAATACTCGATGGTCGGTGAAAATGACTATATTTGCAGGTCAAGTTAATAGTTTTGAATGATATGGGTCCAAGAGTAGAAAGGATACACAAAGCTGCAGATTTCATCAGGGATATCCTTGAGCCTGCCTGTTTGCTGCCGAAGGTGGGAATCGTCCTGGGAAGCGGCCTGGGCAAGCTGACGGATATAATCGAGAATCCCGTCACCATCCCTTACAAGGTTATTCCGGGTTTCCCGGTGTCGACGGCCATAGGCCACAAGGGGAACTTCATCGCCGGTTTCCTGTCCGGCAAGCCGGTGATTGCGATGCAGGGGCGCCTGCATTATTATGAAGGCTATGACACGGACACGGTGACTCTCCCGATCAGGGTTATGAAAGTGCTTGGAATCGAGTATTTTTTCGTTTCCAATGCAGCCGGTGGAGTGAACACATCCTTCCATACCGGGGACTTGATGATAATCACCGACCATATCAATATGATTCCGAACCCCCTGATAGGTCCGAATATGGATGAGTTCGGTCCTAGGTTCCCGGATATGACAAGACCGTATGACCCTGATATCATAGCACTTGCGGAGAATCTTGCGAAACAGATGGAAATCCCTCTGCAGAAGGGAGTCTATTTTGCCTGCACCGGACCTACATACGAGACTCCTCACGAGTACAAGTATATGCGGATAGTCGGCGCCGACGCGGTCGGTATGTCCACTACTCCCGAGGTTATAGTGGCCAGGCATTCGGAGATTCCGGTGTTCGGAATGTCAGTGATCACGGACGTCGCTCACGAGGGAGACGATGACTACGTGACCGACGGAGAAGAAATCGTCAAGCAGGCGGACGCTGCCGCCGACAAGATGACTGCCCTGTTCGCAGCCGTCATAGGAAAACTTAAGTAAATCAGCTATAAATGAAGAGAACTATTCTAGTTGCCGCTTTGCTCGTGAGTCTTGCGGCAGGTGCACAGACGCGCCAGGAGCGCCTTACCGGTCACGTATATTATCTTGCCAGCGATGAACTCCAGGGTCGCAAGGCCGGCACCGAATATGCCCGGATGGCCGCTGAATACATAATCGGCCATTATTCCCAGATCGGCCTGAAGCCGTTTTTCGGCGAGTGGACGGTTCCTTTCACCAAATACGGAAAGGAGTATACGGATGTAGTCGGAGTCATAGAAGGGAACGATCCTGTCCTCAAGGATGAATACATAGTTCTGGGCGCCCATTACGACCACCTTGGAGTCAGGAACGGCAATGTGTACAACGGGGCGGACGACAATGCCTCCGGCTCTGCCGCGCTCATCGAAGTCGCCAGGGAGCTTTATGCTTCGAGGGAGAATCTGAAAAGGAGCGTGATCATCGCTGCGTTCGATGCCGAGGAAATCGGCCTGTACGGTTCCACATTCCTTGCTGATACCTTGTCCAAGACTATCGGGAAGGACAAGATCAAGCTGATGATGAGCATAGATATGGTTGGTTGGTACAAGACTGCCGGTAAACTCGAGATTGAGGGAGTCGCAACGATCCGTGACGGCAAGAGCATCATTACATCGGAAGCTGAAAGGTGTTCAGTCACGGTGGATCCGAAACGGTTCGAGAGTTCGGTATTCACGGCGACCGACACTGAAGGATTTGCCAAGATGGGCGTTCCTACCCTGGCTGTCTCCACAGGCTTGAAATCCCCATACCATAAACCTGAAGATGATGCGGAACTGATTGATTACGAGGGATTGGACAAGGTTACAGGCTATATCTCCAGCCTATCCGGCACCATTGCGTCCGACCCTTCCTTCGAGTCATCGGGCAAGGTGGCCAGGAAGCACGATTCCAGGAAGAAGTTCCTTGAATTCGGTGTCGTGGCCGGCCTGCAGAGCAACCATATCGATTTCCCGAAGAGTTCGCTCGAGACCAAAGGCGATATAGGCTTCGACGCCGGAATCCAGCTCGACTTCAATTTCGGTGACTTTGCGCTTGGAACAAGGGCTTTGTACGAGAAGCAGGTTTCGGAGTTCCCTGACGGGAACGACGTGTTCGCATCCCGTGGCAATTACGACCAGCAGGCCGTGACCGTTCCAGTACTCCTTATGTACAAGCCGGGAGACTGGTCCGCTGGCGTGCGCCTGGGACTCGGTGGCTATTACAGCTATGTATTCAAGAGCAATGCTTCAGAACTGGCCCTTCCACTGCAGTATGAGCCGAACCAGTACGGCATCGCCTTCGAGTTTGGATTCAAGGCAGGCCCGCTCCTGATGAACGATTTCAGGAGACAGCTGAACAATCTGTTCACGGGCGACGGAATGCCTGACGCCCGGCTCGTGAACTTCACGTTCACCCTTGGATACGTATTCTAAAATGAGCATGGCGGCCCTTCGGAGCCGCCATGCAAACTTTATGGACAGAGGTTCGTCTATTCGGCGTCTGCCATATACATCTTGTACACGGCGATTCCCACGTTGACCTTGTTCACGGCAATGTAAACCTTATCGCCGTTGTTCCATACAGCGCAGTCCGTACCCTGCTTCCAGGTCGTAGCCTGGCCTCCAGCGAAGGACTCGCGGAACGCGAAGCCGCCTGCCGCTGTGATGTCAGCCACCGACGTATTGATGATGGAATCCCAGGCTGCGCCGGCCTCTCCTTCCTTGACTACGAAGTCGAATACTTTGCCGTCGGCCATATTGATGACCCAGGCGACATAGCGCTTGCCGTTGAACTCGAAGTAGTTGAAGCCACTGCCGTTGTTGTTCTCGTAGTTGCCCATCCACTTGTCCAGTTTGGTGAGGGTCGATGTGTGCGCTCCTTCTGTCTTGATGGCTTCCTCCGTGGAGGCGATGGTCATCATGCGGTTGCGGTAGGCAAGACCGTCATCGTGGTTGCCTCCTCTCCAAGCGAACATACCCTTAGTGAGCTCGCCAGGGAACGGATAGTAGGAGCAGAAGTCGGTGGTTTCGACGGCCAGACGGCTGATCAAGTAAGACTTGTCGCCGGTAGGGACGCGGAAAGTGACGAAGCCGTTGCCCGTTTGCGTACCCATAATCATCCAGCAGTCTTCATAGTTGCCATAGGTAGTCCAGGTATCGCCTAGGCGGCGTGCGGCTCCCCACTGCTGGAGAGTCTTGACAGCCGGAGCCTGGTCGATGCCGTTCTCCCATACATACAGACGACCGGTAGGATTATCGCTGTCCCCATCCTGGAATAGGTTGCTGGCCATAAGGACGGGCGTGCCATCGTTCTTCTTGACTACGCGGGCGCAACTGAGGAAGATGGAACCGTCGAAACCGACGGATTCGACAGTGGTAGTATTCACCTTGGTGACATTGTTGCCGGTAGCGATGTCGATTGCCCACAGGTTCTTGCTGTCGCCGAATTCAGGGACATAGACGTTCTTGTCGTCGATGGCGATGTTGAAGTCGGTGCCTGCTGTACCGCCGATGGAGGCGAACCAGTTGGCGTCTGCGGTTGAGAGTTTCTGCCAAAGTTTCTCGACCTTAAGGACCTTCGGCGTATCTCCTCCGGCTACCACGACCTTGAGATCGTCCAGGCGGATGTTGTTTGAGTCGGAATTGGTGAAGACGAGGTTGAACTTCTTGACACCCTCTGCAATGGTTATGTCGTAGGAAATGGTGTAAGGCTTGGCGGTTTCCTCGCCGATGACCTTCTCACCGACAGTGACACCCTCGGTCGGAGAGGTGACATCAAGGCTTCTCTTCTGATTCACCTTGAAGGTGAGTTTGACGGCCTGTGCTGCAGCGGCAGGTATTCCGGTAATAGTCCAGGTGCCATTGGCATCCTTTTTCTTCGAGAGAAGGAGATTCTCCTGGACATTGGTGCCGTCCATCTGGTTGTCGTTATAAATCTTGGTGGCTGAACCCGGGCTGGTGGAAGCATAGCTGACACGGAGTCCGCCGTAAACTGTGGTTCCGGTCTGAGTGTATACTTCTGGCGATGCACCGGCTTCACCCCCGGTCCAGGTTTCAGCCCAAAGGACATCACCAGGCTTTGCCGGCTCAGGATCCGGACTTACCGTAGCAAGCTGGATAACCTTGATTTTCTGGACGACTGCTCCGTTGTCCTTGCGCACTATGTCTATCTCGGCTTCACGTGGTGCACCGGTGGTATTCTCCTCGTGGGTGAGGGTAAGCACGTAGGCAGACCTTGTAAGGGCGACTTTCAGCCAGGTTATCTCGGTCGGGAGATTAACGTCCACGTCCACGTTGGAAGTGAGATTGATATCGAAGGTGCCGGCATCGCCTGGAAGGGTCTGGTAGTCCGTCTCAGGGGTGATGATTACGACTTCAGCCTTGATGGTGAAGATAAGTTTGACCATAGAGAAGAGGCCCTGGTCGTTCTGTGCCCATACGAGGACCTGACCATCGGCGACCGGATCCGGAACGTTGACGAGGATTTTCCCGTCGGAAACCTTAGCGAAGTAGTTGCCGCCGGCGAAACAGTCGACGACTGTGCTTCCGTTGCAGTTCTGGACAGTATACGCAATTTCCAGCTTCTGGCCTGCGGTAACTTCCTGGGCAGGATTCTCGATGATTAGTTTGAAGGCCTTTGCAATTGGAATGCTGAAAGTATCGCCGCCCTTGAGAGTGAATACGACGGTTTCCTCACTAGGTTCGATTTTTTCGAACAGGGAGTCTCCTGCGGTTCCGGACTCTCCCTGGACATGGCCCAGGTTGGTCTCCTTTCCGGCGATTGTCATAATGAGGTCTCCGTTCTCGTTGATGGAGAATACAGGAGCCACGGTCGCTGGAACTTTCTTACCATCGACGAGAATATACTCGCCGTCGATAGCCCAGTAAAAGAGGCCGTCAGTGTCCAACTTGAGGGAAGGGGTCTTGCCGTCCTTTCCATTCTGTCCATTCTGCCCGTTAGTGCCGTTCTCGCCTGGAGTGCCAGGTGCGCCGGGGTCGCCTTTATCACCCTTGGTGCCGTGGTACAGAGTTACGGTTTTCCCTCCTACGAACGTGATGGTGTAACCGGAATCGTCGGCGAGCTTCTGGATGCTTTCCACATAGCCTCCACTCTTCCATTGTTCGATGGTCTCCGTCAGGCCAGTGACCTGTCCGTTGAGCGAGCGGATGGAGTTCTGGATCTGCTCGATCTGAGATTTGAGTGAATTGACATCGTTCTTCAGTGCTGTGTCATCGTACTCCTTCGCGCAGCCTGCGAGCATAAGGCCCAATGAGCAGGCTACGATCGTTTTGAGGATTGCTTTCATCAAATTTAGTGTTTTATTGTGTGTTAAATCTGGTAGTTTAACTGTGGTGTACTGTGGTACAGTATTGCAAATATAAGAATAAAATGCTAAAAATCAAAAAGTAAACCGCTTGTTCATCCGGAACGGGCAGTGGATCTTTTCCATATGCCGTTTCAATATCATTTCAGCGGCCATCCTTCCCATCATCGCAAAGTCGGTAGACACCGTGGTAAGTCCTCCGAGCACCAGTTCGTTCATCTCCGATTCATTATAGGAGATAATCCTGACATCCTTCCCGATCTGCAGATCCGCTGCATGGATGACGTGTGCCAACGAGACGAGTCCTGCATCCAGTTGCGAGTTCAGAACCAGGAACGTATCCCCGGCGAGAATGGTTTCAGGAGCGGATTGAAGATATTCCACCGGGATGCCCCGCTCTCGGGAAAAGCGGTCCACGCCTTTACAGATGCAGGACCCATACAAGGAAGTGGGAAGGGTTATTACGCGTAAGGTGCGGATGGGGCGGGAAAGGGCGAGACCTTGGACGAGTCCCTCGTAGATATCATTTTCGAAGTCTTGGTATACAGCTCCGTATTGATTCCCGGGGAAGTCCGGCTGCAGGCGGTCCAGCATCAGCAGTTTCCGGTTCGGGATGCGGGAGAGCTGCTTCACGGCTCGGGCTTGCGAAGCACTGTCCAATGGGAAATGAGGCGTGACCACATAATAGTCGAAATGGTCCAGGTTGTTGTCCAGATAATACTCCAGCAGATCCAGGCTCTGGTTGTGGTTGACGATGGTCACTTCGGCCTTGCCGCTAAGAGACTCAGCGAATGCGTTGAAAAGGATCTGTTTATAGACAGAGAATTTGTCAAAGATGACAAGCACCTGCATACGGCCGGTGGTTTGAAGGTCCGCAGCATAGAATCCTTTTCCCTGTTTGGGAACGATCAGGTTCTTGTCAACCAGGATTCCGTAGGCTTTTTTGACCGTCTCGCGAGATATATCCAGTTCAGAGGCGAGTTCGTTCATAGAGGGAATATGCTCGCCCGCCTTGAGGCGTCCGTCGTGCAGGGCCCTTTCCACTTGGGTGACCAGTTGTCTGTAGATGGGCTCTTTCCCGGTTGTATCGATCGTGAATATCATATTGAGGAACAATTTAATCGTCAATGGGTATAGGAACGCCTTCCGGAGGAAATCGTTGCAGCCCGGAACGAGCCAGGTCGCTTTCAGTGTCCATATCGAAAGTGTTGTATTCGAGGTTCCGGAATACATCCAGCAATGCGCGTGCCCTTTTCCGGAATCCTTTGTATTCCTTGGCTGACGCCGGCGTCCAGGCCGTTTCGGCCAGGGCGAAAAGCCTCGGATACAGCATATACTCCGCGTGTTCCGGCGTAGCAATCAGTTCAGTCCAGAGATTGGCCTGCACGCCACGCAGAAGTGTCGGGTCCATACCTTCGGAAAGCGGTTCGTAGCCATAGGTGAACCGGAGGGAGACAAGTTCGCCGACAGCTTTGGGTTCTTTGCGGATCAGATCCTGATAATAGTTATAATAGCAGTGCGTGTTGGGCGACATTATTACCTCGTGCCCTTCCGCCGATGCTTTCTGCCCACCTGAGATACCTCTCCAGCTTTGGACCACGGCCTCCTTGGGAACCCCGGTTTCCAGGATCTCGTCCCATCCGATAATGCGCCGCCCGTGGTTCTGCACGAATGCAGCTATCCGCCTGATCAGATATCCTTGGAGTTGTTTTACCTCCGTGTAGCCCTCTTCCTCCATCCTTCTTTGGCAATTGACACACTGAGACCAGGTTTTCATCGTGGCTTCGTCCCCTCCGATGTGGATGAAAGGGGAGGGAAAGATGTCCATCACTTCCTCCAGGACCGCTTCCAGTAGCTCGAAGGTGGTTTCGGAACCCGGACACAGGTCCCAGGCGCCGGTATGCCGGCGTCCGTCCGGCAACTGGCAAAGCACCTCCGGACAAGCGTACCCAACTTCCATCGAATGTCCGGGCATCTCGATTTCCGGAATCACCGTGACATACCGTTCGGCGGCATATTCAACCAATTCTTTCAATTCCTCCCGGGAATAACATCCGCCATAGCCTTCGGGATCGTCCTCCGTCGTGAACCGGTACTTCCCGGCTTCCCATTCGTGGTAGGTACGACCTATGCGCCAGGCAGTTTTCGCAGTCAGCTCCGGGCAGGCTTCACTTTCGATCCGCCAGCCGGCGCTGTCATCCAAGTGCAGGTGCAGGACGTTCATCTTCAGCAGGGCCAGAGCATCCACCTGTTTTTTCAGGAAGGCGAGCCCCTTGAAACTGCGGGATTCGTCGATCATCAGGCCCCTGTGGCGCAGGCGAGGATAGTCGAAAACGATTCCGCAGGGGACTTCGCCCAGGGCCAGCATCTGTTCCAGGGATTTCCTGGCTCGGAAAACTCCTTCCTCTGTCAGCGCCTCTATTTTGACCCGGTCCCTTTGTATGGTCAGCCTGTACGCTTCCTGTCGCTGCCACGGCTCCAGTTCGGCCACAGCTTTCCGGAAGGGGCGCCGGTCTTTCCGAACGACAACCTTTTCGATGCTGCAGACACCGTCTGCCGGGGTGAACGACACCGGTTTCGGAATCAATAAGATGTTCAGTATGAGAAATAAAGAGATCATTTGCAGAGGAAGAAGCCAAGGGTAGTCACAACGGGACGGTTCCCGCCGGTCATATCATTGATGTGGCCGGCGCCTTTTACCCACATCCCGGTCGAACCGCCACCGTCCAGATTCAAAGCGCCGATACACCCGAGGCCACGCATAATCTTGGCCATTTGCAGGGTCGTCGCACCGTCGGACCCGTCGATGCGTCCGTCGCAAACCAGCAAGATGATGCTTCCGTCGGACTTATAGCCCACCGCGGTACGGTCCGGGTGCTGCGTTACACCGAAGATGTCGTCGGCCCAGAGTTCGTAATTGGTTTTCCAGTAACCTTTGGCTGTCTTTTCTGCTGAAATTGGGCATTTCCCGTCTTTCAGGAGTACAGGACCGCAGGTGACCGCATTATAAGGCATCCAGGGGGCCGGCGGACACGGATAGGTCGTGCTGCCTGCCTGGCAAACATTTTCTCCTGCGGTGGAAGGAATGGGCTGGTCGTACACATAAACGGTTCCGTGCTCCGGCGTGAAGGACCAGTAAACGCCGGGAATCCCGTTCTGGTCTACGCCGAAAAGGCCGCGTGACACCGGGTGCAACTTCCCGTCCGAGCTCCAATATTCGCGGTCGATGCGGATCCGGTCCTCGTCTTCGGACACGCGCCAGGGTGTCTGCAGGCCGTCATATATGGCAAAACCGATGGGACGGAGGAATTTGCCGCTGAAGATGCCGCCATTGACAAGGACCAGGCACTTTCCGTCGGCTTCGGCCTGCTGGTCAATGCTTTGCGTTATCTGGTCCCCGGGGAAGAGCACCTTGAATTCCACCTCTTTGTCACACTTTGCCTGGGCGTACCAGGCGTGGAAGGGTTTTCCCTCAAGTGCATCTTCGGTTTTGTAAACCTTTACGGCATCCGGAAGAGGCAGCCCGCTCAATTCCGCCCAATTCAGACGCAATACTTCCGAGGGGTCCGGCTCGGGATCCACGGGCTGGACGGCAGGTGTCTGCAGATCGGGAAAGTCCGCCCGTAAGGACAGGGCGCCGTCCTCCCGGAAAGCCTGGAGAGAGTACCTGTATTCACTCTCGCTTTTCAATCTTTCGGCCAGATAGGAGGTGGTGTTGGCCGGCAGGATGATCATCTCCTGCTTTACATCGGCACTTCCCCTGACGAACAGGTAATAGCCGGATTCGTCCGGGCAATTGTCATTCCAGTCCAGACGCGCTTTATCCGTCCCCTCCAGAACCGCGGAAAGATTCGTAGGGGAAGGGAGGGTGTCGGGACCTGTCTGTGGCTTCCCGTTGCAGGCAGCCAGGGAGAGCACGAACAGAAGGAACGTACCGGACATAGCTTTATTCTTTTTCATAGACGAGTACGACCAAGTCATTCTGTTTCAAATTCACTGACGGGGAGGACAGAGAGTCGAAGTCCAAGTTCCGGCCTTCGGCAAAGCGATACCCGGGTGCCTGGATCGTTCCTTTCTGCCGTTTCTCTCCGGTATTGGTGACGACGACAGCAATCTTGTCACCGGCGCAGTAACTGCGGGCGGTCAGGGCTGCATTGGAACAGCTGAAGCTGTCAGTCGCAGTGTAACGGCCTTCCAACAGTAGTTCCGGCCAAGCGTGCCGGAGCGCATTGACTTTGGCAAGATGTGCTTGATACACAGGCGTTTCATCGATGAGTCCGCGGCAGCGGAAGACCTCTATGTCGTTGCGCAGCCCCTTGAGCAATGTATTGTTCACCCTGCGGGGGACGTCGTTGTCGTCACGGACGCAACGGTCGCTCCAGACTACTTCGGGGAAGGTATAGCGGTACCATTCCGGGAAACTTTCGGGTAGGGCGGTAAACTCCACGATGTGTACAAAGTCGCAGTACTGGCTGGTACAGTCGCTCAGCCATTCGGTCCCCAGGGCGAAATCCGGATCCTTCGCCTTGATGTGGTCGCGGATTTCCCGGAGAGCATCGGCCTTGTAGGCGCCTGTGAATACATCCTGGACCGGATATTCGCGGGAAAGGTCCCAGTCCGGGAATTCTTCGGCTACGCCCAGCTGGTCATAGAAAACCGCATCTGCTCCGTAGGACATCGCCCGGTCTGCCCAGGCGACCAGCTGGTCGCGCCACAAGCGTTTGGACAGGTCAGCAATCGCGAAGGTACGGGAGTCATAATAACCCAGAGTGGTGCCTTCGCCGGTGAATTTGTAATGTTCAGTATATTCCCGGCCGGTATTGTCCTTGTTCGACACCCGGGAGCCCCCGCCGGACCGGTAGAAATCGCTTTCCACATCTATGAGGCGGCCATTGAAATAGAGCAGCAGACGGTTCCCTTTGGCCCGGTAATCGGCAATGGCCGCCTTCCAGGTCTCGTCACCGCCCTGGGTGTCATCCACTGTGTAGTTGGGGTAGCCGTTGTCCATCCCTTCTTTCCACCAGCCGAAAGCCAGGACGGCGTTGCAGCCCACGGATTCGCCCACTGCGGCAATCCGTCCAGGAAGGTCCTCATACTTACGCAGATACTCTCCGTACTGGTGCTTGAAGATGATACGCTGCCATCCTGTCATATCCTGTACCCATCTGGGAACCTCTCCGTGTCTCCACCAGGTATCAGCCCAATGCCGATAGATCCGCGATGTCACCGTCCAGTCGCCGTCATAGGGTACGATTACGGAAGCGTCGTTGCTCCAGGAATCGCCGTTCATCGCATTTGGATAGCGATAGAAGCCCGCCTCCAGATGCTTGAAATCTGCCGTGTTATGGCCGATAGTGCCCGTGTCCGGATAGGTACGCAACCCGTGCCAGGTCTGCTGGAGGGAGAGATCGTGTGAACCGAAATACAGGCCGTTATCCGGGCCGACGAAAGCGAAACAGTTGGAGGCTGCATTCCTTGGATACTGGAGGTCGTACTGGCGGAACTTCTGGGCTGGGGTCATATACAGCGGCCGGACATCCACGTTGGATATCTTCCAGATAGGGTCTTGGAAGATCTGTCCGCCCGTATGAGTCGTAAGAAGCTGATAATCATCGGGAATCTGCAGATGTCCGATGAGCGGGTACTGCAGTTCCCGGATGATGGTATGGGGCTCCCTGTTCTCAAGCGAAGCGCCGAAATGAACCTGCGTGCCTTCCGTCCAAATTTTCAGGCACATGGAGAAGGCTTTGCCTCCAACGCGGTCATATTGCAGGAAAACCGTATCCGCCTGCACATTGACCCGGGGTTTCTCATTTGCACCGGAAACCTCGATCTCTTTTTGCTCAGGAGTATTGTAATACAGCCTCCAAAGGGTCTGCCCGCCGGCATAATTCCGCCCGTTCAGGGCAAGTTTCTGCAACCGCCCGTCCGCGTCTACTTCTACTTCCGTCTGCGGCAGTTCGCCACGGTTGCCCAGCACAAACCGGCAGATGTCGTCGTAAAGGGCCCTGTCTTCAGGGAAGGAAGAGGCCGCCAGTTGAGATAATGCGTTGGAGCCGGAATAGAGGGCAATGGCTTTCTCCCCATAGAAATCGGCCTCCTTGAACTTCTTCATATATTCGCGCACACGGTCCTGCAAGGCCGGGACATCTTTTTCTGTAAATACCAGCTTTCCTTCAGCATCAGGACCTAGCTGTCCCTGTGCCATCATAGCGGCAGAGGCGGAATATTCAAACTCCAGTTCCATCCCGCTGATATCGGCTTCCTTGATGGCTGAGATGGTCTTTTCGAAGGGATGTCTGCCATCATCCTTAAAGTCCCAGTACCAGTGCATCCAGACTTGATCGATTCCTAGTTCCTTCCAATACTTGTAACCCGGAGCGATGTGGTAAGGGATCCAATACAAGCCTTGTCCTTCTGCGTGGCAGTATTCGGATAGGAGAGGCACGATTTCCTCCCAGTTCTTATATCGTGCGTTGACATCGATGTCATAAGGCAGGTAGATCTCCTCTGAGGTGATGTAGAACCCCGCCAGGTCCAGATACCGGCACGATAATGCGTCAAACATACTGCGGGCACTGTCCATATACCATCGGAGGGCTTTCATCCGGTCTTCCACGCGCGCGAAATCTAGCCCGTTGCCCCAATAGGTAGTGCTGGAAGTCTTGTCGGCGAAGTTCTCGAACATAATGGCATCCGGCAGGCCGATAATCACGCCCCGCTTCCGTGGTGGCGCTCCGATCCTTGAGGCCACGGTCCCACAGGCCTTGTCCAGTTCTTTTACAGAACCGTCTGCGCCAAGCCAGAGATCCAGCTGGTATTGCCAGGCTTCTTTATCAGCGGACAGACCTGATGGACTCAGTACAAGATTCTTGTTATGGACCTGGTCGGATCCCTCCAGGAAGAGGAAGGCTTCGAAAAGCCAGTGTTCGCTTCCGTCCGGTGACTGCCAGCTCACGTGGGGCGCAAAACGTTCGGCTTCCCATTGCCGGGGTTCCCGATGCCAGTAGCCCACGAGGGTGACGTCGGAGAAGGTGCGGGGCGTAGACGGTGTCTGCACGGAGTTGCAGGAGAGAGCCAGAAGGCTGGTAATGAAATAGAACAATTGTTTCATCTCTTCAAACGGGATCCAATGATGAATTGACAGAGGTCGTGGTACATCTCGCGGTCTCCGGAATCAGCCGAAGTGGCCAGCTGGTGCATGGCATCCGTACCGGAGTAGACAGCTATGGGAAGGACCCCGTAAAGGCCGGAGTCCTTGTAAGTCTGAATATAGGCACGTACCCGCTCGCGCAGCAGGGGTACGTCTTTGGCATAGAAGGTAGGATTCCCGCTGCCGTCAGGGCCGGAACGGCCGTCGGCCATCACGCTTGCCACCAGTGAGTATTCAAATTCCAGTTCCATCCCCATCCGGTACTTGACCAGAGCGTTTGCTGTGGTGGAAAGGGGATGGGAAATCTGGTCGTGATCCCAATAGTGGTTGGGTTGCATGAATACATTGTCGAACCCCAGCGCTTCCCAGACTCTGAATCCTGGGGCCAGGTGGTACGGAATCCACCACAGACCTTCGCGGCAGGAATGGGCATAGGAAGACAGCCGGGGGACGATGGTTTCCCAGTTCTTGTGTTTCCAGTTCCAGGTATCAGCTGAGCCGTACGCCTCTCCCGCTGACTGGAAGAAGGCCGGATCCAGCTGCAGCTCTTCCGACAGAATGTAGAAACCCGCCAGTTCCAAGTACTTGAAATGCATCGACTGGAACCGCTCCCGGCATCGGTCCATATACCACTCGCAGGCGAGAACCTGGTCGGAAACATCCTTGAAATCCATCTTATTCCCGTCAAGTTTTCCCCAGTAGTCGGTGGAAGACTCCTTGTCTTGGAAATACTGGTAGCGGATAGGGTCGGGAATGGCCATCACCACATAGCGAGGGGTGGGAGGAGCCCCCAGTCCGTCAGTCGCTCTTTCGATTGTCGCATCCAGTTTTTTCAAGGCACCTTCGTCTCCGAGCCAGGCTTCCACGAGGTCCTCCCAGGACTCCTTTGTGGCAGAATACTGCCCGTTGACAATGCTGTAGGATAGGTTTCTCACAGGATCCCAGCCATCGATGCAAAGAAAAGCATCGAAAAGCCAGTGCGGGCGTCCCTCCTTGTCCTGATACAGAACGTGGGAACGGAATCGTTCCTCCGTCCAGGCTGGTGGAGCAGAATTATGCCAGCCCATAGTCACCAGAGTAAGATCCGCGAAAGCAGGAACCGCACTCCGCCGCTCTTCCCACGGATAGATGTTGTCCGGGCCCGTAATCGTGGAAAAAGCGACTGTCACGACATTCCCTTCCTCTCCGGAAGGGCTGATACCTTTCAGATACAACTGGTAATTGGTCTGGGGCTGCAGTTCGGACAGATGGAGGATACACGTCACCGGTCCGCTCGTACTGGTTTCGAGGGATAAAGGCATAGTTTCATCGATCCCGTAGGACAATGAGACAGCGTTCACGGCCTGTACCGAGAACGAGGCCTCAAAGGCGGTGCTTTCCAGCAGCTCCGCACGGACAGCGGGCAAGGCGGGCTCAGCATCCGGTTCCTTCCTCCCGCACGAGGCGAGAAGAAGGAAGACGGATACTATGAGCGGCCATTTATTCATCGTTGCTGACCCGGAACAGGGAAAGGCCTATATTCTGCTTGACGACGGCGATGTAAACATACTCGCCGCTCTTGTATACATCCAGGTCCATACCGCTGTTGCCGGAGAACCTGGCAGACGGACTTTCATCCAGCGCTTCGTTTTCCGTATCGTTCTGGATGGCAGCTTCATAGACGACCTTGCCACCTGTCACGATCTGTCCCCATCCCATCTCTCCTTCGCCTTCCAGGACAATCAGCCTGCCGGCGGCGGCACTGTCCTGTCTGGCGACGGCGACATAGCGTTTCCCAGCAAGGCTGAAATAACGGAAGGAGCAGTTCGCCCAAGCGGGATCCAGTTCCGTAAGAGTCGCGTTGTTGTCAGCCCCCTCCAAGGTTTTCAAGTTCTTGGAAGCGGTTACCAGCCAACTGGTCTCACCGCCACGGACGGAGATGATTCCGTTGTTGATGTCGTCCGGGAATGGGAAGTAAGCGGCGGCACCCGTTTGGGCGGGAGCTGCGAGACGGCCCATAAGGAACAGGGTTCCGGTGGTCTTGCCTGACAGCCAGAAAGTGACCGTACCCTGCGTAGTATTGTAGTCCTTGAAGAATACGACGCCGTCCTGGTAGCTGCCCCACCAGCTGAAGGTATCGCCGAGGCGCCGGCTGGCCCAAGTCGTCATCTGGAAGGGAACGGGATCGCTGTAGATGCCATTGAGGTAGACATAGAGCGTCGGATCGCCCTCGATCATATTGGAGACCACCAGCAGATCCTTGCCGTCGTTTATGCCGGGATTCGTGTTCGGAATTACACGGGGACAGCTCAAGTAGAAAATACCTTCATCCTTCACGGTGCCGACTGGCAGTTTCCTGTAGTTGCCGGGATCCTTCAGGCTGATTGCCCAGAGGTTCTTGGACTGGTTGGTTTCTGCCACATATACGAAGTCGCCATCCAGGGTGACATTGCGGTCTGCGCCGGCCGCGAAACCGGTCATATAGTCGCTCCAAGATTCGCTTTCCGTAGAATACAGCCCCCATTCGCGGCTGACATCCAACCCTTTCTTTGTCTCTTTCCAGATGAACTTGAAACTGGTGACGGTATTGCCGTAGGAGAGGCCCTGCAGATGGAAGTCCTTCCCATTCAGGGTCGCAGTCATACCATCGGTCTTGATGCAAACGGGCACCTCGTAGTCAGGAAACTGGTTCAGGACACCGCCCTGCAGGAGGACGCTGTAGTCCAGTTCCACCTGGACAGTACCGGATTTGCCGCCTTCCGGAATGGTGACGCTCTGGGAGATGAGCCTAACAAGTCCAGCAGGGGCGTCCGTGCTGCCGATTTCGAGGGGATAGGTAATCCCCACGCCGGCAATTGGATTGTCGATCTCTACATCCAGTGAAACGGTCTCCTTCAGAGGAGGTTGGTTCCCGTTCTTGTCTGGTTCCACAGTCTTCTTTTCGATGGTCCGCGTGACGGCCTTCTGCTTCAGTGAAACGCTGGAACGCTTCAGATGGACAAGCAGCAGGCTGCGGTCGTCCTTCACTTGCACAGTCAGGTCGTCAGACTTGATGAGGACGGGGATGACATACTGGTCGCTGTCGCCCATAAAGCGGGCGAGCAGGTCTGGATCCCAGCTGATGGTGACCTGCTTGGCCGCCTCTTCCACCGCAAAGTCGAATTCGACCGCGTCCATTTCGATCAAGGAGTTCATTACTGCCTTGAAATTGGTGTCGTGATTCGAATTGAAGTCGGCGAGCCGGGCATCGATGTCATTCTGATTGCGGTTGATTTCCACGTGGGCCGCAGTCTGGCCCTTGCCGCTCTTGGCAATGCCCAGCACGAAACTGCCGGTGTGGACAGAGGCTTCCACTACGTTCTCCAGCGAGGTGATGCCGAAGGAATCAGGAACCATGAAATTATTCCGCTCGTCGGGGAAACAGCCGCTCACCAGCAACATTCCTATGATGATTATGCTTATTCTTTTCATAAGGCGATTTTCTTTGCGGCTTACCAGCCCGGATTCTGTGTAAAGTTAGTCATTTCTGCCAATTGGGCGCTGCCGAATGGGAAAAGGTAATCCCGCTGGCGGAAAACGGAACGGCCACCGATATAGTCGTCGCTGACCCTTTGGTAGGAATCTTCGTAATTGTCGGCAGTCACGTGGAGCGTCCAGTTTTCGACATTGTATTCCTTCAAGGCCAGCATCCTCCGCATTGCGTCGTAGTGGCGCTGGCTGCCTTCAAACGGGAATTCGCACATCTTTTCCTGGAGGATAATCCAGCGCAGCCATTCCTGACCGGTGCGAGTTACACCGCCTACTGTACCGCCGTTGCCGGCGAAGTCCAGTTCAGGATAGGCCTCCCGGAGTCCTTTCAGGCCGGAGCGGGCGCGGACCAGGTCGATGTACCTGATGGCTTCCTCGACGTTCCGGGACTGCATCTCGTTGCAAGCTTCGGCCAGGATGAGATAAACCTCAGCCAGACGGAAGGCCGGGAATACGTATTGGATACTGGTGTAGTCTGTTACTTCCTTTAGCTGGTTGCCGGCTTTGTACAATCGACGCCAGGTATAACCGACCCGGTTGCAGCCTTCAGTTGGGGAGTAAGGTGACGTGCATTCATTCACATTGTCATAGCAGGTGAAACGGAGGGCTGTACCGTCCATCGGGCGTTCGCAAGGCCACCAGAAACCGTTGGGGACGAAGCAGGAGTAGAAACGAGCGTCGCGGCCGACAGTAGTGTTGTGCGCCTTGAATGGCTTGGCCCAGGATGGATTGACGTCCACGACCTGTTGGTAGTTGTCCGTCCAGCCGGTGGCACTGTAGCCTGACTGGGGATCCACTACGGGTCGGGAATAGTCCGGCATACCGTTGGTCTCCTCATACTGCAGTACGGGGTATCGCCCGCTTTCTGCCATCGGATAAGCGTCGATGAGTTTGAGGGACGGGGTGATGAGGGAATAGCCGATGCTGCAGATTCTGCCTCCAGAAGGGGCGGAGAAGGCGATTTCGCCACCGATGGAACCTTGGTAGTCCGCCCATTGGCGGTACCACCAGCCCCAGATGATCTCCGGATTGGCGCTCCAATTCTGGAACCATACATTCTGATATGAATCGGCCGCATCCTGGATGGAGGAAAGTGGATTACCCTTCTGGGTCAGGCTGTATTGGTTCAGGTCCACCACGTCCTTGGCGGCCTCATATACGGCGTCCCATCTGGCAATGTCATAGTCGGGGAACAATCTCTCCCCGCGGCAGTTGACCAGGCCTTTGTAGATATCGCTTCCGTTCTGACCGTTGCAAAGGGGAGAGGCGGCATATAGGAGCAGCCTGGCTTTCAATGCCATAGCGGCGCCCTTGGTGGCACGGCCCATATTGGAATAGGCGGCCATAATGTCCGAAATGTTGACCGGAAGCAGCTCGATGGCGCGGTCCAGTTCCTTTACGATGAATTTGACGTTCTCTACCACCGTGTTCCGGTCGATGCTTTCTCCGTTGATGCTCTGGTCAGGAGCGACAGGATCTCCGTTCTCGTCCATCCAGAGGAAAACGGGACCATAATGGCGGAACAGGCAGAAATAGTAATAGGCACGGAGGAAGCGCGCTTCTCCTTCCATCGCAGCGACCAGCGTTTCGGAATCTTCCTTGTCGAAGTGGAGATTGTCGATGAAAGTGGTGCATTCGTTGATGGCTTCGTAATACTTTTTCCAATAGTTTCCGCTGCCGACATCCGTGGAACTGGCGCTGCTATATTCACCGCGGCGAACCTTGTACCAGTTGGTTTCATACTGCGATTTGGCGTGCAAAGCCTCATCGCTGCGGAGACTGGTTCCACCCTCGTTGGCGCGAAGGTTTTCATCGTTGGGAACATAGGCGTACAGATGGGCCAGGTACTGGCGGACGGCCGTGGAACGGCTCATAATGTCCTCCAAGGTAGCCTGGTCCTTGGTATTGATGTCAAAGTACGAGTCGCAGGAAACAGCGGTGCAGGCGATGGCCAGCACGGCAAGAATCGTATATATATGATTATGTTTCATAGCTGTGGCTCTTTAGAAATTGAGGTTCAGGCCCAGACTCACGTTCCGGGTGAGGGGATACACGTTACCGTAAGATGAGGAGAGCTCCGGATCCCAGAGCTTGAAAGGTGAGAAGGTGAGGAGGTTAACGCCCTGCAGGTATATGCGGACTGTGGAAATACCCGCTTTTTGGCTCCATCTCTTTGGGAGGCTGTAGCCGAGTTCGGCGTTTTTCAGTCGCAGGAAGCTCATATCCTTCTGCCAGAAGGTGGAAGCGCGCAGGTTGTTGGCCGGTGTTTCCGTAGCGAACCGCGGATATTCGGCATCAGCCCTATGGGTGACGGACCAACTCTTTTCGGCTACGTCGCTGAAGATTTGTCCCTGGACCTTCACATTGGTGGCGGCGCCACCGTACAGGTTATAGCCTCCGATGATGCGGGTCACGTGGGACATCCCGCTGAAGAACACCGAAGCGTCGATGCCCTTCCAGCCTAGTGAAATGCCGAAACCATAGTTGATTTCCGGTACCGAGGTATAGCCGATGGCAACGACGTCGTAGGCATCGACCTGGCCGTCACCGTTTATATCGCGGTACTTGATGTCGCCAGGGGCTACGGAACCGAAGGTCTGCGTCGGCCAGGCGGCGATTTCCGCTTCGTTCATAAACAAGCCTTCCGCAATAAGACCGCGCTGCTGCCCGTTGGCAAAACCGGCCGTATTCTGATATGCCCACACCTGTTCGGGTTTGTCATCATACATCCTCTTGTTGCGGTTGAATGTGTAGTTGCCCCTCATAGAAAGGTTCAGGCCGTTGGAGAAGGTGTATTCGAACTGGGCGGAAGTATCGAAACCTGAATTCTGCATCTCTCCGATGTTCGTGTACTGGGTCTTGCGCATACCCACGGCACTTGGAAGGCTCTGCCGCTCGATGAAGATGCCGCTGCGATAGTCGTTGAAGTAGTCTATCTGGAACTTGAGGTGGTCTGCCCAGAAGTTGATTTCGAGGCCTACGTTGCGTTTCAGAGCCTCTTCCCACACGATTCCGGGGTTGCCGATATCACCAGTGGTGACACCCGGAGTGTAAACAGGATTCCCGAGTCCCCAGTTGAAGCCGCTGATGCCGCTCGTGTCCATCGTGGTATTATATCCGAAACGGCGGTTGCCGCCGATCTGGTCATTACCCACCTTGCCGATGGAGGCCTTGATCTTCAAGAGGCTTATCCAAGACTTGACCGGGTCCCAAAACTGCTCGTTGGAAACCACATAACCGATTGCAGCGGATGGGAAGAAACCAAAGCGGTGGCCCGGAGAGAAGTTTTCGGATCCGTTGTATCCAAAGTTGAATTCTGCGAAATAGCGGTCGCGATAACTGTAGGTGGCGCGTCCCGCAATGCCCATACTCTTGTAAGGGAATGTATTCCAATAGGTTCCGGGATTGATGTTGGTCCGCTCACGCAGATAGTAAAGGAACATCGCGCCAATCCGGTGGGCGCTGTTGAAACTGCGCTCGTAATTGGCAGATGCTTCCACGTTCAGGATGGTCTGACCTGAAACGGAGGAATAGGATGTATTGATATATCCGGTGCCGCTGTTCGCTTGCAGGATGTATTCGGAGAGGTCATCGCTGAGGTAGTAAACCCGGGGACGGATGACATTGGTGTAGGTCGTATTGCTCTTTGCGTCCCAGGATATCTGTACCTTTGCGGTGAGTCCTTCCAGGAAGAAATCGGAGAAATCCTGCGTCAGGGCGACCGTCGTCTGGGCATTCTGGCTGGAAGCGATGGCATAACCCATATTGTTTATAAGGTTGTAGGGGTTGCTGCCCGTAACAGGATTGGAAAGCGTACCGTCGCTGAATACCATCGGGAAACCGATCGGAGTGATTTGCAGAGCCGCGGCGTAGATGTCGCTCAGCGAACTGCCGGGCTGGTTCTTCTTGGTGAACTGGGTACTCAGATCCATTCCCAGGACGGTGGACTTGGTAATGTTTATATCCACGTTGGTCCTGAAGTTGAACTTCCGGTAGTTCATCTGCGAATTATAGCGATCGTTGTCGGCCACATTGAAGATACCGTCTTCGAAATAGTATGACCCGCCCGCGTAGTAACGGACGTTCTTGGTACCACCCACGACGGCGATGTTGGCCTTCCGGGTGGAGGCCCGGTCCTTGAATATCTCGTGGATCCAGTCTACGTTAGGATACAGGTCGCTGTACAGGATCGGCAAGGCACCTTCCGACGTGTCCACCCGCTGAGACCGCACATCGTCGGAGGCCAGGTACATCGACCGGGCATAGTCGTCGATGGTCTCTGGCGTCATCGCGTTGAGGTAGTCGATGAACTGGCTGGCCGATGCCATCTCAGGCAGGCGTGTCGGTGCCGTAATGCCGCTTTCGATCTTCACGCTTACCTTAGGCTTGGACTCGCTGCCTCGCTTGGTGGTGATGAGGACGATGCCGTTCGCGCCACGGACACCGTACAAGGCAGTAGCGGTAGCATCCTTAAGGATGGAGAAGGAGGCAATGTCTTCCGTGTCCACAAGGTCCATAGATCGTTCCACACCATCCACCAGGATCAGCGGATAAGCGTTGGCGCCGAAGGTGTTCACGCCACGGATCCAGAATTCCGCACTGGAGCCAGGTTCTCCGCTGTGCTGGACGGCGACTACGCCTGCCAGCTTGCCGGCTAGGCCCGTGGACAACTGGCCGACGGGCGCCTTCAGCTGATCGGCGTCCACCGTAGAGATGGAACCGATGACAGAGGCTTTTTTCTGGGCACCATAGGCGACCATCACCACCTCGTCCAATTGGTTGGCCTGCGGGGTCATCTTCACAAGGATATCCTCCTGGTTGCCGACGGTGATTTCGTCATCGTCGTAGCCCAGAAAGCTGACGACGAGGACGTCGGTGGGTTTCACGGAGATCTCGAAGCGGCCGGCGGCGTCGGTCATCACGCCTCGGGTTTCCCCCTTGACAGTAATGAACGCACCGGCCACGGGGGCCTCCGTCTCGTCCAAGACAAGTCCCTTGACATTGCGGCCCTGGGCGGCCGCTTCCTGGCAGAACGCCAGAAGCAAGCCGAGGACGGCTGTCAGGGAACAGATTTTTTTGAACATATTCGTGATTATATTGGTTTATTCATTTTCAAACAAAGAAGCAAGTCCTTCGAATACAGCACCTTCCGGAAGGGGAAGGATACGTATTCCCTCTAATCTTTCTTGCAGGGAAGGGAGTATCAGGTTCAAGGATTTTGCAATCTGTCCTCCCATCAGGAGCGTATCGAGGCCCAGTTCATTCATTATGTCTTCCAGGGCATCTCCCAACTGGCAGCCAAGGTCGGAGAATACTTCCCGGGCGGCTTTCTCTTCTTCATAAGCACGCCGGGCGATGGTGAGTACGCTTGACGTACTGTCTCCGGTCTTGTGGACGTAGGCCGCACGGATGCCCCGGGCCGATATCCGGTCTTCCAGTATGCCTCCTTCTTCCACAGGAATGTTCCACAAGTTGCGGGCAGGGGATCCCATTTCATTGTATCGGACCTTACCGTTGACTGCGTGGGCGAAGCCCAACCCAGTCCCAAGCGTTACCAGGGCTGTGTTCCTTTCCTCCAGCCCCAGTATCCGGATGGCCCCGCGGAGCGTGATGTTTACATCGTGGTGGAATTTCAGGACGATATGTTCCGGAAGATGTGTGAGTTCCCGGAAGGAAACCCCGAAAACGGAAGCGAACTTGTGCTGCATCAGGAACAATCCCTCTGCATAATTGAAGGGGCCAGGAATGGCGATTCCGACGCCTTCCAGGCATTCGGTCGGACCGATTGCTTCGTTCAGGGCAGCTGCAATCTCCTCCCGGCTCCCATCCGAAACGATGGGAACCTGACGTCCGTCGGCACATTTGATGAATGTCCCGCCCACGTCCAGGAGGCAATATGCGCTAGAGTACGACATCCTTGTATCCATCCCGAAGGAGGGTCTTGTGTACACAAATGGGCTCTGAGCCCAGGTTTTCTATCACATAAGATCCCATATCGGCAGGGACCACCACCAGGTCCATGAAACTGGCCTCATAGCAGCGTTCAGGATGCTCATTGCTGCGGATGCGGATCCGTTCTCCGTCCACCAGTGTCAGTACGTGGAAGATTCCCCGAGTCTCCTGTTCACACCGTTTCTCGAATTCGAGCCGGCGAAGGCTGAAATATAGTTGCGAGTTTTCCCCCACGACATACTCTTCCCACCCTTCGCCGGAAGCGACCAGGCGGGGTTTCTGAACGATGTAGTCTTTGCTCTTAGGATCGTGTATGACGGAAGCACGGCGTTCCTGGTTCACGTTCAACTCTCCAAGTCTGGTGTGGATCGGACGCTGTTTCCCATCGAAATCCAGGCGAAGGTAATCGTACATCTTGTAGGTATAGGAACCGATGGTCAGGGAGCCGATCTCAAGGATGACCTGGTTACGGCCACTGGAATGGATGGTCCCGGCCGGCAGCATCACCTGCAGCCCTGGCTTCGATTCCTCGTAACTTACGTATTTCAAGTAATCCACCGGCTTGTGCTCCGTATCGGCAGCTTCAATCTCCTTGAAGAATTGAGGAATGTCGGCGTCGTCCCGGAAACCGATGAAAGTTTTTGCATCGTGTCCGGTAATAACCACATAGTAGCTCTCGTCCTGGCGGCCGAACTCATTGAAGTGCTCCTTGTTGTAGAGGCTGCCGCTGTGGCACTGGATGCTCATATTACCCGTGGAATGGTAGCTGTCATCCCAGTTGAAGCGGATGGGGAAGTAGCCCCCGAACTTTTCCACGACGGCGGGCCCCAGTACCTTGTTCCCCTCCTTCATTAAGAAGGTGGAGAAGGGGAGTTCCAGCAGGGTTCCGGAGACATCGACAAGGATGCTGACCTCCATTGGAATAAGATCGAATACCCAGGCGGCGTTTCGCATTTCCTTCGGCAGTTTCCGGAGTTTTTTCATATAGGTCCCTCCCCAGACACCTTCCAGATAGACCGGCTTGCAGCGGAACGGATAGTCGGCCAGTGATGCGGTAATATCCGAGAATTCCTCGTAGGGAAGCAATATCATCTCATCGGGGTGGTCGTTTTCTACGTAATAGTCCACATTTCCGGATGCCGCCAAAAGTTCCTTCCTCAGGTGGACGGCGACTTCGAAGTCGCAGTAATAGCATCGGCGGATAATCAGGGGCGTAGTCAGGGGAGAAGTCATCCCCAAGTTGATGTACTGTCCTCGGCGGATGCGCAGGATACTCTCCTTTGGCGTGACGTCCAGATAGACCTTGCAGTCATAGAGCCCACGCAGTTCCGGGATCAGGCAACCTTGGCCGAAAACGATAATCACTTCCTTATCCCGCTTGCTGATTTCCTGTTTGAAGGCTTCTGTCTTGTCTCCATCAAGAAGGCCCTCGTAGCCGCCTTTGTACACTCTTCCGAATAGAAGGGTAGGATCCTCACTGCGGTTCCAACTCATGTGCCTGTCCACCAGTTCCCACAGTTCTTCCGTGGTCTTGTAGCAGTTCCTGAAGTTGATGGAACGGGTCCGGAATCCTTTCACGTGCAGTTGCTGTTCCAGCAGGTTGACCGTACGCGCAAAATCTGCCCCCACGTAACCGTCGATGGCAAAGATACTGCCTTCCTTGGCCTTTCCGGCCAGGAATGCAGCCACCTTGACGCTTCCTTTTACCAGTTGTTTTGCGGTATCTTCCCTGAGGGACGGCCGGTTGACGGGTGTCAGGTCGTCGAAAGGGAAGGGGTTATACATAAAGCTCATATCTTTCCTATCGAATGTTGAACAATTCAAATCCCATCATCTCTGCCAGGGCTTCCAACTGAGGCCGGTAGTCGCCATCGACGATGGCATAATGTTGTGTGACGCCCACCTTGAGCACCTGCTCGAATAGCTGCTTTACCGGAACTTCGGGCTTGAATATGGTGTGGCTGTAGGTGGCAAGGAGATGCTTGACCTGGCTCTGAGGGGTATCTTTTGCATCCAGGCTTTCGGCCATAAACGTAACCAGCTTATAGCGTCCGTTCTGCTCGAACAGCCCGGCTACGGTCTTCTTGCCCGGACTGATGCGATACCAAGCGAAAGGAGCGCCGGCATATTTCCAAGAGGTCTTCGCGAAGCGGACATCCCGGGATATGATCACGTTGTCCTGCCAGGCCGGATCGTTATGGTCGTTGGGACCGGCGTGGCCACCGGCAAAGGTTCCGAAATCATCCTCGATGTGGAAAGGTTCGATGAAGTTCACATTCTTCCCGCTCAGAAGTTTCAATATGTATGTGATCAGTCCTGCGCCTATATCGGCTTCCGGTACCAGCACACTGACGTTCTCATTGAACCACTCCGGATAGAAGCCCGCACGGCAGCCGGCTGTACGGAAAGTGGCCTGGTCGATGTCGTTATACACGTAGCAGTCGATGTCGTTCTTCTGGGCCAGTTTCTTTATGGCCAGGGTGGCTTTCACGCAGCCGATGAACTTGTCATACTCCACGTCCGGCATCATATTGTACTTGGATGTAAGTTCATCGGCGTAAGCCTTGACTTCTTCATCGGTCAGTGCCTCGATTTCAGTTCCGTAGTCGCTATAGGGGAGATAATGGATCTCAGGGCCTATTTTGGTGAAGAGGTCGTAATTGTCGATGTAGGTGCTCCACATCGCCTCGTTCATATTGGCCATCAGGCCCACATTTGAATGGCGGAGGATGGCGCGTGTGCGGGCAGCATCGGCATAGATGCGTACTTTTTCCGTGATTTCCTCTCGTGTACCCATAACTGTGCGGACGTTCCTTCTGGGAATGCGCTTGAGGCTCCCGGAACCTTCCAGCGAACCGACCAGCGTGCCTGCGCAGAGGTAATCCACAAAATCGTCCTCGTCCAACGTGGTTTCGAATGTCATCCGGGATTTGGCTACATTGCAGAAGAGGATGGGCATATCCGGGCAGTCCCGCAAGAAGCGGATCCAGGCAAAATCCTCGCTCCAGGAAAGAAACTCGGCATAGACGAAGTCCACATCCTCCGCGAAGAACAGGTGGAGGGCTTTTTCTGCATCCTCACGTTCGTACACGATGCCGGGATCCACGATATCCAGGAAATCCAGGGTAGCCTTGATTTCCTTGACTGCTTTGTCTTTGCGTTCTCCGTAGGTGCCCCGCTTGGGTCCGTACAGGTTCTTGAACCTGGGAGACGCGACCAGGAGCAGTCCCGCCTTTGGTTTGCGTTGTTTATCAGTTGTCTTCATAATGTGTTGTATGATCGTGGTTGTAATGTTTGTAACTTACCCAGAGGCAGGCAAGGCCGCAGACCAGCCAGATGAAGCCAAGGATAGGAAATGTCGCGTTGAGGCTTCCGGTAGATTCCTTGATGATGGCCAACACGTATGGCGCGGTGGCGCCTACGGCAAAGCCTGTCATAATCATAGCGCTTGAGCAACTGGCGTGCAGATGCTCCGGGGTTACATCGTACAGGGCAGCGTAGATATTCGCATCGAAGAACGCGCGGAAGAAACCCCAGCCTGCGAAGCTGAGATACAGTATCCAGAGGCTCTTTGCAGTTCCCATGAACGGAAGGAAAGCCGCGCCCAGAATCAGGCCGACACCCTGGATGATCATCCGCTTTTTCGGGTCCTTGGCGGCCCATTTGTCAGAAAGCGTACCGGCCAGCAGTACACCGATAAATGCGGCGGCATAGGTCCATAACATTGAATTGAGTCCTGCCTGGGCGCCTGTCTGACCGAAGTTCTCCTGTAGGAAAGTGGGAACCCAGGTCATATAGCCGGTGATGACGAAAATGAACCCACAGAAGCCTAGTGTGACCATCAGGGCAGTGGGCGTCGTGAAGACGGTCTTGAAACCGGACCAGATGCTGGGTTTTTCAGTCCTGGGTACTTCCGGTCGGGGCAGGTCCTTGAGTCGCAGCGCCATCACAGCCGCCCAGATGACCCCGGCGCCACCGAATATGTAGAAAGCGTACTTCCAGCCAAGGTGATCGCCGATGTAGCCGGCCAGCCAGCCGGCCAGTATGACGCCTACATAATAAGCTGTCTGATGGATCGACATCGCCCGGGCACGGGTGTCGGTGTGGTATTGGCCGAGTAGGGAATAATTGGCCGGCCCGAAGAACGCTTCACCTCCGCCTGTCGCTACCGAGCGTGTGAGGATGAGCAGGAAAACACTGTTTGCCAGGCCGGTGAGCATCGTGGCAACGCTCCAGAACAGGATGCTGATCGTACAGACCCATTTACGGCTGAACCGGTCGCCAAACCAACCTCCCAGAGGAACCATAGCCGCATAGAACAAGTTGAAGAACACGGCGATCAGACTGACGGAAGAGTCCGTCAGGCCGAGACCGTCCCTAATCAACGGCAAGACCGAGTTGAAGACCTGGCGGTCCCCCTGATTCAAAAGATAGGCGACCCAAAGCAGGGCAAGGACCTCCCATTTGTACCACTTTGAATTGGTTTTCATAGAATATTCCAGCCGTTATTCGTCATCTGTGGTGTACTGTGGTACAAAGGTATAAAAAAAAACTTATAATCCTAAATAAAAGATAGATTCTTATAAATTGAATATTCCTTGTACAGGTCGTATAGATGTCAGGCCTGGAGATAGGCTGACTGGGGGCTCATAAAGTGCGAGAACTCGAAAGTGATGGCCTTGTCGTATCCACAGCGCTTTGCCGCTTCCAACTTTAGGTGAAGCTTGTCGAACTTGATCGGGAAGAAGTGGATAGGCATATCCCGGTCGAAGGTTTCTGCATTTGTCCAGCACTGCATCCCATAGCGGTACGCCAGCTTCTTGTTGACGCTGAAGAAAGCATCCAGTTCGTCGTAGTCGATATGCCCGTCCTGGAAGGCGCAGGCATCTACATATTCGTGGATTCCGTCGAAGATTTCATTCCATTCCTTCTCTCCCCAATTCTGATGGGGAATATCGTGCGAAATCTCATCCAGAAAGGTTCCTGTGATAGGGAGAGCATTCCCTTTGGGAACGATGAGCCTTTCACTGGAAAGGATCAATCCTTTCTGCAACTATCGATTACAGGTGAAACGGCAGCTGCCGCGGCTGCCAGTGCGTTTTCTTGCGGAAGGACCTTCGATTCTCTATAACTGTGGTGCGCTGTGTTTCATTATTCATACAATTGTATTATTTTTGTCTGGATAATCAAAGGAAAGCCCATGACGAAACAGGATTTTGCCGAAATGGCGCAACGCTACCGCACGGAATTGTATACCAGAGTGCTGCCCTTTTGGTTGGAGAATTCACAGGACAATGAATATGGCGGGTACTTTACTTGCCTGAACAGGGATGGAAGCATCTTCGACACCGACAAGTTCGTCTGGCTGCAAGGCAGGGAGATCTGGCTTTTCGCGATGCTGTACAACCAGGTGGAGAAGAATCCGGCGTGGCTCGCCTGCGCAGAGCAGGGCGCCCGCTTCCTGGAGAAATATGGGCATGACGGAAACTATGATTTCTATTTTTCGCTGACTCGCGAGGGAAAACCCATCATCGCCCCCTACAACATCTTTTCCAACACCTTTGCCTGTATGGGCTTCGCCCAGCTCGCCGTCGCTACTGGCAACGAGCACTATGCCGATATCGCCCGGAAAACCTTCCAGCGTATCCTGGAGCGTCGTTCGAATCCGAAGGGCAAGTGGCTGAAAGCCGTCCCCGGTACCCGGCCGATGAAGGATTTCGCCCTCCCGATGATCATCTGCAATATGGCGTTGGAGATAGAGCCCATCATCGAGGACAAGTCCCTGCTGGACAAGACCATCGACGAGGCCCTGCACGAAGTCTTCGACGTCTTCTACCAGCCGGATTTGGGCGTTATGGTGGAGAACCTGGCACCGGACGGCACCCTCATCGACTGCTTTGAAGGCCGCCGCATCAATCCTGGCCACGACCTGGAAGCCCTCTGGTTTATGATGAACCTGGGCCTCAGGCTCCATAGGCAGGATATCATCGAAAAGAGCGTAGAAATCGCCCTCCGCGTCATCGACTACGGCTGGGACAAGGAGTACGGCGGCATCTTCTACTTTATGGACCGCAAAGGCTGTCCTCTACAGGAACTGGAGTGGGACCAGAAGCTCTGGTGGGTGCACTTGGAGAGTGCCATCGCAATGATCAAGGGCTACCAGCTCACCGGCAACGAGAAAGCCCTTGAGTGGTTCCTGAAACTGGACGAATACCTGTGGAAGAACTTCCTAGATCCCGAGTACCCAGAGTGGTTCGGCTATCTGAACCGTCGCGGAGAGGTTCTGCTGCCCCTGAAGGGCGGAAAGTGGAAGGGCTGCTTCCACGTTCCCAGAGGTCTGTATCAGATAAGTTGTATTTTGGAAGCTATTTCACTATGACAGAAAAGATAAGTGCACGAATAGTATTCCTTGCAGTCGTAGCCGCCATTGGCGGAATCCTTTTTGGATACGACACGGCTGTCATCTCGGGAACTACAGAAGTGGTGAAAGCACAGTTCAGCCTGTCGACAGGCGGTGAGGGCTGGTATGTCGGTTGTGCTCTTATCGGCTCGATACTTGGTGTCCTGGTGGCTGGAATGCTCTCAGATTTTCTGGGCAGGAAGAAAACGATGCTGATTTCGGCACTCCTTTTTTCCATCTCGGCCATCGGATGTGCCGTATGCTCCGATTTCGCGCAACTTGTCGTCTTCCGAATGATTGGAGGATTCGGCATCGGCATCGTATCCATCGTTTCGCCCATATACATCTCGGAGGTCTCTCCTGCCCGGGTACGGGGGACTATGGTCAGCTTATACCAACTATTCATTACGATCGGTTTTCTGCTGGCTTATCTGATGAATTTCTTTATTCTGAAGGCTGCGGCCTTGGATGCAACGGACCCGGAACTGGGCAAAGCTATGTTCAATCAGGAGTACTGGAGGGGTATGCTAGGTTGTGAGGCTATTCCCGACCTTCTGTTTCTGGTACTCATTTTCTTCATCCCCGAAAGCCCCCGCTGGCTGGCGGTACGCGGAGAAAGGAAGGACAAACGCGAAGAATGGAAGGCCCTGCGGGAACCTGGTATCCTGAGGGCTGTGCTCATAGGCTGCGCTATCGCCATCCTTGGTCAGTTCATGGGTGTTAATGCCGTCCTGTACTATGGCCCAAAGATCTTTTCGGATGCCGGGTTTGAAGATCCCCTCTTCTCCACTGTACTTGTCGGTGTCGTGAATATGCTTACCACGGTCATCGCCCTTGTCATCATCGACAAGGTAGGCCGGAAGCAATTGGTTTGGTGGGGCGTAGGTGGTATGATCTTCTGCTTGGTGATGATCGGCCTGTATTTCCTGCCGTTCTCGAATCTGCCTGACTGGTTCATGCTCACATTCTTCCTGCTATATGTATTCTGCACGGCCATCTCTATCAGTGCCGTCGTGTTCGTCCTTTTGAGCGAGATGTATCCCAATCGCGTGCGGGGCCTTGCAATGTCCATAGCCGGATTTGCGCTCTGGATCGGTACTTATCTGATCGGGCAGCTGACGCCGTGGATGCTGGAGAATCTTACTCCTGCCGGAACGTTCTTCCTTTTCGCCTTTATGTGCATCCCTTACCTGCTTATAATGTACAAGTGCGTTCCTGACACAACGGGAAAGTCGTTGGAAGAGATTGAAACTTTCTGGAAGAAATAGTCATGCTTTTGGAACTCCATCATCCCTTGGACGGCTATTACGAAGGTACCCGTTTTGATAGGAGCGGGATATTCAAGTCGCTCATATTCAAGGATACAGAGCTCTGCTCACCTTGGTTTGAGCAGTATTCGCCAACGAAGCACGACGCCGTCCTCGGACCAGTTGAAGAGTTCTCGCTGATGCCGGTAGATTCATATTGGCTGAAACCTGGAGTCGGTCTCCTGTTGCCCACACCTGAACCATACGATCGTTTCAAACTGTACACCGTTGTCGATCCCGGACGCTGGGACGTCCGGGTGCAGGGAGGTTCCAACATCTTCTGCCATACTGTCGATGGTTGTTACACTTATACAAAAGAAATACGAATCGTCTCGGACTACGCATTTGACATCAACCATACATTGAATGTCCAGATTCCCTGGAACGGAACGGTCTACAACCATAATTTCTTCACTATGGGTAAGTTGGAATCCGGCCCTTCCCGAAGGATTGACTTCCCGTTCCGACCGGAGGGGACCTGGCGTGCGGCCTATGATTCCGTCGCTTTCACAGATGGAGGGATCCGTTTTTCCAGGAAACTCCGGGCAGGTGAGTCGGTCTATGCCGGCAATGTGCATCAGGCAGGGGAAACTGGTATGCCCTATGCTATTACCCTCCACGAAGGGCCGCTGACCATATCCATCAAAGGAGATATCCCTGTATCTCATTCGGTCTTCTGGGCTAATCATCGAATAGCTTGTGTGGAGCCCTACAACCTGCTCGAAGCGGCTCCCGGAGAAACGCTCCGATGGTCTATCCACTATCAATTGAACCTTTTGGAAAAATGAAAAGAATAATCTCTGCTCTCCTCATTCTATGTGGTGTCCTGGCGAATGCCCAAGTATTCAACAGGACCCCTTTGGAGCCTTCCCAGTATGCGATCCTTCCCATCGGTGCAGTCCGGGCTGGTGGCTGGTTGCAGGAACAACTTGAACAGCAAGCTCTAGGACTTACAGGTACCCTAGATAAAGTTTATCCAGAAGTTGTGGGACAGAACAATGCCTGGCTTGGCGGTGATGGCGACGCGTGGGAGCGAGGACCCTACTGGTTGGACGGCTTGCTGCCTTTAGCTTATCTCCTTCAGGATCAGTCGTTGATCGAGAAGGCGCAGATGTGGGTGGAGGCCATCTTGGCATCCCAACAGCCGGATGGTTATATGGGGCCGTCCACAGATCATCCTTTTGTCTATGGCCTGCAAAGGGGACAGACCCACGACTGGTGGCCTAAGATGGTAGTCTTGAAGGTTATCCGTCAATACTATGAAGCAACTGAGGATCCTCGCGCATTGTCTTTCTTGAAATCATATCTCCGTTATCAGGCGGACCACCTAGCGCAAACTCCTCTTGATCATTGGACCGATTGGGGCACCTGGCGTGGTGCTGACAACTTGGATGTCGCCTACTGGCTTTATAATCTGACTGGAGAGCCTTGGCTGCTGGGATTGGGAGTGCAACTACATTCACAGACGACTGACTGGACGTCATTGTTCCTGTCCGGCGACATCTTTTCCCGGCAAGGGAGCGTGCATTGTGTCAACCTTGCCCAGGGATTCAAGGCACCCCTGGTCTGGTGGCAGTATTCTCACGATAAGTCAGACCTGGAAGCGCCGGCAGTGGCCGCCCGGAATATCGGTCATACCGTGGGCATCCCCAACGGACTATGGGCAGGGGACGAAATGCTGCATTTCGGTTCACCTTCCCGCGGCAGCGAACTTTGCACCGCCGTAGAGATGATGTTTTCTCTGGAAACGATGCTGCGCATAAGCGGGGATGTCCGTTGGGCGGACTGGCTGGAGCGCATCGCCTACAATGCCCTTCCAGCGCAGATCAAGGACGATTTTTCCGCGAAGCAGTA
>CAJOKD010000003.1 GCA_905235085.1 uncultured Bacteroidales bacterium | reverse complement strand
ACTCAAAGGAATTGACGGGGGCCCGCACAAGCGGAGGAACATGTGGTTTAATTCGATGATACGCGAGGAACCTTACCCGGGCTCGAACGGTGCAGGAAGAGATCTGGAGACAGTGACGCCCTTCGGGGCCTGCATCGAGGTGCTGCATGGTTGTCGTCAGCTCGTGCCGTGAGGTGTCGGCTCAAGTGCCATAACGAGCGCAACCCTTGTCGTCAGTTGCCATCAGGTAAAGCTGGGGACTCTGACGAGACTGCCACCGCAAGGTGTGAGGAGGGGGGGGATGACGTCAAATCAGCACGGCCCTTACGTCCGGGGCGACACACGTGTTACAATGGCGGCCACAGAGGGAAGCTACCTGGTGACAGGATGCGGATCTCGAAAAGCCGTCTCAGTTCGGACTGGAGTCTGCAACCCGACTCCACGAAGTTGGATTCGCTAGTAATCGCGCATCAGCCATGGCGCGGTGAATACGTTCCCGGGCCTTGTACACACCGCCCGTCAAGCCATGGAAGCCGCGGGCGCCTGAAGTCCGTGACCGAGAGGAGCGGCCTAGGGCGAAAGTGGTAACTGGGGCTAAGTCGTAACAAGGTAGCCGTACCGGAAGGTGTGGCTGGAACACCTCCTTTTTGGAGTCAGTCCTGGCAGCGGCGCGCTCGTACAAGGTGAACGGTATTTTGCCGTACTAATCTTTCTTTATTATACAGGCTCTTAGCTCAGTTGGTTAGAGCGCTACACTGATAATGTAGAGGTCGGCAGTTCAACTCTGCCAGGGCCTACTGAAAGGGGGTATAGCTCAGTTGGTAGAGCACCTGCTTTGCAAGCAGGGGGTCAAGAGTTCGAATCTCTTTATCTCCACCCGATGCAATGAAAATAGCAGATGCCGCACTTGCGTGCGGCATTTTTGTTTTTATGCCAGGTCTGATAGTGCTTGCACTTGACAGGTCTGGCATAAAAACAAAAGGAGGCAGAGCCTCGTCTGCGTTTTCTTTGCTGGTGGACATCAAGAGAAAAGTCGCCCGAAGGGCGGCTAATCTCTTGATATGTACCAAAAACTACTTCGTTTTGATATAATCCAGCACATCGGCGAGGCCGGGAGCGAGCATCGTGTTGTGGTTGGTGCCCTTGTGCTCGACCAGTGTGACGGACGGATGGCCGCTGAGTTTCATCATACGCCAGAGATAGGCATTCTCCTCGTATCTCCCATAGAGTTCATCCTCCCGGTCCCCTGTCACAAGAAGAGTCGGCGGACAGTCCTTTCGCACCCAGTACAGCGGAGCATATTCATCGACAATAGGCTGAAGGGCTCCCATCCCGTTCATATCCCGATAGGCGAAATGGCTGATAGCCTGGCCGCTGAGTGGTAGCAGGGCGGCGATTGCATCTGCATCCGCCCCATATCTGGCCAGGTATTCCTTGTCGAACCCGAGCATCATTGTCAGATATCCGCCGGCCGAATGCCCGGAGACATAGATCCTTGAAGGAGAGCCTCCGTAGCTGGAGATATTCCTGAAAGTCCAGGCGACAGCTTCCGCGGCATCGTCGATGGCATCCCTCACGGTCACGGCAGGCAGGAGCCGGTAATTCACGGCGACTACCACAAGTCCCTGCTCCTTAAGAGCTTCCGGGACCGACTTGTGCCCTCCGGTGAGTCCCCCGCCGTGGAACCAGACCAAGACCGGACAGTCCCCTCCCCTACGCGGATGGTAGATATCCAGCTTCAGCCTTTTCTTCGAATAGGCATCTTTCTTGGTCGAATAGGAAATATCCTTGTCAAGGACATAACTGACATCCTGTCCCAGCGCAGCCAGCGACATAAGGAGACACAGCAGTGCTATCGTAATTCTCTTCATATCGCAAATATAGGAAAATAATCAAGCCTGTCAAGACTGAACCGAACCTATGTCTATCAGGTTGTTGAGCAGCGCATAGACGGTCAGGCCTGCGACTGTTTTGATGCCAGTCTTGCGAGTAATGTTCTTGCGGTGGGATATAACCGTGTAGATGGAAATGTTGAACTTGTCTGCGATTTCCTTGTTGAGCATACCCTGCGCGACGCAGACCAGGATCTCTTTCTCCCTGACAGAGAGTTCGCCACTGTCGGAGAATGGTTCAGCCTGCCTGGAATCAATGGCATTGTGTAGCTTGCGGACAAGTGCTGAAGGGCTGTCATACAAGGAGATGGAACCGTCATATTGACGTAGGATTTCGTCATTCACCGCAGGGCCTTCCAGGGCAAGGACGACCGAATCGCACAGTTCCCCTATCATCATCCGCCCTTCCTTCCGCCCCTGGAAATCCAGGACCGCCGGATCGATTACGACTATATCCGGATCTATATTCCTGAGCCTGGCCTTCCCGCTTCGGGAACAGTCGTAGATATTCTCGGATACCAGAAACTCCCCTGTCGCATCCAGTATGGTTTCCAGACCCTTCGCTACGATGTAGGACGGAATTATCAAAGCTACCGACTTCCTATCTTCCATTGCTTTCCAGATTGGTGACCATAGGGACAAGGATGCCGTTCTCGACGTAGGTATGGCGACGGAGATCGTCCTGAAGGTGATATATGGAAAGCAGAACCGCAATCTTTCCGGAATTGTCACACTCGGCAGGAAGATACTTCATCACTATGTTCTTCATATCCTCCAGCTTCTCTTCCACGTTGTCGTGATGCTCCTCGAAGCTGGAGATTGAATAACCCTCGACTGTCTTTCCGGACTGCAGGGACTCGATGTAAGGAAAGACTACTTCTTCTTCGTACGCGAAATGCTTGACCAGTTCATCCCGGTAATCCGTGCAGAACCGACGGATAACTTCCCGGCGCTTCTCCTCGCAAGGAGCGATGAGACGGTCGAAGAACGCTTCCAGGCTGGAGAGCGCCGCACCGGTGTAATAGAGGTGCGACCCGTGGAGATAACGTATTATGTCCGAAATATTTCCGGAAGCTATCTCGGTTTTGGACGGCACGAATCCATCGGAAGAATAGACTTTGCATATCAGCAGGAAGGTGCCCGGGTCTATGCCGCTTCCGGCGCAGGCATCGGAGATCCTCAACCCTGAATACTTCAGGTCGAGGCCTATCCTTGATACGACCTGGAGCAGGCCGAAATCGTAATCTATCATATCCGAAAGGACGGTGTCCGGAGTCAGTATTTCTTTCATATCGCAAAAATACTATTTTTAGCCCATCAGACAAACAATGCCGTGATATGGAAGCCCACGAAGGCTATCAACCAGGCAAGCAGCATAGTATATACGCAGATCGCAATCGCCCAGCGCCATTTTCCTGTCTCGTTCTTGATGGCCACGAATGTCGCTATGCAAGGGAAATACAAGAGTATGAATATCATGAAAGCGACTGCAGCAGGAAGGCTGATCGAGCCGGCCAGTGCAGACTGGAGCTGAGTATTGTCCTCTGTGGCCGTTCCGTCGGAAGCGTACATGACACCCAGGGTACTTACCACAAGCTCCTTGGCGACGACACCCGACAGCAGGCTGATGTCCATCTTCCAGCTGAATCCGAGCGGCTCCATCGCAGGAGAAACCGCCTTGCCGAACTGGCCTATGTAGGAATGCTCCTGCTGGTAGGCCTCCCCTTTGTCGGAGCGAGGGAAATATCCCAGGCACCAGATCACAACGGATCCGATAAGGATGGTGGTGGCCATTTTCTCAAGATATTGCTTGCCCTTCTCCCATGTATGGCGCCAGACGGCCTTTCCGGTAGGGACACGGTACGGCGGAAGCTCCATCACGAACGGTAGGTTGTCTTCCTTGATGAAACGGCTAAGGATGGCTGCCGACAGGATAGCGAACAATACTCCGAGGAAATAGATCCCCAGCAGCGCCATTGCCGAACTGCGAGGGAAGAAGGCCCCTGCAAGCAGGACGAAGATAGGGAGTCGGCCTGCGCACGACATGAAAGGAATTATGGCTATGGTTATCAGCCTGCTCTTCCGACTCTCTATCGCCCTGGTTGCCATTATTGCCGGCACGTTGCACCCGAATCCCATGACCATCGGAATGAAGGATTTGCCGTGAAGGCCTATCCTGTGCATCAGGCGATCCATGATGAATGCCGCACGCGCCATATACCCCGTGTCTTCCATGATTGACAGGAAGAAATAAAGTATCAATATGTTAGGCAGGAATACAAGCACGCTGCCGACGCCTGCCACCACTCCATCGACCACAAGGTCCTTGAGCCATCCGTCTTTCATGAACGTCGCCACGAGCTCCCCGAATTTACCTACCAGGAAGTCTATCCAGTTCATAGGATAGTTCCCGAGGGAGAAAGTGGCCTTGAATATCAAGTAGAGGATGACAATGAATATCGGGAAGGCCGCCCATTTGTTGGTGACCACAGAATCTATCTTTTCCGTCCACGACTTATCCCCCACCGGCTCGATATGGCGGACATAGGTCTTGGAAAGCACGTCGTGTATGAAGTTGTATCTCAGTTCGATCCTGGCGGAGTCAGAGTCATCGCCCTCGATGATCTTGTCTATGGACACCGGGTCGCTTTCGGAGGCATTGTCATAGACATCCAGCACAGTGTCCAAAAGCTCCGGAATACCTTCCCCGGTCCTGCCGACCGTCGGACATACCGGCATACCCAGCAACCGCCCGAGCTTCCTTGTGTCGATACTGTCTCCCCTCGCCTTCAGTTCATCGTACATGTTCAGGGCCATCACGGTCCTGAGATTCATATCCTTCACCTGCGTGGTAAGGTAGAGGTTCCTTTCCAGGTTGGAAGCATCCACGACATTGATGACCACGTCAGGGACGTTTCCGACGAGATTGTCCCGGACGAACTTCTCCTCAGGGGAAAAGGCGGAAAGGGAATATGTCCCCGGAAGGTCCACGAAAAGGATCTTCCTGCCCTTCCATTCGAAACGCCCTTCCTTGGCATCGACGGTTACACCACTGTAGTTTCCGACGTGTTCGTGACTGCCGGAAGCCAGGTTGAAGATGGAAGTCTTGCCGCAGTTGGGATTGCCTACGAGGGCCACCCTGATGGGCCGGTCATTTTTCCTGTTATATTCCTCCTCGGAAGAGACTTCGATCAATGCCGCCTCTTCGCGCCGGAGAGACACCTTATAGCCAAGTATCTCATATTCAACGGGATCCTTAAGGGGAGCGTTCATGATCACCTCAACCTTCTTCCCGGGCACGAAGCCCATTTCGATGAGCCTCTTGTGGAAACTGCCTGTCCCGCCCACCTTTTCTACTATTCCGGAAGCTCCTGTCTGTAACTCTGATAATTTCATCGCTGCAAAGTTAATTCCCCTACCCGGGGCATACAATCACCAAAAGTTGGTATGACATCCTTCTTCGTAGCCATTAATTATAGTTTCACTTAGGATTATTTTTCCGATATTTGCAGGACTTTGAAAGAAAGAATGCCAATGACCGAGAAAATAGTCACGGTACTGACCTCCCTATCGGACGCTGCGCTGGATGCCCAGTGCAGGGATATCATCGGACAGATAGAGAATCCCCTTACCACCCTGAGCATCGTGTTCTTCTACGATGCAGGGAATCTGGAAGAGTACCTTGCATACGACAAGACTCTCCAGGAAGTTTGCCGGGAGTATCTGGGCGAAGACAAGCCTCTCGTAAGTTTCGTGGCACAGGCGCCGGTTAGCGGAAGGCTTACGGCCGAGGTTCTGTCCATTAAGGGAGCGGGAGAGATAGAATGCAACGGAGACTACCTTCTGCTGAATTCTACGGACGGGACAGAACTGATTTCACAGGGCATCCATTTCCCGGAAGCGGGCGATGTCGGGGAACAAAGCGCCAAGGTTTTTTCAAGGATTAGGGAAATACTTGATGCTGAGGGCTTTTCGCCATCGGATATAGTCCGCCAGTGGAACTATATCGACCATATCACGCAGGTGAACGACGGCCTGCAGAACTACCAGATGTTCAATGACGCAAGGTCTGCCTTCTACAAGGATGCTGACTGGAGCGGCGGTTATCCGGCTGCTACCGGGATTGGCTGCTCGGCAGGAGGGGTTATGGTCTGCGTCTATGCCGTCAAGGATTCCTCAGCCGTCAGCAAGCCTATCGACAATCCTATCCAGGTTCCTGCACACAAATATTCCGGCAAGGTGCTGGAAGCAGGCCGTCAGGAAGTCCGCACCACGCCCAAATTCGAAAGGGCCAGGCTGCTCGGGGATACGGTATATGTCTCCGGCACGGCATCCATAAAGGGAGAGAACAGCGAGTTCTCTAAGGACGCAAAAGTACAGAGCGAAGGACTTATCGATGTCGTGGAGCATCTTGTGGCTCCTTCTAACATCGGAGCAGGATACAGCAGGTTCGACTTCGACATCGTCAGGGTCTATGTGAAATATCCGGAAGATGCGGACACGATCGCACAGTGCCTCGAAGGCCATTGGAAAGGGGTTCCGATGCATTTCCTGATAGCTGATATCTGCCGTCCGGAACTGCTGCTCGAACTGGAAGGCACCGGCAAGGTCTCCTGAGGATATGGAAGCCGGGAAAAGATTCCTCGAATGCTGCTGCACCAGCGTTTACGAAGCCCTGGAGGCGGAAGCCGGCGGTGCTTTGCGGATAGAACTGTGCAGCGACCTTTCCTGCGGCGGAATCACCCCTGAGCGCAGCATCCTTGAAGAAACTCTTTCAAAAGTCAGTATTCCAATCAACGTCCTGGTCCGCCCGCGCGGCGGCGGTTTCATTTATTCCGGCAACGAGATCGGACACATTTACGACGGAATCGAAATGTGCAAGGACCTCGGTGTCAACGCAGTCGTCATAGGTGTCCTGGATTCCGACGGAAATGTGGACATCGAAGCGATGGCGGGGCTGATGGAAGCGGCCGGTGGCCTCCGGGTCACTTTCCACAGGGCTTTCGACGAGTGCAGGGATCCTTTCAAGGCCCTGGAGGATATAATTTCTCTCGGGTGCGACAGGCTGCTGACAGCGGGGCACGCTGCGAATGTCAACGACGGCCTCAGGACCCTGAAGAAGTTGAACGAAGCCGCGGCAGGCAGGATAACGGTCCTGGCAGGATCCGGTGTAAGGCCGGAGAACATAGCCCATATTGAAGGATACACCGGGATAATGGAATTCCATTCCTCGTCCCACGGCCCCGACGGACTGACTTCAAGGGAAACCGTAGCCCGGATGGTCAGGCGCGGCTAGACCAGCAGACTCCCCACGTTGAATACCAGGAAAGCCACCACCCAGGCCAGTACAAGGGAGTGTACCACGGAAAATGCAGCCCATTTCCAGCCTATTTCCTTCCTGAGAGTCGCTATCGTCGCGACGCAAGGGAAATACAGGAGCACGAACAGCAGGAATGCCAAGGCCACGGCCTGGTTCATCCCTTCTCCCTCAGTCATCGCCTCGGAAAGGGATTCATTTTCATCGGTATGGTACAAGATACCCATAGTACTGACGATGGCTTCCTTGGCCGGAAGTCCGGTAAGGAGGCAGACATTCATCTTCCAGTCAAAGCCGAGCGGCTTCATAACAGGCTCCATCCCCTTCCCGATGTCGCACAGATAGGACTCTTCCTTGTATTTCCCGCCATGGGTCCGGTCAGTAGGAAAATATTCAAGCGCCCAGATGATCACAGAGGCCGCAAGGATCACGGTAGTGATCTTGTGAAGGTAGTCCGAAGTCCTTTCCCAAACGTGGTTCCAGGTACTCCTGATTGCAGGCTTGCGGAACGCCGGAAGTTCCGACACGTAGTCGTCGGATTCCTTGCGGAACCATCTGGTGCGCTTCATCACTATCGCGAAGAGGATGGAAAGCAGGACTCCCGCAAGGTATAACCCTATCATTACCAAGGCCTTGGACCGGGCGAAGAAGGCTCCCACGAACAGCATATAGACAGGAAGTCTCGCTGAGCAGGACATAAACGGGATCATCAGCATCGTGAGGGTCCTGTCCTTGGGATTGTCGATGGACCTGGCGGCCATCACGGCCGGAACGTTGCAGCCGAAACCCAGCAGCATCGGAACGAAGGATTTGCCGTGAAGGCCTATCCTGTGCATTATCTTGTCCATCAGGAACGCTGCCCTGGCCATATATCCCGTGTCCTCGAGCAAAGATAGGAATATGAAGAGTATGAATATGTTAGGCACAAAGGATATGACAGCTCCGCAGCCTTGTACGACCCCGTCCACCAACATACTTGAGAGCCAGCCGGACGGCAGGACTCCGGAAAGCCAGTCGCACAGGAGCGCGACTCCGTCCTCTATCCACTTCTGAGGCCATGCTCCGATCGCGAAAGTGGCTTCAAAAACCAGGAACAGGACGACGAGGAGCAGCGGAAGGCCTATCAGGCGGTTAGTAAGGACTGCGTCTATCTTCTGCAGGAGGGTATGGTCCGAATTGTCGGAACTGTGCCGGAGGGTCTCGACCAAGGCACCGTGGACATAACCGTGGCGGGCCTTCCTGATCAAGGCCTCCGGAGTCTCGCCGAGCTGACGGGAGAGAATCTCGGACTCCTCCCGTGCAGCCTCAACTATCTGCGAGGCCTTCGGATAACCTTCCAGGGCAGGGATGATGTATTGGGGATCCTCAAGCAGGCGGACTGCCAGATAGCGGTCGTGATATGTGTCGGAAAGCCCCGGAGAGTCGGAAATGAGGGCCGTTATCCTGTCGATGGCCTTGTCCACGTCCAGTCCGTAGGGCACGTGGACGTGCTTTTTCCCAGGCTGGAGATAGGTTTCGACAATCAGCGAGAGCAGCCTGCTGAAGCTCTCCTCGGATTCGTCGATGACGGTGGCGGGAAAACCCATCATCTCGCCGAGGGTAACATAGTCGAGGGAATGGCCGGTGGCCAGGAGGCGGTTGTAACCTGCGAATGCGAGAACGGCCTTGGAGTCCATATCGATCAGCCTGGAAGTGAGCCTTAGGTTGTTCTCCAGGGACATCGAGTCAATGATATCCAACACGACTGCAGGATGGTTGGAAAGGATTTTCCTTCCGATGTGGACATTATCTCCGCAATAGTTCACGAAGCAGATCACATATTCCCCGAATTCTATGGTAAGTGATTGACGGCCTGAAAAATCCAGAGCTCCGCCTTCAAGCTTGTGACCGATTACATCGACCAGGATGTTTTTCCTTTTCCCGGCCGTCAGTTCACACCCGCTGCAGTTGAGATTGCATTGAACCATTGCAGCACAAAGATAGAGAAATAATCATTATCTTTGAGAGTTATTATCGGATATGATACCTCTCTGGAAGATTTTTCTTGTATTCGCGAAGATCGGAGCCTTCACCATAGGCGGAGGCTACGCGATGATTCCCATCATCCGCGATGAACTTGTCAAGAGAGGATGGCTAACCGACGAAGAACTGCCAGACATAATCGCCCTGTCCCAATCCGCTCCGGGTATCCTGGCTGTCAATATGTCCATCTTTGCAGGACATAAGCTGCGCGGGACAAGAGGTAGCATAGCAGCGACCCTCGGGACCGTCCTTCCCTCATTCCTGATAATCCTGCTCATCGCGATGATATTCTCGGGATACAAGGACAATCCTGTCGTGGAAAGGATATTCAAAGGCATCAGGCCTGTGGTGGTGTCCCTGATCATAGTCCCGATGATCAATATGGCAAGGAAGGGCAACAAGACCTGGTGGGCGTGGCTGATATCCGGCATCACCCTGGTCGGGGTCGCTTTCCTGGGTTTCTCGCCGATATGGCTGCTGCTGGTGCTGATCGTACTTGCGCTGGCTTTCACCGTGTACAAGGAAAGGAGGATGCGGAATGGTTGACCCTACACTCTTCCTGCAGTTGTTCTACGTGTTCTTCGTGATCGGTTTGTTCACGTTCGGCGGAGGCTACGCTATGCTTTCACTCATCCAGACCCAGGTTGTCGTGACCCATACCTGGATGACGGAAAGCGCCTTTACGGACATCGTCGCAATCTCACAGATGACTCCCGGGCCCATCGGTATCAATTGCGCCACCTACGTGGGCTACGAGGTTCTCCACAATGCCGGGGCAAGCCATCTGATCAGCATAGTAGGTTCCGCTACGGCAACCCTGGCGGTGGTCTTGCCTTCATTCCTGATAGTCTTGATTATGGTCAAGTTCTACACCAAGTTCAGGCAAAACAGGATATTCGAGGGAGTTATGAGCTGGCTCCGCCCGGCTGTGGTGGGGCTGATCGGTGCAGCCGGACTGATACTTATGTTCAGGACCGCCTGGGGCGGTACTCCCCTGTTCTGGGGTTTCGACATCAGCGTAGTCAAGGAGAATTTCCCGCACTGGAGCAGCTGGGTGCTCTTCGCTGCAGCCGTAACCGCTTCCCTGGTTTTCAAGGTCGGGCCCATTCCCATCATCCTGGCCGGGGGTATACTGGGTTTCATTTTTTACTGACAAACGGATAACAACAATAAACCATATTCACAAATGAAAAGATTGTTTACCATCATCGGCCTGACCTGCCTGCTGCTGCCTGCGAACATGTCTGCAAAGAAGCAGGAAACGGTCGTCAACGTGATCCCATATCCACAGAGCGTGGAGATCGGGAAGGGTACCTTCAAGGCTTCCGGCGCCAATTTCAACTGCGACCAGAACATCGATACGAAGAGCCAGAAAGCCATCAAGGAGTTCGCTGACAAGATTACTTTCATCAGCGGCAGGACTTGCTCCTTCGCAGTACCCGTCGGCCTGGCCAACTCTTTAAACAACGGAAAGATGAAGGGATTCATATTCCTGAAGGATGATTCCCTGGCTCCGGAAGAGTATTCCATCGATATCCAGAAGAAATCCTGCTTGGTCAAGGCGTCCTCATACGCGGGATTCCTGCATTCCCTCGCTACTCTGAAGCAACTGACCGCAACTTCCATATTCGGCAATACGGTCAAGCCCGACGAGAAGTTCCTCTTCCCTTGCGTCAAGATACAGGACAAGCCAAGGTTCGCCTACAGGGGAATGCACCTCGACTGCTCCAGGCATTTCTTCTCTGTCCAGGAGGTGAAGAAATATCTGGACGTAATGGCGCTCCACAAACTGAACCGCTTCCACTGGCACCTTACGGACGACCAGGGATGGAGAGTCGAGATAAAGAAATACCCGAGACTCACCGAGATAGGTGCTTTCCGCAACGGAACCGTGGTCAAGAAAGACTGGAACAGCAACGACGGGATACGCTACGGAGGCTACTACACCCAGGAACAGATGAGGGACATCGTAGCCTATGCGGACAATCTCGGGATTACAATCATTCCGGAAATAGACCTTCCTGGGCATATGATGGGAGCCCTCGCCGCATATCCTGCGCTTGGATGCACCGGAGGCCCTTACGAGGTCTGGACCCGCTGGGGCATCTCTGACCAGGTTCTCTGCCCGGGTAAGGATGCGATGTTCACCTTCCTCGAGGATGTATTCACGGAGCTTATGGATATCTTCCCTTCCGAATATATCCATATCGGAGGCGACGAATGCCCTAAGTCCGAGTGGGAGAAGTGCCCTGAATGCCAGGCTCGCATCAAGCAGCTGGGAATAAAGGCCTCGAACGGGCACACGGCTGAGCAGTATCTGCAGAGCTATGTGACGGCAAGGATACAGAAGTTCCTCAACGACCACGGCCGCAAGATCATCGGATGGGACGAAATCCTGGAGGGTGAGCTTGCCAAAGGAGCTACCGTGATGTCCTGGAGGGGCGTCAAAGGTGGCATCCAGGCTTCATCGATGGGCTTCGACGTGATTATGACTCCGAACACTTACTGCTACTTCGACTATTACCAGTCCCAGGACAAGGACAAGGAACCGTTCGGCATCGGAGGAGACCTTCCTCTTGAGAAAGTCTATGGCTACGAGCCACTTGAGGGGCTTGACCAGGAGCAGCAGAAGCACATCCTCGGTGTCCAGGCCAACCTCTGGACCGAATACATAGCCACTCCGGAGCACCTCGAGTATATGCTCCTGCCTAGACTGGATGCCTTGAGCGAGATTCAGTGGTGCGATCCGGCCAGGAAGGACCTGGAAAGGTTCAAGACCTCCTTGAAAGACAAGATCTTCAAGATCTATGATACGATGGGCTACAATTACCGCAACTTCTGATTATTGAATTGATATGAAAAGACATCTGTTCAGAGCTTTCACCTGCTTCGCTGCGGCGGTGATGGTTCTCGGCTGCCAGAGTGCAGCCAAAAAGGCAGCAAAGGAAGCGGCCGAAGCAGCAGCCGCAGAACAGGCACGCCAGGATTCCATAGCGGCCGTCCTCAAGGCACAGAGGGAAAAGACCGCTGAAGAAATAATGGCAAAGCTTCCGGAGGAACCCATATTCGACATCGAGACGAACCTCGGTACCATAAAGGTCAAACTGTACTCGAAGACTCCCAAACATCGCGACAACTTCGCGAAACTGGCTCTCACAGGCTATTACGACGGACTCCTCTTCCACAGGGTCATCAACAACTTCATGATCCAGGGAGGAGACCCGAATACCAAGAATACCACCCCGGAAGGCAAGCAGACCTGGGGACAGGGAGGCCCCGGATACACTATTCCTGCCGAATTCGTTCCTGAATATAAGCACAAGAAGGGCGCTCTTGCGGCAGCCCGCCGCGGCGATGTCGCCAACCCGAAGAAAGAATCTTCTGGCTCACAGTTCTATCTCGTCCAGAGCCCTGAGAACTGCGCCCAGCTCAACGGAGAATACACGGTGTTCGGAGAAACGATCCAGGGAATCGACATCATCGACAGGATAGCATCAGTCGCTACCGAAAACGAGAAGCCGAAGATGGATGTGAAGATCCAGAAAGTCACCCTTGACAAGAGCTGCCTTCCGGAAGAATAACTTTGATTTTTGTCGCACAATTTTGCAAAAAAGGGCAAACAAATCCTTTTGAACTATAAAACTATCCTTTGAAACAAAAGTTAATGTAAACAATTTGCTTGTGGTATCGAATTTGTTTATATTTGCATCGAATAGTTTTTTCATAGGTTAAGTTTTAGGTTAGAATTGCGAACACCCTCTGCCGTGAAGGCACAGGGTGTTCATCTTATTTAGAATAGTGTAAAACTGCAACTATTTTCTGCCGATAAGGGCAAAATAACCCCTCTAACTTAGAATTTTGATAAATTAAAAATCCAGTCCGGAAATGCTTTCGGACTGGATCGGATTCTTGCGATAAGTCTACTGATTAGTCGCTGAGAGAGTAACGGCGGAAAGCAACCACCTTTGCCTCAGGATCTACAGACTTGATGTAAGCAACGACTGAGACCTTGTCGTCGGACTGGACGAAATCCTGGTTCTCAAGGGTATTCTCCTTGAGGAACTTCTGGACACGGCCGTTGGCGATGTTCTGGACCATCTGCTCAGGAAGGTTAGCTGCCTTCTCTGCGCTGACGGTGGCAATGATCTCGCGAGCCTGTGCAGCCTGCTCAGGAGTGATCCAACCCTTGGCGGTGTTGGACTCGATGTGAGCCTCGCTGTCAACGTGGGCAGGATTGATGCCGACCTTCTTCAGGGCAGCGTCGACAGCCTTCTGTACCTGCTCGTCCTTCGTCTTCTGGATAGCTACTGCGCGCTCGTTGTCGATGACCTCCTTAGGGCAGTCTGCCTCGGAGACAGCGACAGGGTTCATAGCGGTGATTTGCTGAGCGATAGCCCTTCCGAGCTCCTCAGGAACCACCTTGTTGAAAGAAACGATAGCACCGAGCTTGCCGTTGAAGTGGACATACTGTCCTACGAACGGAGCCTGGAGAGCTGCATAGTATGCAAGCACGTGCTTCTCACCGGTCTTTCCGGTCTGGGCGGAGATTTCCTCCTCCACGGTGTGGCCGTTGGAGCACTTGCAAGCCTTGAGAGCCGCTGCGTCAGCAGGGAACGATGCGATGGCAGCGTCAGCGATCTCAGCAGCAAGAGCCTTGAAATCAGGGGTTGCGGAGACAAAGTCGGTCTCGCAGCCAAGGCAGACGATGATAGCCTTGTCGCCTTCAGTGCGGACAAGTACGGAGCCTTCGGAAGTCTCGCGGTCAGCCCTCTTGGCAGCGACGAGCTTACCCTTCTCACGGATGATGCCTACAGCCTTCTGGAAGTCGCCTTCAGCCTCGATAAGAGCCTTCTTGCAATCCATCATACCGGCAGACGTCATCTGACGAAGTTTCATTACGTCTTTAGCAGTGATTTCCATATCAGTGATATTTAATTGTTCAACAGAGTTTATTCAGCCTTAGGGGCTTCTTCAACAGGTGCCTCCTCAACTGGAGCAGCTGCAGGTGCAGGAGCGGCAGCTTCAGCCTCTACATCGACTGGCTTGGCGTTCTTGCGAGCGCGGAGCTTCTTGCCGGTAGGGTTGACGAGAGCCTCGCCTTCAGCAGTCTCTTCGGTAGCTTCCTTTTCCTTCTCGAGCTTCCTCTCGCTCAGACCCTCTTCGATGGCCTTGCAAAGGATATTCATAATCAGCTCGATGGACTTCGTAGCGTCGTCGTTGGCCGGTATTACATAATCAATAGAGGTAGGATCGCAACATGTATCAACCATTGCGAATACCGGAATATTGAGGCGGTTGGCCTCCTTGACGGCGTTGGCTTCCTTCTGGATATCAACGACGAAAAGTGCTGACGGGAGACGGCTCATATCCCTGATGGAACCGAGGTTCTTCTCCAGTTTCTCCCTCTGACGGTCGATCTGCAGACGCTCCCTCTTGGCGAGCTTCTCGAATGTACCGTCTTCCTTCATCTTGTCGATGGTGTTCATCTTCTTGACAGCCTTGCGGATGGTCGGGAAGTTGGTAAGCATACCGCCCGCCCAGCGCTCAGTTATCGATGGCATATTGACTGCCGTTGCCTTCTCAGCAACGATCTCTTTCGCCTGCTTCTTGGTAGCGACGAAGAGGATCTTGCGGCCTGAGCGCGCAAGTTCTTTCATTGCATCGGCAGCCTCGTCTATCTTGACGATGGTCTTGTGCAGGTCGATGATATGGATCCCGTTCTTCTGGTCGAAGATGTAAGGAGCCATCTTAGGATTCCATTTCCTGGCCATATGACCGAAATGTACACCTGCATCAAGAAGTTCTTGGAAATTTGTGCGTGGCATTTTAAATGTCTTTTTTCTGTTTTTTTTAACTCTTTTCTTCAATCTCTGGGCAGTGGCCTGGCCAGTCCCAGGGATTTTCCGCAGTCTCGGCATCCTGCCAAAAGGGCCGGATTGTCTGCACCGGACTGTGCATTTTTACATAAATCAGCTTTGATCAGCTGCAGCAAACTAACGCTTGCTGAACTGGAAGCGTGCGCGAGCACTTGGCTGACCCGGCTTCTTTCTTTCCACCTCGCGGGCGTCACGTGTCAGGAAGCCTTCGGCCTTGAGGGCTGCACGGTAAGCCTCACGGTCGAGTTCGCTCAGGGCGCGGGAGATTCCGAGCCTGATCGCCTCTGCCTGGCCTTTGGTACCGCCGCCGACGACGTTGATCTTAACGTCGAACTGACCTTCGGTCTTGGTGACAGCGAAAGGCTGGTTCACGATGTAACGGAGAGAGTCTTCTGCGAAGTACTCTTCAACAGTACGTCCGTTGATGGTGATGTTGCCTTTCCCTTCTGCGAGATAAACGCGGGCTACAGCTGACTTACGTCTTCCAAGGGCATTGTTCTGTTTCATTTGCTCCGTTAGATTTCGTTCAACTTAATTTCTCTAGGGTTCTGCGCCTGGTGCGGATGCTCAGGACCTGCATAAACGTACAGGTTGTCCAGAAGCTTTGCGCCAAGACGGGTCTTAGGGAGCATCCCTTTTACGGACCTCCTCACGAGTTCAGCAGGCCTCTTTGCGAGGATCTCCTTCGGAGTCGTGAAACGCTGGCCGCCCGGGTAACCGGTGTAGCGAGTGTAAACACGATCAGTCATCTTGTCTCCCTTGAGAGCCACCTTCTCGGCGTTGATGACGATGACGTTGTCACCGCAGTCAACGTGAGGGGTGAACCCTGGCTTGGTCTTGCCGCGAAGGACAAGAGCAACCCTGGAAGCAAGACGTCCGAGTGCCAGATCCGTGGCATCGATAACGACCCACTCTTTGTTCACAGTCGCCTTGTTAAGCGATACTGTTTTGTAGCTAAGTGTGTCCACTGTCTTGATCTTTAATGGTTTAACAAATTATAATTGCGATCCCTACACATTATAGGGGTCGCAAAGGTAGGAATTTTTTTCTATTTTTGCAAAACAAGCGAAGCATAATGAAAATAGGCAGCATAGACCTCGGAGACAAGCCGGTGTTCCTGGCCCCTATGGAAGACGTCACGGACGCTTCCTTCAGGGGAATATGCCGCGAGCAGGGTGCCGACATAGTATACACCGAATTCATACCTTCCGAGGGTTTGATCCGGGATGCCCGGAAAGCCTATGACAAGATGAAGACTTCCGAGGAGGAGGCTCCGATCGGGATCCAGATATACGGCAGCGATCCTGATGCGATGGTGGAAGCGGCCAGGATGGCCGATCACGCCACCGAACTCGTGGGAGGCCACGGATGCGACCTAATAGACATCAATTTCGGATGCCCGGTCAGCAAGATAGCAGCACGCGGAGCAGGCTCGGGGATGATGAAGGATCCCGACAAGATGGTGCTTATCACCAAGCGGATCGTGGATGCCGTAAGCAAGCCCGTCACCGTAAAGACAAGGCTCGGCTGGGATGACAAGTCAAAGATCATAGTGGAACTGGCCGAACGGCTCCAGGACACCGGAATCAAGGCCCTCACGATACACGGACGGACCAGGTGCCAGATGTACAAGGGAGAGGCCGACTGGACCCTCATCGGGGAGGTAAAAGCCAATCCAAGGATGAATATTCCCATAATTGGCAACGGAGACATCAATTCGGCGGTGAAGGCGAAGGAATGCTTCGACAGGTACGGAGTGGACGGAATAATGGTCGCAAGGGCTTCTTTCGGCCATCCCTGGATATTCCGGGAAATAAAGCATTATCTCTCTACGGGAGAGGAGCTTCCGCCGTTGGAAGTAAGGGAAAGGGTGGAACTGGCGAAAAGGCATCTGCAGCTTTCCCTGGACCTCAAAGGAATACCCACTGGAGTATATGAAATGCGCCGCCACCTAAGCTGCTATTTCAAGGGGCTGCCTGACTTCAAGGAGACCAGGATGCGACTCGTGACGGAAAACGATCCGCAGGAAGTATTCCGCATCCTGGATCAAATCGCAGAAAAATGGGGAGAAACCCAAATTTCCGAATCAAGCAGTGTCTACGGCCTGTAATTTTTCGTATCCTACATATTTCTTTAAACTTATTGGAGTTTTAAGAAACTAATGAACATTTTTACTATATTTAAACGTTTTTTATAAACAAATAATAATCGTCAACATTATGAAACATATTGGTCATTTCCTTATTGTATTATTTGCATTATTTTACATTTCCTCATGTACAAATACTTCAGTCCACCAGGCTGAAGTCACCTTACCTTTTTTAGATTTATCATCGGATGTCGCATCAATTAACGATCCGCAAGAGATTCCTGTCCTTAAGGAAGCATTAAAGAGATTAGTTATCGTATATGATGGTTCTAGATTGAGATGCTTGACTTCCAGCTACGAAGAAGTGAATATATCCCAAAGGCTTTATGACTCAATATTATCTTTATTAGAGTACCCTTTCATCATTGAGACACGAACTGCTTATTATCCAAATGATTGTGTTGCTCGTGCGCTTCAGGCTTGGGGAGTTGATTACAATGCAGCATATGAGTTGTTAACATTTCTCTACGAGGGTGACGGAATTCCTACAGATCAAGTTCTTAATGCTGTTCATCTATTCGTTCCCGAGGCAGTACAGTATTCCGTTGATTCAATCCCTGATAGTTACATGAATTCTTTTGATTTTAATCATGCTTTGGGTGTAATTCCTGATGGTATCGATAATGAGCACATGGTCAATATAGCACTTAGACAAGGGGATAATATTGTAACATGCGATGCTGTAGATAGTACAAATTATTCAATTACAGGAATTTACGGTATGGCAGAGTTTTCATATTTCATTTTTCGGTAACTAAATTCCTATTATTTACATTTAATGCCACATGGAACGATTAAGGAAATATATCATTATTACTACCTTGATTTTTATTTGTCATCGAATGGGAGCACAGGAGGTCAAGTTACCGCGTTCTGTCCTTGATATTGATGTCGATCTCTCCACTTCAATGCTAGAAAATGAACGTTTGACAGGGATAATGATTTCAGTGCCACCTGGTTATTCTGCAATTGAAGACTGGCTTATCATCGGAGGGAACAGGAATGAGGATGGGATACCCTCACAAGCATTCGGCTGCAGGTACTTGATGCTAAGCAGTGATGGAAAAGCATTGATTGCAATTGGACATTCAATACCTGTTGTCTTTTCCGGACTGGATGATAATTTTAGAAAGCGACTGGAGGAATTGACTCGCAGGATAACAGTCAGTTCAGATTCTACCCCTCCAAAATTAACGACTTTGTCAGGAGAGTGGGTAAAAAAAGCTTTTGAGGCAGATTCTCTATTCATTTACGAAGCTCCTACGGAAATAACTCTCTATCAAATTATTAGCGGCAATTATTCAGAACCGGAGATAGAGTCTATACGTAAAAGCAGGTATCCATATTGTGATATGATACGTCTTTCTACAAAGGAGGGGTGGTATCTAGATATGGCCATAATGCTTTGCGAGGAAGGCAAGGAGTACTTGCCATGCTATATAGAACAACTTTCCGGCAATGTCCGATTCAACAGGGAGCGGATGCGCGAAATATGGCAGGTAAAAAAATTGAACGACCTGTAATTTTTCGTATCTTTGCATCCTATGCTTGACAAGGTCATTCTGGCACCATATTATCTCACCCTGAAGCTGCGGCACACCCTGTACGACCACGGCATATTCAAGGTCAGCAAATGCGAAGTCCCCACGATCTGCGTGGGTAACATCACCGCTGGCGGCACCGGTAAAACCCCTCATACTGAAATGATACTCAGGACTTTGCTAAAGAGCGAAGACTGGGCTTTCAGCAATGTCGCAGTGCTCTCAAGGGGGCACAAGCGCGAATCCAGGGGGTTCCAGATCGTCGAGCGGGAAGGCTCCGTCAGGGAATATGGGGACGAACCCCTCCAGATAAAGAAGAAGTTCCCGGCCGTCACCGTGGCCGTGGACAGGCACAGGGTGAAGGGATGCGACATCCTCTGCCATCCGGAAAAACTGAAGACCGGGAAGATTGAACCTTCAGACCTCATCGTCCTGGACGATGCTTTCCAGTACAGGTCCCTCAAGGCATATTTCAACATCGTCCTGGTGGATTACAACCGCCCGACCTACAAGGACAAGCTCCTGCCGTTCGGAAGGCTCAGGGATCTCCCTCAGAGGCTCCACGCAGCGGACGTGATCATTGTCACCAAGTGCCCTGCATACTTGGAAGACGAGCAGAAAGCCCAATGGGCCAGGGCCTTCGGATTGAAGGACTATGATGTCGAGACCTGCCACGGCACCGACAGGAAGGGCGCAGTCAAGATGTTGCTCTTCACCACCATCTGGTACAATTCCCTGCAGCCGATCTTCGAAGAGGCGGATCCCAGGTACGCATATTCCCAGAAACTGGTGCTCTTCTCCGGCATTGCCAAGGACACTCCGCTGAGGATGTACCTGAGCGACGAGCACAAGATCGTAAAGCATTTCCGCTTCGCCGACCACCACAACTACAAGAAGGCGGATATCAACAAGATCATGAGGGCGGTCAGGGAGCATCCGACCGCAGTCGTCGCCACGACAGAGAAGGACAGCCAGAGGCTCCTTGACTATCCCAGGATCCCGAAGGACCTCAAGGTCAGGCTATTCGACGTCCCTATCGAAGTCGGATTCCTGTCTGAACACGAAAAAGCGGTCTTCGAGGAAACCCTGATGACCGCTCTTGCAAATTTCAAGAAGGATTATTGATCCTCCCCTAGTAGATATTGTCCTTTACCGACTGCGGGATAGATGTCTTGCGGTAGTTGTCCGTTTCGGAACCACCCGAAGGGGTCAGGGTCATCTGGTCGCCTTCAACCGTCACGGTGTAGATGCTGCCCCAGGCCTTGCCGTTGTCGTAAGTCCCGGAAAGGGATTCTCCAGAAAGCTGGTACGTTCCTTTGAAATAGGTGTAACGGCCTTCTCCGATCTTCTGGTAAAGTTCGAAAGTCTTTTCCGCTGTGAAATTGATGTACACCGCCACCTGGGTTCCGCCGATGGAAGCGCTCCTTGTGGTAATCGAAGTAAGTTCCCATTCACCGGTCACGTCGAGAGCCTTTACAGGATTCTCCTTGTTGTGGCCACCGCAGCCGACCAGCATAAGCACTGCCGCTGCCAATATTGCTAAACGTTTGAGCATCATAACCAACCTCCTGTTCCGTTGCCACCGTCAACCTCGCGGGTGACAAGTGAGATTTCCTGTTCGAGTTTCATTCCGCCCGGAGGATTGCTTCCTCCTCCGACGTGGTCACCGCCACCGACAGCATCGACATAGATCTTGCCGGATCCGATCTTGGTCGGATGGATATAGAGTCTTCCGAACTGTACGTAGACGTAGCACTCCCCTTCCGGAACCGGAACGTACTTGCCGCTGGTCGTGCCGGAAATCTTCTGGAGTCCAAGGGCGTCGATCGTAGCCTGAGGAACCTGGACATCCAGGTAGGTAAGGCTCACGGAAGCGGTTCCGAAAACGGAAGAAATGTCTATGTACTGAGATTTACCGGTGGTAGCGGTAAGGCACGGAGTACCTTCGATCTTCATCATAAGCCGCCATGCGTCGATCATACCCGTACCCATCTGATGGTAGTATGGTGCCATGGAAAGTTCTGAGTGACCGTAGGCATAGGTCTTGGAAGCCTTGCTGCCGATCTTCTGGTCGATGTCGTTGACGGAAGCGAGGATCATCCTCTTGAACTCGTCGCGGGTGAACTTCTTGCCGAGCTGCTTCGCATAGGAAAGGGCCAGGGCGACTACTCCGGAGACGTGCGGGCAAGCCATCGAGGTGCCCTGCATGTAGCCATAATCCAATCCCTTCTTGCTTCCGGTCTCGCCGAGCTCGACGAGTTCCGAAGGAAGGGTGGAGAGGACCATGGACTTGAATGAACCGGAAACATGGTAAGCTTCCCCACCGGGAGCGGAGATATTGCAACCAGGGCCGTAGTTGGTGTAGTACGCAGGAAGTCCGTCCGGGCCGAAGGCGGAAACCGAGATGACGTCATAGAATGCACCCGGATAATGGGCATAGTCGTGAGCCTCGTTTCCTGCCGCGAATATGGCTATGTTGCCGTCAAGGACATCATTGTTCCTGCAAGACTCGAAATAGTGGACAGCATCGATCTCCATGGACCCGACCGACCTTATGTAAGCATCGTCGGAAGAGAACGCAGAAGTATAACCGAACGAGCATGAAATAACTGAGGCTCCCATGTCGGCTGCATACTTGATGGCACGCGAAACGGTCGACGCAGATCCTCCGCTCCTGCCGGAAAAGATCTGGCAGGACATGATCCTGCATCCATCTCCGGATCCGGAACCACCGGCAATGCCGCACACTCCCTTACCGTTGTTGTTCACGGCAGCGATAGTGCCCGCGCAATGGGTCCCGTGACCGCTGTCACCGTTGCCCTGCGAATCGGCATCATCCCAACTGATGGCTCCGTTCTTGACGAAGTTATATCCATAGACGTCGTCGATGTAACCATTTCCATCGTCATCAACTCCGTTGCCTGGGATCTCCTTGCTATTGACCCACATATTGGCCTGCAGATCGGGATGAGTATACTTTACACCCTCATCCACCACGGCGACGATGATCGAAGGATCTCCGCAAGTAAGGTTGGCCCATACATCCGATACATTGACATCGGCACCTGCCATCGCGGTCCTGGAGATCGACGCATTGCCGCCGTTCTTGTAGTTCCACTGGTTGGCAAGCATTGGATCGTTGAACGTAGCAGCCGTTGCGCGAGTGTCTGCAGATGATACCGGATAAACCGTACCATCATATTCCTTCCTCGCTATTGATTCAAGCTGGACCAACTGGACTGAACGTACCTTGGAAAGGGTATGGGCGACCTTCTCGACGGAAGATCCGTCTTCCACGGTGGCTTCATACCAACGGTCAAGACCGAAGCGGGCTTCAAGCTCTTCCTTTCCTGGTGTGCTCGGGAAAACACGCTGAAGCGTCACGCCTTTCTGTGCCTCTATTTCCGAAATCTCGGAAGGAGTAGGTACCGAGGCGAATTTCACTGCCAGGACATCCTCGAGTATTTCGTCACCAAGACGGACTATCGGGGCTGCCTGGGCATCTACTTCACCTTCTATTGTCTCCCTGTTGCAAGAGAACAATCCTAGCAAAGCCAGAGAAAAGATGGTTAATTTGAAGTATTTCATTTATTTCCTTTTTACGACAAGAGGCCCGGCGACGGATCGCCGGGTCTCATGTGTCGCATTATCAATAGTTTGTACTATTTTACAGTAGAGATTCGTGATTCTCTCAGGGTACGGCCGGTCTTCGCGTTCCTGTCGTAGGAAACGGAGACCTTTGCATTGACAGCCTGGGCATCACGTTCGATTTGAACCTTTGCCTTTTCGAAAGAACGGAGACCGGAAATGACACTCTGATCCTCAACACGGCCGTTTCCGCCATTAGCAACCGGCTTGACAGCGGTTGTAGAAGCAGCAGAAGGCAAGGTGATCTTGAAGGATCCGTCATCATTGGTATAATACCACTTTTCGAGACCTGGTATACCGATGTAAACCTCTTCTGCCGGGAAAGTAATCACACCATTCTCGAGCTTTCCAGAAGGCTCGGTTTCGATAAGGAAGAATCCATAACTAGAGTTTACACAAACACCGTAATCCTGCTCGGAAATAACAACCTTATTAGGATTTGTTGCATCGACAATCACTTCGGTTATCTTCCAGTTGCCGCCCTCATAAGGAGCCATAACATCTACATCGACACCGAAGAACTTGGCAGCAACTTCCTGCTGGTATTTGGTAATCATATATAAGCCAGGGGTTTTAGCCTCTTCATATACATCACAGGTGGCAGTTATATCAGGCTTGCCGAAGAGAGGTGTACAGAAGCCATCTACGATAGTTCCCTTTCCAAGGCTATTCCATACATAAGGAAGCTTTTCAGTCTTGAAAGTCTCGTAAACGAACTTGTCCTCACTGCCATTAGTTGCCCAAACAACGACTGCATACTCAGTGTTGGCAGCCAAACTGGAGGCAACATCATAGTAACCACCTTCGCCATTGATAGCGGCAAGCGTTTCTTCACCTACAGCATATTTAGTAGCGTTGTATTTGAGAGTACTGAGGAGAGTATTCGACAGCTGGGCAGCCGGAACTATTACCAAATGAGCCTCTGTGATATCAGAGCCATACACTGCAAAAGCGAAAGAAGTGTACTGATCGTAGTTGCCAGTCTCGGTGTAACGGACAGGGGTTGCTTCGGTAAGTACGTTGATATCAACTGCATATTCCTCAGTGTCACCAGCTGCGATGTGTCGGAAGGTAGCAGAAGCGTTGTCCTGCGGTTTGCCCTTATCATCATATGCTACTGCAACGATAGTATATTCGGCAGTCTTGTCCATTTCGACACCAAGGGTGGCATACTTGACAGCTTCTTCCTCATCAATCTCGAAATCGTAGAATGTAACTACACCTTCTTCGGTACCAGCTGTGATAGCTTCAATCTTGTAACCAACCTGGGTGGCGGTAAGTTCACCTTCGTATACGGCATACTTGATGTTCTCTACATCAACACCAGCTTCGACATAAATCGGAGTTACTCCATTCTGAGTATAGTCAGGATAGAGATCCAATGAATAATCTACGCGGAGGTAACCATCGGCGATAGCGACAGGTGTGCTGTCCTGATAACCATACCAGGAAGTTGTTCCGTGGATCCAGTAAGCAGCATTGAAGATAAATCCGCCGTGGCCATCATAGTAGCTAGGGAGGTAACCATCAGCAGATTTGGTGTACCTTTCATAGGAATTAGCATAGTCACCATTGCCCAAACCCATATCTGCACGCATATGGAAGAAATCTCCCATGTAAATAGGGTTGCCTGAAGAAGTGAAACCGGTATTGGACGGCTCTACTTCAATCCAATCATACTCTACATCATCAATGGTAACCTTCTTGTTGGTATACCACTTGAATTTGAGTTGTACATCGGTTCCGAAAGGCCCTGCTCCACTGAGTCCATTCCCGGAATAGATGGTTTCGCCGCCGGAGGTTTCGCAATAACGGATTCCGTCAACTTCATAATAGTTCAAGTCAACCTTATGGACCTCTTCAAGAAAGTTCATGTCAGTGAAAGTAACCTTGGCATCCGCCTTTCCATCCTCTGTCTTGAAAGTCTTCATCTCAACGATCAAAACTGAGAAATCAAGCGCAATAACACCCTCATTGTAGAGCGAAGCATACTGATTGTCTTCGATCTGGACGGAGAAAGAGTAATCAACACCGACCTTGGCATTAGGGAAGGTCACGACGAGTTCCGTCTCGGTCTGGCCGTCAGCGAAGTTGATGGTTCCGAAATTGAACACGCCGTCTTCAGAGGCAGTCGCTGTGAAAGGAACAGTGATAGCTCCCGAGCTGTTGGTCCTGGAAACAGTGATAGCGACCGAACGGTCCATGGTAGGATCGTAGACATGGCTTCCGCTTGCATCCTGCGTAGGGAAGTAAACACCGTAGCAACCTGAAGCCTCAGGCTCGCCAGGGATGTACTCGTACTCCTTGTCCTTGCAGGAAACTGCAATGAAGGAGAAAGCGAGGAGGGCGATTAAAATCCTATATAAATTTTTCATAAGGCAATTCTTTTAAAATTAGTCTGTTACACCATCACGGAGAGACTTGTTCTCATCGGTGACAGGCTGGTGTCCACCCGTGTTGTCTACGATTGCGAAGTTGGTGTTGAGCTCACCCTGGGAGAATCTCAGAAGGAGATAAGGGTCGTCTGCAGGGAGGTTGAAACGGAATGCGGCAGGCTGGTTGTTGGTGTCGTCATGGAACCTGACGAGCGGCTTGTTCAGACGCTTGCAGTCCTTGATACCGAAGCCTTCGCCCCATAGCTCGACACGGCGCTGGAACCAGATCTCGTCGAGGAGGGAAAGACCCCTTTCAGCGACATTGTATTCCGGCTCACGATAGGTCTTCACGAAGTCGGTGAGGATGCTGGTAGCCTGACCGGTGTTACCGAGACGTGCCTGGCACTCAGCCTGGATGAGGATCATTTCCTCAACACGCATCAGAGGCATATCCTCGTCGTTGGCCGTGGTACCTACAGTGTAGCATCCGAACTTGACATTGGTGTAAGGGATGTAAGGCAGCTTGGCATCACCGCCATCGTCAGCATTTGCGACATCCGGGAAGCCCGGCCACGCAAGACCTTCGAGAAGAGGTGACTCAAGGTTCTCGTCAACCCACCAGCCTTTGCGGACGTCACCAGCCTGGATCTTGTTATAGAGCAGGGTGTTGATGCAGGTGTAAACCTGGCAGGCAGCAGCATAACCCCATGCGGAGAATGAACGGAGCCAGCTGGAAGTCGTTGCATAACGATATGCAAGAGCCATATCCGTGGTCATATCGTAACCCCAGATCCAGTTGTGTTCGCTGATGTCCATAAAGTAAGGCTTGGAAACTTCCTCGATCGTTGCAGGAGTAAAGCCATCGGCAGCTGCGACAGCGTCGTCATAAGCTTTCTGCCACTCACCCATCTCGAGGTATACACGTGCACGGAGACCGTGGGCAACGTGCTCGTCGACATAAGCCTTGGTTGTACGGGTAGCACCAACAAGGTTCTCGACTGCATAGTTGAGGTCCTCAAGCATAAAGTCGTAGATCTCCTTGACAGACGCGCGAGGATTGTTGGTGAAGTCCTCGGTGAACTCGGTCACGAGCGGAACGCTCGGCTTGTCGGCAGCGACCTGATAGTTGAACTGGAAGTCCGAAACCAGGCACCAGTATGAATAAGCACGCAGAACCTTTGCCTGTGCCAGCATATTGACCAATGAAGGATCATCGGTCTCTCCGATGCTGAGCAGGAAGGTGTTGACGGAACCAATCATATTGTAAGGCGTCCTGTAACGGATGGCTGGGTTACGATAGTTGGCGTTACGGGAAGAATATTCACCGCAGACGGAGAACCAGTTGTAACCTGAGTCTGGGATGAGTGCGTCAGGACCCTCAAGGTCATTGCAGAAGAGGATCATAAGGAACTCCCAGTCATCAGGGTTGGTGTACATCTTGATTGGCTGGCCGATGGATGAAAACATACCGGTGAAAGAGGCTGATGCCCTGGAAGGAACAAGGGCGTTGGTCTCCTGGACCTGGCTGGCGAGCATCGTACCACCCTGTGGCTTGATGTCATCGATATCGGAGCAGGATGCAGCAAAGAGAGCACCCGCGATTGCTATGATAAATAATTTATTGAATTTCATACTCTGTAAGCTTTTATAGTTTTCAGATTAGAAAGTAAGAGTAATACCACCTGTAACGGTACGCATTGCAGAGTAACCGGATGTGTTGATACCAGAACCACTGGTCATACCTCCGATACCCATCGAGAAGCGAGGGTCGACACCCTTGCGGGCAGAGAAGACTGCAAGGTTTTCACCTGCAACATATAACCTGAGACCCTTGAGGGAAATCTTCTCAACAAGGCTTCTAGGGAAGGTGTAGCCTAAGGTTACATTGTTGATGCTAAGATAGTTGGATGAGATAAGGAAGCGGTCGATAGCTGTCTGGGCAACCTGGGTGTCACCGTCGAGACGAGGAACGTCGGTGTCGGTGTTCTCAGGAGTCCAATGCTTGAGAGCATCCTTGTGCCAAGCGGAACCGGTCTGATCCTGGGTCCACATAAGTTGCTGGTAGGATCCGTCATAGTACTTTCCACCGAGCTGGAAGCTGCACTGGACGGAGAAGTCGAATCCGTAAGCATTGAGGGAAGTTCCGAAACCACCGTAGAGCTTAGGAAGGACTGAACCTACCTCATACTGGGTAGCATCGGAGAAAGTAGTGGTCGTCTCGTCGGATTCAGGAGTCGTGACTTTGCCGTCTGCATCCTTTTCCTCATCGATGTGCTTCCAATAGAGAGCCTGGCCGGTCTCCTTATCTACGCCTGCATACTTCCTAAGATATGCCTGGTAGAGGGAACCACCTACCCTGTAAATGAAGTTGGATCCACGGATACCCTTCTCGGATACACTCTCATCGAGGGAGAGGATCTTGTTGGTGTAGTGGCTGAGGTTGACATTCCACAACCAGTTGAAGTTCTTGGACCTGATGATGGTACCGTCGAGAGTGACTTCGAAACCGTTGTTTCTGATGGAACCTACGTTCACTGGAACGACACCGGTAGGGTTACCTGCGGAATAAGGGACATTCTTGGAATAGAGAAGGTTCTCGGTCTTCCTCGAGAACACCTCGAAGGAACCGTTGAGATAGTTGTTGAAGAGTTCGAAGTCGACACCTGCGTTGAAGGACTTGGAAGTCTCCCAAGTCAGGTTCTCGTTACCCTTGTAGCTGAGGTTGAGAGAGTACTCGTTGGTCTCCTCATTGTATGAATGTTTGTACTGGTCGGAATAAGGGAAGAAACTACCGAGGTTGTCGTTACCCTGCTGTCCGTAGCTGACCTTGAGCTTGAGCATATCCACCCAGCCGACATTCTGCATAAAGTCTTCCTTGGAGATGAGCCAGGCACCTCCCAAAGACCAGAAGTTACCCCAGCGGTGACCCTTCGCGAAACGTGAAGAAGCATCGCGGCGATAGGAAGCACTCAGGAAGTACTTGCCGTCGAAGTCATACTGGATCCTGGAGAGGAAACCTTCAGTCATATACTGGCTGGTGGAAGAACCGAGTTGCTTGCTGCTGGTTCCGCCGGAGTTGTCAAGTTCTCCGTTGGTCGGGTCGAAGAGGTGGTCATTGTAACCCCACAGGCTCTGGGACGTGTACTTGTACTGCTCGTAACCGGCGAGGAGCTCGAAGTTGTGGAGCTCGGCGACGTGGAACTTGTAGTTGGCCAGATACTGCTGGTTGACAGTGAACATCCTGCCTGAACCAACATAGGAAGAACCATCGATCGAAGCGGAACTTCCGAAGATGCTTCCGAGTTCAACCTCCCTGGAAGTAGAGCTCGTCATAGAGACGTTGGCGTTGAGGGTGAGACCCTTGATAGGGGTAAGGATAAAACCACCCTTGCCGGTAATGACGTCCCTGAGATATTCGTCCTTGTCGTATTCGTTATCACGGATAGCGTTACCAACGATGCTAGGACGTTTGAAGTTGGTATTGTTTGAATCGTAGACCACACGGCCGCCTTCAGTCTTGATGGAACCGTCAGCATTCCTCACGTAGAGAGGATAGATAGGACCTATATTGTTGGCGATGTAGAATACGTTGCCAGAGGAACCCCAGCTACCGTTGGAACCGTTGGTCTGGGAATTCGAGTGAGTGAAGTTGAGGCTGGAAACAACCTTCATCCATTTCTTCACCTGATAGTCTGCGTTGATGAGACCGGTGTAACGCTGGTACCTTGAGTTGGAGATGATACCGCCGTCATCGAGGTAACCTACGGAACCATAGTAGTTGAACCTGTCGTTGGCACCGCTTACAGACATATTGTACTCCTTACGGAAGGAGTTGTGGAATGTCTCCTTGTACCAGTCGTCCGGAGTGTAGAAATACTCGCCGTCCGAATAGCCAAGCTTTGCGTTAGGGTTGAGCTTGAAGTTAGTACCTACGAGTTTCTGGCCTTCAGGAATCGTATACACCTTGTAACCGAGACCACCGTTCTTTTCGTCGTACAATGTCTTGTCGGCGAATGCGTAGCTCTCAGCAACCGTATGGCCGGAATAGTAGTACATTCCATAGAGCCTCTTGTAGAAGAGCTCGTAGTAGGTTGCCGGATCGTCGATCACATCATACTTAGGGATGAGACGGCTGTTGGAACCGAAACGAGCGTCGAGCTTGACGGTAGCGTCGCCTGCCTTACCCTTCTTGGTAGTGATGATGATGACACCGTTAGCACCACGGTGACCGTAGATAGCGGAAGCGGCAGCATCCTTCAGGACTGACATAGACTCGATGTCCTGAGGGTTGATGTTGGAAATGCTTCCGTCATAAGGAGCTCCGTCGAGGATGATCAGAGGGCTTGAAGAAGCACTCATTGAACCGATACCACGGATCCTGATGGTGGAACCGTTGCTGGTAGGGTCACCGTTGGAGGAGATCATCTGGACACCAGGTGTCGTACCTGCAAGTGCGCTGGTGACGTTGGTGGCGATCTTCTTCTCGATGTCTTCAGACTTGACCATCGTTGCGGAACCCGTGAAGGATTCCTTGGTAGCTGTACCATAAGCGACCACGATGACATCATCGAGGACATTATCGGTTGCAAGAGCAACATTGATGACTGCCCTACCGGCTACCGGAATTTCAAGTGAATTATAACCTACAGAGGAGAATACGAGAACTGCCTTGCTCATATCCGCTACCTTTATCCTGTAGGTACCATCTGCATCAGAAGAGATACCGTTCATCGTGCCCTTCTCCATGATGGAGGCAAATGGAATGCCTTCACCGGATGAAGCGTCGGTCACGACACCGGAAATTTCTCCCCTCTGAGCGAAAGCCATACCCGCACTGACAAGCAGGCACAGCGCAAAAGCGAAAAATTTTTTACTCATAAGCTTAAACCTTAAACTTAATAATTATTGAATAAATAGTCTGTCCAGCTCGGTATATGGCCGTTTTCCACCCAAATCTACAACACTCGGAAAACAAAAAAACCAATTACCGGCTTACAAAACAAATAAATTTTTTGGAATTAAACAACTATTAAAAACTTCAAATCTTTAATAAAACAACGAATTTATATCGTTTTATTAAGGTAAAAGGCCTAGTTTCCAAGTAAAATGCCTTAGAAACTATCATATGGCAACGATTTAAGAGTTTTAAATTGAAAGAAGGAAAAAAAGTGCTTTATTGCTCCAGTATTTTGTTCTGTTCTGCCACTGAAGCATCGTGTATTGCATTGAACACGGCCCTTACGAACTCCTCAGTCAGACCGTATGACCTGCCTTTGACTATCATACCCTCAAGCAGGCTGTCCCAGCGCTGGGGCTGTATGATAGCTATGTTATGCTCCTTCTTGAAACGTCCTATCTTCCTGGAAATATCCATCCTGGAGCCCAGGGCTATAAGCAGGTTCTCATCTATTACGTCTATGTGGGTACGCAGCTGCTCTATGTTCTCGTTGTATTCCTTGTCACTCGTACTCTTCTTGCGCACTGTCAGGCTTTCCAGCATCGTCTTGAGAGCCGTCGGGACCAGCTGTTGCGAGGCATCGCTGAGAGCACAGGTCGGATCGCAGTGTGACTCCACCATAAGTCCTTCGAAACCGAGGTCCATCGCCCTTTGGCTGAGCGGCAGGAGATATTCCCTGGAACCTCCCATATGGCTGGGATCCGCGAAGAAAGCCAGATCAGGGAAAAGGGTCCTGAGTTCGACTGCGATCTGCCAGAGGGGCAGGTTCCTGTAAGGGATCTTCTGGGATGTCGTGAACCCTCTGTGGACGACTCCCAGCTTCCTTATCCCTGCACGGTTGAGCCTTTCGAGTGCTCCTATCCACAGTCCAAGGTCCGGATTGACAGGGTTCTTTACCAGGACCGGCATATCGGTATCGCGCAATGCATCGGCTATTTCCTGGACCAGGAAAGGGTTGGACGTAGTCCTAGCCCCGATCCAGACCATATCTATGCCGTATTTCACACATTCGTAAACGTGTTTTTCACTGGCGACTTCGGTACAGACCTTCATACCAAGTTCTTTCTGCACCCTCTGCAGCCACTTGAGCCCGGGAGCTCCTACACCCTCGAAACTACCCGGATGGGTGCGAGGTTTCCAGATGCCTGCACGGTAAACGTGGATACCGAAATCCCTCAATTCCCTGGCAGTAGTCATCACCTGAAGTTCGGATTCAGCACTGCAGGGGCCCGCTACCACGATCGGGGGAATGCTTTCATCAAAGAAGCCCCATTCGGATACTGGTATGATGTCAAGTTTTCTTTCCATATTAATATATATATGTATAGCTCTATCGGAGGATCTTCTTGATCCTGTTGGCTTCGTGTATAAGGTCTTCTATCTTGTCGGAGTCATATTCCGCGATGGCATCGCGGAACTCCTGCATTTTCTCCAAGTATGTGTCGATCACGTGAAGCACATTGTCCCGGTTCTGGGTAAGGATCGGAACCCACATATCGGAAGAGCTCTTGGCCAGGCGGACGGTGGAAGAGAATCCTCCAGAAGCCAGGTCGAAGATATGCTTTTCGTCCTTCTCTTTCTCGAGGACGGTAAGGGCAAGTGCGAAAGAGGTGACGTGTGAGATGTGGGACACGTAGGCAGTATGGACGTCGTGGGCATCGGCATTCATATAGATTGGCCGCATATTCAGGACATCGTACATTTCCTCGATGGTCTTGACAGCTTTCGGATCCGACTCTTCCGTATTCGCGAATATGCAGGCGCGGCCGTCGAAGAGGTTGGGCATCGCAGCCCACGGACCGGAATATTCCGTACCGGCCATAGGATGGGTGGCAACGTAGCGGCTGCGCATCGGATGGTAATGCACCGCCCTGACAATCTGGCTCTTGGTCGAGCAAGTGTCTATCACGACCTTGCCCGAGTCGCACATATCCAGGATTCCGGGCAGCATCTTCACCGCCGCTCCGACAGGAATCGCAATCACTATTATATCGCTCCTGCCTACGCAGTCCTCAAGGGATACGATCTCATCTGCAAGGCGCATCTTCCCGGCAGCCGCAGCATTGACCGGATCCGATTCGACACCGAGCACGATGCCGGCGAATCCCCTGCGTTTCAAGTCGATGGCCATAGAACCTCCTATGAGGCCCAATCCAATAATACCTACGATCATCACCTTGTCAATTGAGCAATTCTCCTTCCCGCTTCCTTCAGCCTGTCCACAGGTGCGCACAGCGAGATCCTGACATATTCCTCCCCATTCTTCCCGAATACGAATCCAGGAGTTATGAATACTCCGGCGGAGTGGAGGATCTTCTCCGAAAGGGCTTCTCCGGGAGTAATGCCTCCTTCCTGCCTTTCCGGCTGAGGAACCCTTCCCCAGAGGAAGAGTCCAGCCGTATCCTTCCCATATTCCACACCCAGGAGGTCGAATATCTTTCCGGCGGCATCACGACGGTGCCGGTATTCCTCATTCAGTTTCACGAACCAGTCCGGGCCTTCCCCTAAAGCGGCTATGGCGGCGAGCTGGGTGGCTTTGAACTGGCCGGAATCCATCTGGCTCTTGACTTTCAGCACTTCCTTGACCAAGGAAGGATCTCCTGCCACCATCCCGACTCTCCAGCCACTCATATTGTGGGACTTGCTGAGGGAATTCAGCTCCAGGCAACAATCGGATGCACCTTTTGCGGCAAGAATCGACAGAGGCTTATCAGTCAATATGAAAGAATATGGATTGTCATTGACTATCAGAATGTTATGCTTTTTGCCAAAATCCACGAGGCGCTGATAAAGCTCCGGAGTAGCCTTGGCACCGGTAGGCATATTCGGATAGTTCGTCCACATCACCTTCACTCCTGAGAGGTCCAGGCTTTCCAGCTGGTCGAAATCCGGCAGCCAACCGTTCTCCGGTTTCAAATCATAGAATACGGGTTCCGCTCCGGCAAGGCGGGCTGAAGAAACGTAGGTCGGATAACCGGGATCGGGAACCAGAATCTTCTCCCCGGGATTGACGAAGGTGAGGCTCACTAGCAGGATGCCTTCCTTTGAACCCACGAGAGGCTGGATCCCTCCTTCCGGATTGAGTTCAACCCCGTAATAGCGCCTGTACCATCCAGCAAAAGCCTGGCGCAGTGCCAGAAGACCCTTGTAGTTCTGGTAAACGTGGTTGCCCGGTTGCCTGGCAGCCTGGCACAATGCGTCTATCGCACTCTGGGGAGGCATCCCGTCCGGGGCTCCGATACCTAGGTTGATAAGAGGGCCTTCGCCCTTGGATGCTCTGTCGGCGCTGACCGCGTCGAGATCCTTCTGCTTACGGGAGAAATAGTATTCCTGGACTCCCTTGGTTCTGTCTGCACTTGTCGTCATTTGTCGTTCGTTCAAAAAAAAGCTGCCCGGAATGGGGATCCGGACAGCCTTGACATTCATTACGTAGTTATGAACACTCTCTCCTGCACGCCTGTCCGGACCATTACCTAGAGAGATAATAGACAAAAATTCCGGAATAATACTTAAGCGTGCTTTCCTTCATAACGAGGGCAAATATAGAAAAAAAACCTTAAAGTGTCCCTAAACGGTCATTATTTCCTTTTCCTTCGCGCTGATGAGTTCATCGATGGCTTTAACCTTCGCATCGGTCACCTTCTGGACCTCGTCTTCTCCTTCCTTCTGGACATCCTCGGAGAACTCACCTGCCTTCTCTGCCTTCTTCAGGGCATCGACTCCTTCACGGCGGCTGTTGCGTACGGCCACCTTGGAATTCTCGCCTGCTGCACGGGCCTTCTTGATGAGGTCGCGGCGCCTTTCCTCTGTAAGCGGAGGGATAGGGCAACGGATGATTTCGCCGTTGTTCTGAGGAGTGAAACCAAGGTTGGCAGCCATAATCGCCTTCTCGATGGCAGGGATCAGGCTTCTCTCCCAAGGCTGGATCGCGATCGTCCTCGCGTCAGGGACGCTGATGGATGCGACCTGTGAGACAGGGGTCTCGGTGCCGTAATAGTTCACGGTCACGTTGTTGAGTATGGAAGGATTAGCTTTCCCTACCCTATATGTCTTGAGGTCTTCTTCAAGGTATGCCACGGTGTCGGCCATCTTCGACTCGACACTCTTCACGATTTCTTTAGCTCTCTCTGTAAGCATAGTATTTCAAGTTTTACCGTTAATAATCTCGTAAGTTATTCACTCTCCGGGCCGCGGAGCAACTCCCGTGCCATTATTCGTGGACCAGCGTCCCTACCTTCTTTCCTTCGGACAATTTCTTCAGGTTGCCTTCTTCGTTGATGTCGAATACTATTATAGGCAGCCTACCATCGGAGCAGAGGGCATACGCAGTCTGGTCAAGCACCTTTAGGTGCCTGGACATAGCCTCGTCAAAAGTGATGTCCTCGTACTTGACAGCAGTCGGATCCTTCTCAGGGTCAGCCGTATAGACTCCGTCCACGCGGGTACCCTTGAGCATCACGTCGGCCTGTATCTCCAAAGCCCTGAGGGCTGCGCCGGAATCAGTAGTGAAGAAAGGGTTGCCGGTACCTCCGGAAAACAGCGCGACTCCGCCTTCCTCAAGGACGCGGATGGCGTTGTCCCTGTTATAATACCTTGCGAAAGGTTCCATAGGTGTGGAGGTGAATACTTCTGCATTGACACCTTCATCCTTAATGAACTGACTGAGTGCCAATGAATTGATGACCGTAGCCAACATACCCATACGATCACCTCCGACACGGTCGAAGCCTTTTTCGAGTCCCTGGAGACCCCTGAATATGTTACCTCCTCCGTTTACTACTCCGATCTGGAGACCGGCCCTGGCCGCCTGCGCGATTTCCCGGGCATATTTCCTAAGGTATACAGGATCGAGTCCCTTGCCTTCCGGACCACCCAGGCTTTCGCCGCTAAGTTTCAACAAAACTCTCTTGTACATACTTACAAAAATAATGATTTTTCCTGTAATGCAAGGGGTCTAGTAGCTGAATCCGAAATCGAAATCGGCGCCGCCGGCTCCGATCCGGAAGCTGCGCACTTCGCGCGTGGACGGCTTGACCGCAATCACGTCCACGCACATCATCTGCTTGTAGTCGAAGAAAGCGTGGCGCGCTCCCGGAAGCATAAGGTCCGGAACGATCCAGCCATATCCCTGGGAAATGTAATAGTTCACATCGTTGTACAGGACATAGTCGTTGGTGTGCGTGTCGCCAGTTATCATTCCGACCAGCGTACCGCCGGACTGCTTGAATGCAGAAAGAATCCCCATCAGTTTCTCATTCTGGACAATTGTGTAGTCGGCGCCCGGAGAGGTCGTCCAGCGCCCCATCGGATGCGGCATATAATGGGACATCACCACTACGTTCATATCCTTAGGGGTCGAGTCCAGCACTCCTTGCAGCCATTCCAGCTGAGGATCATCGTAATAATAGTATTTTCCTTCCTGTGTCCCCGTGCCGCAGGTATTCAGGAGGATGATCCTGGTGTTCTTTCCGGGTACGTCATAGTAGCACAGTACCTTTCCGGGAGTCAGATGCAGGTTGTCTCCGGCCTTTTTCTTCCACGGCTTCTGGAAGAAATCGGTCAGGAATTCCTCGGTGAGGAACTCCCCTTCACCGGCATCCCAGTCGTGGTTACCCGGAGAATAGAGCCATATACCGTCGTATTTCTTCATCTGGTCGAGGGTATTGTCGAGTACGAAGCGGGCATACCTCTTGTCGACGGTGGCAGGATAGGCGTTCAGGCCGATGTCTCCGAGATTCACCATAAAATCCGCTCCGAACATCTCGGCCGCCCTTGCAGCGTAACCTACGTGCCTGTAGGTGAAGCGGCCGGCTGTGTGGACGTCGGTCAGGATAGGGAATACGACCGCTTCGTCGTCACCTTTCCACTCCTTGAAGCGTCCATATGTCTCGGTAACCTGCGGCTTTACGAAATGGTCCTTGCCGGACAGCTTGTCTTCCTCGAACAGGACCTTGTCGTTGAATTCCCGGTCCTTGATGGTAGGCGTGGAATACCGGAACACGAGGGACTGGCCCTTGTCGTAGTCGAAGAACTCTATCTTCAGCGGATGCTTCCCCTTGGACAGCACCTTGGAAGCTTTCTTCTGTATCGGACCGTGGGCTCCGTCATTGACTATCAGCAACTCTCCGTCGATGTACAGCTTGCTGCCGTCGTCGGTAGTCAGGGTGAAACTGTATTCCTCTTCCTTCTGAACCTTCAGTTCGGTTTCGAGCAGGACGCAGAAATGGTTCTTGGTGTCATCGATGTCCACGAGGTCTATGTTCTTCTTGACCCCCTGGATGTCGGGTTCGCCGAGGGTAGCGAAATCAGGCAGGTTCCTTTCCGGCCAGTCGTACCAGACTTTATAGTTGACTTCAGGTGCCTTGGTGCAGGAGCACAGTATCGCGAGTGCCGCAATGGGGAGGAATGAACGGGGCTTCATAATCTATATTCTTTAATCTCGTAAAGTTAAGAATTATTCTATATTTGTGGACAATTATGAAAAAAGAGAGACTCCTGGCGCGGGTAAGAGCGTTCACCATATGGCAGAAGAACGGTTTCCTGCCGTGGTCGAAGCCGAAAGACAAGACCAAGAACGGCTCCTTCTACAAAGGTGCATTCGATAGCATCCCGTTCCTGAACGATGATGCAAAGCGCACATTCGTACACCTGCTGCTGCGGCCCGGCTATATGATCCGGGATTACATCAAGGGGCAGCACGAAAGATACCTCGCGCCTTTGACTTCCCTCATCATATTCTATGCTTTCATCGCCCTGTCCGTTCTCATCGTTGCACTCCTATTCCCTGGATCCCTGTTGTTATCCTGACATTGTTATGAAAAGAATCCTCCTTGCAGCACTTACCCTGCTTGCGCTTTCCTGCACCCGGAACGATGGCTACGCCGATCTTCAATCCGGTTTCATAGACCCGCCTCACGAATCCAGGCCTATGGCCTTGTGGCACTGGATGAACGGCAACATCACCAAGGACGGCATACGCAAGGACCTCCAGTGGATGCACGACATCGGCCTTTCCGGCTTCTTCCTCTTCGACTGCGGCAATTCTCCCCACGTCATCGTGAAGGAGCAGCTGCCATATATGAGTGAAGGATGGAAAGACGCCCTGCGTTTCGCAGTGGACCTGGCCGATTCGCTGGACCTCGAAGTGGGTATTGCAAGTTCACCTGGCTGGAGCCTCACGGGAGGCCCGTGGGTAAGCGAGGATGATGCCCAGAAGAAACTGGTATGGAGCACGATACCGGTGCAGGGGCATTTCCGGGGGGAACTGCCTCTGCCTGAGGAGACGTTGGACCCTGGCGTCCATTACGCCACCCCGGAGCAAGACGGCATAGTCAGGAACTACCTGAAGGAGATATGCGTCCTGGCAGTACGGCAAGGCTCGGAAGGTGAAGCCGTCGAAATCACCTCCGGATACAAGGACGGGATCCTCGACTGGACCGCTCCCGAAGGAGAGTGGACCGTCTACCGGTTCGCCTACACGTTAATCGGCCACGTGAACGGTCCGGCTACTCCGGAAGCAACCGGTCTGGAAGTGGATAAACTCAATCCCGATGCTGTCCGCAGATATTGGGACAATTACCTTGGACTCTACCGCGAAGCTCTCGGGCGCGATTTCGGTCCCGGCAGCATAAGCAACTTGGACATAGACAGTTACGAATCAGGAAAGGGCACCTGGACATTGAATATGGAGGATGAATTCGCCACTCGCAGGGGATATGCATTACGCCCCTGGCTGCCGGCTCTCGCAGGAGCAGCCATAGGCAGCGAGGAGGATCGAGGACGTTTCCTCTTCGACTGGTGGCAGACCCTTGGGGAGATGCTGGCCGAATACCACTATGACCTCTCCACCGAGATCCTGCATTCCCAAGGTATCCGTAGATACAGCGAATCGCACGAGGAAAGGCGCACCTTCATCGGTGACGGAATGATGGTAAAGAAGACGGCCGACGTGCCGCAGGGTGCCTTCTGGGCTCGTTTCCGTGCCGGAGTTTACGCCACGATGCCGCATATGGAAGCGGACTTGCGCGAATCTTCCTCGGTGGCCCATATCTACGGGCAGAATATCTGTGCGGCCGAATCGTTCACCACCAACGGACGCCTCGGAAAATGGGACGGCTGGTGGGCATACCAATGCCACCCCGGCAAACTAAAGCCGGTCGCCGATGCCGCCCTGGCCCAGGGCCTCAACCGCTTCATATTGCACACTTCCGTCCACCAGCCCTCAGAAAACCATATCCCCGGTCTCAGCCTCGGACCGTACGGCCAATGGTTCCACCGGCACGACACCTGGTCCACCGAAGCCCGCCCCTGGACTGAATACATAGCAAGGAGCTGCTATATGCTCAGCCGCGGACGTTTCGTCGCGGACATCGCATACCTCTACGGCGAGGAGACCAACCCTACCGCGCGCTTCGGTGCGGAACGCCCTTGCATCCCCGCCGGATGGCAATACGATTTCGTGAACGCCGATGCTCTGGTCAACACACTTTCCATAGAACGCGGAGCTCTCGTCTCTGATTCCGGAGTACACTATCGTATACTGGTGATAGACAACCAGATAGAACGGATGTCCGACGCCCTGGCGGCAAAGATTGAAAAGGTACGGAAAGCCGGTATCCCGGTGCTGGACCTGCGAAGTGCAGGGAACCCTGACCATACTGCAGCGCTAAAGACGATGATGGAAGGATCTGGCATAGCCGCGGACGTCTCCGACCTCCCGGACAGCACTGCCTTCGTTCACAGGAAACTCGCCGGCGGAGAGATCTACTGGATAGCCAACATATGCTCACAGCCACGCACCATAACCTTGGGACTCAGGGACTTCGCCCCGGGAAAGGTTCTTCGCAGGAAGGGCTCGGTCCGCAGCGCTTTCGAACCCAAGCTATGGCGTGCGGACAAGGCTACGATGGAGGATGTCTCCTACCGAGTCGAGAACGGCCGCATATTCGTAGACCTCCAGCTGGAAAGGGACGACGCCGTATTCATCGTGCTGCACGGCAAGGCCAAGGGCGACTCGCTGACCGTCACCAGGAAAGTATATTCGCCCGTAGACCTCGGCGATGGCTTCAACCGCTGGAGCGTGCACTTCGCGCCCAAGATCGACCCTATCGGCGGTGCAGCTGAATATACCTTCGACGGCCTTCCTGAATGGAGCACCTCCAAGGATGAATATATCCGCTACTTTTCCGGCACAGCCACTTACAGCACCACGTTCACCTTCGACGGAGATGCTGTAGGGCAGGACAGCTTCGTGCTGGACCTCGGGCGCGTCTGCAATATGGCACACGTGTACCTCAACGGCGAAGACCTCGGCCTGCTCTGGAAAGAACCTTTCACCGTCGATGTCACAAGTGCACTGAAGGACGGAAACAACTCGTTGGAAATCACGGTGACGAACTCCTGGGGCAACCGCCTCATAGGTGATTCGCGGTTCCACGGGGACAGCCGTGCGACCTGGACCTCGTGGGAATTCTACACTCCCGACGCCCCCGAGCCCGCATCCGGCCTGCTCGGCCCGGTCCGCCTCCTCAAAAGCGAATGATAGCCCCAGAGGGATTCCCTTTTCCCCTTCCTCCCACGCTCCCGCCCTTTTCACGCGCAAGGGTCCTCCATAATCCATCTAAATCGGGAAAAAGTCGGGAATAATTATATATATAAAACATCAATCCACTATAAATCAACGGGTTGATATTAATTCGTTGTGTCCGCTAAGCGATATTATCTCGAACTCGTTTCTGGAAGATCTGGACAAACTTTGGCTCCTACGAGAACGGATCCGGATCCAAGATAAATTAAAAAGTGTTATCTTTATGGCAAGGAAGGATAGCTGATATGTCCTTATAATAATAGAGATAATGTTTGAACTGAATAATACGGAACGACAATACTTAGGACTGGATTTCGTACAGCCGCATTGGGATAGAGTAGAACTATTTGATAGAATCCTCTATTTTGAGGGAGATACGATCAAAAAGATTATCGAAAGCCGGGATTATTCTTATGATGAGTATGAAGCAGATGCTCCCACGGGAGCAGGACGGTCGTTGTTGCTCCCGAAAACCTCAAAAGGCCGCCCAACCAAATTAACGGAAGTTATGGATATGCGCTTTTGAGATACATTGTGCAGATTCTCGTTAATCATATCTGCTAACTTATCCAACATTTCTCCCATATCTCCATCGTTAATAATCCCCATTCCGTTCTTTACCGTTTTTTCATGGTTCTTCATAAATGAGGCAATGAACGACATTGAATACGCAATATTCTCATATGCTCTTGCCATCATTTCCTCTTCTTCACTCCATTGTATTCTGCTTTTCGCCATATCATAACATTTTCTAAATAAATATCTTTGTAATCGCAAAAGTCTTATCTTTGTGAAAAATAGGAATATGAAATACGAATTCGTTACCACACAGGATATCCTCATTCAATTACAAGCTAAATGCGATGCAAGGCTTCTCAATCTGATATTAAATGAGGTAAAACCTATTTACACGGCATATTCAAACTTTTGGAAGTTTACGAGTTATTGCATTGATGAGTCATCTTGTGTGCGCAGAATAGATAAAATTCAAGTTGTCACTCTGTTCCTTTTAAGTGGTGGTATTATTGAATTTGATGGGCATACATTTGGCAGCATACAACATTTAGACTTTTGGTCTTATCTGTTTACGCATAAATGTATTTCTGGAGACGAATATGAGTATCTGAAGAACAGTTGGGGATTTAATGAGAAAATAACCTTCATGACATGAAATAATAACAAAACGCAGCCGTAATGACTGTGTTTCTTTCATTTAGTGTAAACTAGTATATCGTTCCCTTATAATATCTCTACTAGCCAGCTGTATTGAATTTCATTGATTTGAATCAGGATTATCAAACTTTATTGAACATGAAAAATATTCATTTGTTACTAACATTGATTGTCTGTATTACGGCGTGTGATAAAACCCGGTTGAATTATGACGACGTGGCTCCGACAATACCACTTACCAGGAGCGAGGAGAAATTCGCGGCAAATAGCAATGACTTCTCTTCGGAACTCTTACAAATGTACTATGACAAAAGGGAAGAGGCATATGATTTCGTGTTTTCCCCGATCAGTTTGCAGATGTTCTTCGGGATGCTGAACGCAGGTGCCTTTGAGGCGCAGTCCGAACAAATCAACAGGATGCTCGGATTTGAGGGCGCGGGCGCTGAGGAGATTAACTCATTTTGCAAGAAAGTGCTGGAGTCCAGCCCGAAATTAGACCCGAAGGTCACGGTTGATGTGGCCAATCAGTGGTGGCTCGATTCAGCGGTTGGCTTTAATCTTTTCCCGGCCTTTGCCCAAATGCTGAAGGATAATTATCAGGTTGTGCCTGAAACCAGAGATTTTACGACTGATCCGATGTACGACATCACCCGTTTATGGATCTCAGACAAAACCCGGGGAATGATCAATATAGGGGTTCCTCCTCCCTATTCACGAAGCATTCTTGCGAATGTCACTTATTTCAAAGCAGATTGGAAAGAGCCTTTTTCGCGTACAGCAAGCAGTAAAGGTACTTTTTATCGGGAAGACGGCTCAAAAGTCGAAGTGACGTATATGTTTAACATCTTTAAAAATGTTGAATTATATGCAGATGACATCTTCCAGGCTCTGTATCTTCCTTTTGGAGATGGATCTTTTCAGATGGAGTTTTATCTCCCGCAACCGGGTAAAAGCATAAAAGACGCTATTTCTGAACTCCAATCCGGTGATTTCCCGAAAAAAGGCGAGTTGGGCGTGTCACCGGTGACTCTTCCATCTTTTGATCTTCTTTATCCAAATTATAGTATCGTCGATGATATTTATAAGCATTTTCAAGTTTCTTTGTTCGGAGAGTATCCGCTATGCGGGGAAGATAATGATGGTGATGGGCTTATGATTCAAAATATCGCCCATATTGCCAGGATCAAAGTCTTCGAAGAAGGAGCGGAAGCTGCAGCGGTAACGTATAATAATTATTTGACCTTGTCACCCGACCCTCGAGAGTTTTCGGCAAAACGTCCGTTTGTATTCATCATCCGTGAGGTTGGATCCGGGTTGGTTTTCTTCAGCGGCGTGTATGCTGGAGGCAAATAGCAGGTATCGCTATTCGGAGGCCGACTGGGGGAGTTTGAGGGGAACGCCCCTCAATGAATGGAAGGGCCCAAGGGGCACGAGAAAAGCACCGCGGATTGCGGTGCTTTTCTCGTGCCCAAAGCCGGGCTCGAACCGGCACGTCTTTAAGGGACAATGGATTTTGAGTCCATCGCGTCTACCAATTCCGCCATTCGGGCAAGACAGTCGGCAGACTGTTTTTAGGATTGCAAATATAGCTAATTTTCGGAAAACTGATTATATTTGTGAGTCAACAATGTGAAAATAACCAATTAAATCAAAGAATATGAATCTCGAAGGCAGACGTGAAAGCAGCAATGTCGAGGACCGCAGAGGAATGAGCGGAGGAGCGATGGCAGGTATCGGACTCGGCGGAGGCGCCATTATCTTGGCATTGATCGTTATGTTGCTCGGAGGCGACCCTACTTCGGTCCTCCAGCAGGCGGGCACCCCTACCCAGACGGAACAGACCAACGTGGAGTTCACCCAGGAAGAGCAGGAACTCGCTTCCTTCGCAAAGAAAATCCTTGCAGGAACGGAGGATGTCTGGACAGCCCAGTTCGCAAAGTACGGCTATGAATACCAGCCGCCAAAGATGGTGCTCTACACCGGAGCGACCTCGTCGGGCTGCGGCGCAGCAAGTTCTTCGGTAGGGCCATTCTACTGCTCAGCCGACCAGACGGTCTATCTCGACCTCAGCTTCTTCACCACGATGAAGCAGTCCCTCGGCGCTGACGGCGACCTCGCATACGCCTATGTCATCGCCCACGAAGTCGGACACCACGTCCAGAATCTGCTCGGGACCCTCGGCAAGGCCCACCAGATTATGCAGCAGTCCAGCAAGACCGTTGCCAACCAGTACAGCGTACGTCTGGAGCTCCAGGCCGACTACTATGCTGGCGTTTGGGCGAACAACGACAACGCCAGGTACAAGTCACTCGAGGCCGGAGATATTGAGAAAGCTCTCAACTGCGCCGCCAAGATCGGTGACGACTATCTCCAGAAGAAGAGTCAGGGCTACGTAGTATCCGAGTCCTTCACCCACGGCACTGCCCAGCAGCGTTACAACTGGCTGAAGCGCGGAATGTACTACGGGGACATCGAGCACGGTGACTCGTTCTCTCCGAGCTACAACAACCTCTAGCAAAGCAGACGGAGATGCCCGGACAGGCCGGGCATAACGGGCCGAACGAACTGACCGGGCCCCGCAGCCGGCAATCTGCGGGATACATATACAAAGAGCCTCGGTCCCTATGGGACAGCGAAACATATCACTTACAACGAAACCAATCGAGCTCAAATGAAACATTTCTCTCTACCAAATGACGGTGGATTGGTCGAGGACAGCCTGCCGAAAGGCATCCTCCATTCCTTCGAAATGATAACCACCGATATTTCCGACGATGCCGCGTCCGCAAGCGAGAAAGTTGCGGATATAATCTCCAAAGCCATCGCCGACCATTCCAAATCCGGACTTCCGCGCCCGTTCAAGCTAGGCTTGTCCACGGGAGTCACTCCGATCTCACTTTTCGAGTGCCTGACCAGGAAATACCACGAAGGAGAAGTATCCTTTGCCAACGTAGAGGTATTCTCCATCGATGAGTACTACCCTTGCGAAAAAGATTCCGCCCAGAGCCGCAACAACAGGCTCCGGAAGGCTTTCCTCGACAACGTGGACGTCCAGCCCGGGAATATCCATATTCCGGACGGTACCGTTCCGCAGGCTGCCGTTTCGGACTATTGCGCCGAATTCGACAAACTTGCCAGAGGAATAGATATCCTCGTCATGGGAGTCGGAGAAAGCGGTCAAGTCGGTTTCAACGAATCCGGTTCGTCCGAGAAGAGCAGGACCCGCACCGTCCCTCTGTCGTACCAGTCCAGGAAAAGGCAGGCACGGAGTTTCAACGGCGAAGTCTCCGCAACGCCCAAGTCGGCCATCACCATAGGTGTAGGTACGATGATGAGTGCCAGAAGGATCATCCTGATGGCCTGGGGCGAGGATAAGGCCCACATTGTCAAGAAAGTAGTCGAAGACAACATCGATCCATATTGCCCTGCCTCCTTCCTCCAGCGCCACGACAACATCACCTTCTATACGGACGAGATGGCTGCTTCCCTCCTGACCAGGAACGTGGCACCCTGGATGGTTGGTCCCTGCCAGTGGACTCCGAAGCTGATCCGGAAAGCAGTAGTATGGCTGTGCCAGAAAGTCGGCAAGCCTATCCTCAAGCTTACGCAGCAGAATTACCTGGAGAACGGTCTCGGGGAGCTCCTGGACCTATGCGGCCCCTTCGACAAGATCAACATAGACGTATTCAACGACTTCCAGCATACTATCACAGGATGGCCTGGAGGAAAGCCGGATGCCGACGACAGCACCAGGCCGGTCAAGTCGAAGCCTTTCCCGAAGACTGTGCTGATATTCAGCCCTCATCCGGACGACGATGTGATATCGATGGGCGGCACATTCATCCGCCTCGTACACCAGGGCCATAATGTACACGTCGCTTACGAGACCTCAGGCGACCTTGCCGTGCACGACGATGTGGTACTCCAGCATATGGATGCCGTGGGACAGCTCGGTTTCGGAGACAAGGTGGATGAAGTCAGGAAGGAAATAGCCTCCAAGAGGCCCGGCGAACCTGAGCCGAAAAAGCTTCTCGCCCTCAAGGCCGCCATCAGGCGCAGCGAGGCCCGTGCCGCGGTACACAGCTTCGGCCTGAACGCCGACACGAACGCCCATTTCCTCAACCTCCCGTTCTACGAGTCAGGTGGAGTCACCAAGTTCCCGAGGACACAGGCCGACCTGGATATCATCAAGGAACTGATCACCGAAATCCATCCCGACCAGATCTATATGGCCGGAGACCTGGCTGACCCGCACGGGACGCACCGCGTGTGTACCGAAGCCGTCCTCGAAGCTATGGAGCAACTCAAGGAGGAAGGCCAGGACTGGCTGGACAGCACGAATATATGGCTGTACAGGGGCGCTTGGATGGAATGGGAACTGTGGAGGGTCGATATGGCCGTCCCGCTCAGTCCGGACGAACTGATAGAGAAGCGGCACGCCATATTCAGGCACCTCTCCCAGAAGGACATAGTCCCATTCCCGGGAGACGATCCCAGGGAGTTCTGGCAGAGGGCTGAAGAACGCACCCAGAACACCGCGAAACTGTATGATGAACTCGGAATGGCCGAATACCAGGCATTCGAGGTATTCCTGAAACTGAGATAAAACACCTTACAATATCCATTGACATGAAAGTAATAATCAGAGACACAAAGAAAGAGGGCTCCGTCTGGGCGGCCCGCCACATAGTCGAAGCCATCAAGTGGAAGGCCTCGCAGACCGACAGGCCGTTCGTGCTCGGACTCCCTACAGGATCCACTCCCCTGGATGTATATGCGGAGCTTATCAAGATGTACAAAGCCGGGGAGGTCTCGTTCAAGAACGTGATCACCTTCAACATGGACGAATATGTCGGCCTTCCTGAGAGCCATCCGGAGAGCTACCACAGCTTCATGTACAAGAACCTCTTCGACCATATCGACATCCCGAAGGAAAACATCCACATCCTCAACGGCAATGCCCCTGACCTGGACAAGGAGTGCGAAGAATATGAACTGGCTATCCTGGATGCAGGCGGCATCGACCTTTTCCTCGGCGGAGTCGGCGAAGACGGCCACCTCGCATTCAACGAGCCGTTCTCGTCCCTGAACTCAAGGACAAGGGTGATGACACTGACACAGGACACCCTGGAAGTGAACGCTCGTTTCTTCGACAACGATCCCGACAAGGTCCCGAAGCAGGCGATGTCAGTGGGTATATCCACGGTCTGCAGCGCCGACGAAGTCCTGATCCTGGCATTCGGCAGCAAGAAGGCCCGCGCCGTCAAGGCAGCCATCGAAGGCCCGGTAAGCCATTATGTCACCCTTTCAGCCCTGCAGCTCCACGAGAACGGAATCGTGGTACTCGACGAACCTGCCGCAGGCGAGCTTAAAGTGAACTCATACCGTTATTTCAAAGCTGTGGAGGCGGCTGAAAGCGGGAAATGAGAAGACTCATAGCAATATCCATCGTTCTGACCCTGGGCCTGGCAGTCTGGGGCCAGGGCGTTCAGGAAAGGTGCACCCGCCACACCATGAAGTTCCAGGGCTTCGAAAGGGAGTATTATCTTTACACCCCGCAGGGCCTCAAGGAAAAAGCTCCGCTGGTGATGGTGCTCCACGGCTACGGCGGCTCTGCCCTGAAAGGCAGGAAGGAGATGATGGACGTGGCCGACAGATACGGATTCGCAGTCTGCTATCCGCAAGGTGAGAAGGACCCTTCAGGCAAAACCGGATGGAACGTAGGCTACCCGAAGCAGGAAGGAATGAAGACCGACGATGTCAAGTTCATCTGCGCCCTGGCCAAGAAGGTGTGCAGGGAGAACGGCCTCGACTCCGGGAATACCTTCCTGACGGGAATGTCCAACGGGGGTGAGATGTGCTACTTTACCGCCATGCGCAAGCCCAAGGCTTTCAAGGCGATAGCATCAATAGCGGGACTCACGATGGAATGGATTGCCCGGGAATATTCCTACAGCCATCCGGTTCCTTTCATGGAAGTCCACGGCACCGCCGACCATACTTCCGAATGGTACGGCGACCCTGACAACAGCGGAGGCTGGGGGGCTTATCTCCCGGTGCCTGTTGCCGTCGCACGTGTGGTCACCGCTGCCGGATGTACTACTGAGACAGTAACGGAACTACCTCTGCGAGAGGAACATAACCAAGTAATACTATACAATTTCGGGAAAGGAAAGCCGGCCGCGAACGGACGCCCTACGGAAGTGCGTCTTTACAAGGTCATCGACGGGAAGCACAGCTGGGCCCTGGAGGACATGGACACCTGCGAGGAAATCTGGCAGTTCTTCTCCCTCTGGTTGGACTGATCCTATCTCGGAACGAATATTCCGAAAGATTTCTCCAACTGCGCCTGTTCTTCATCTGAAAGATCAGGTGCATTGGTTTTGGAGAGGTTGAAACCACGGTAATTGAAGTTTCCCCACCAAGCATCGTCTACTACGACTATCTGGTCCTGGACGACACCCGGGCGAGAATTGGTCTTCTGGTTCAGTGCCGTCCATCCTTCCGGGCGGTACTGGTAGCCAGGCTTCTGGACTATGATGGATCCGTTCGGAATCTCCGGCTTCTGGAAAAGACGGGTGGCCGCATAGGCCCTCAAATTCGTGCTGAGATTGGCATTGCCATTGTTTGAATTGTAATATGCCACCGTGGTCACACCCAGATTCAGGGCAGCGTAATTCCCAGGGTCATAGCCATTTGCCTTAAGGATATCGACAAGGCCCGCGTCCGGCTCCACGTAGTCGTCCCGGAAAGTTGACTGGGTCACCTCGAACGGATGGGCGTATGCATTCTCGACGGCTTCCTTGATGGCACCGATCTGATTCTCGGTATAGGTATATGAGGATGGATGCCACGTGATCTTTGATAGGTCGCACCCTGAAATCTGCTTCACCCACATCAGGGCAGCGGCGAACCGGCCTACACCGTAACTCAGGTGATAGCCGTCCCGGGTAAGGGTGTCCCCGTACAGGCTGGTCCTCAGATTCTGGATCGCCGTTCCGGAAGGGATGACGAACTTGAATTCAGGCTTCGTCAGCACCTTGGACTTGACGGTGGAAACGATAGCGTTGTACATCCTCATCTGGTCATTTCCGTAATTCGGGAACTCCGAATGGGTGGACGTCGACTGATATGCCCAGGTCATATGCCACATCAGAGTTGCCTCAGGCGCGAGTTGCCGTACCATTGAGACCAACGTGCCAAGATGCGGCTCGTAGCTGTCCGGCATTCCAGAGACTCCGCTTGCCTGCTGCATCGAGATGTAATCCCAGGATTCGCTCCTGATGGCATCTACGCTGCTGTAATTGCCGACGCTGGACCAGGTTCCGGTCGTGGTGGTATAGTAAGTATAGGCCATGAAACCGTTGGCGAGATTCTCGGCGTGGGTCTTGAGGGTGCAACCTCCGATATACAGGTTCCCGAGCTTGACCGACTTGTAGCCGGCCTGGATCAGTATCTGGCAAAGATATTCCATAGCATCGACGGAGAAACTGTTCCCGATGGCCAGGATGTGGATGGAACCTTCTTCCCGAGCACCTTTCTGACTGACTTTCAGGGACTGGGAGAGTCCCCTATCCTTGTTGGAAAACTTTATCGTGGCTGAACGCTGCTGTGTGCTGCCGTTCGGATCGACTATGAAATGATATTCATCCTTGACGTCCGCCCCTGACTTGTCCTCCCTGACCCAGGAAGATCCGGCAGGGACGGAGACTTCGACGTCGACGTTCGATGTCACGGTCACTTCGAACTCTCCCCCGGCCGCAGGTATGTCGACCTGGTTCCTTGACAAAGACAGTACCGGCTGCACACCTGTCTGGAATACGACCACCTCCTCGATTCCTCCTTCTTCGTTGGTAAGAGTGACTATACCCCTCCGGTTATCGACGGATTCGTTCTTGCTGACAGAAATGGTGACCTCCGTGGTAACCGCCCGGACAGAAAGGATGTCGATCCAGGACCTGGCATCTTCCGATACCGAGGCTTGGCAGGGATAACCGGACACGGCAGTTATCAATCTGGTCCCTCCCTCAGAATCGAATTCAATCCTGGTGGATTTGATGTCTATCGCATCGGATGGTTTCTGGGTGACCGTAACCGTCTTCTCAGCCTTTCCCGACCGGATCTTGAAAGAGGCAGTGCGCTCGTCCGAAGAAGTATTCCCTGACGCCGTAACCTTGATGGAGTTCGATCCGGCAGGGCCTTCAGCCGGGCTGATGGAGCACCATCCGCCGGGCGGCTCACTCGTGAATGAAGCCGTCCAATCGTAGTTAGTCTTGAATGAAAGGGTCTGCGAACCTCCGTCCAGGCCGAAAAGGATATTCTCGGAAGATCCCTCTGTAAACTCTATGATGTAAGGTTCCGGCTGCAAAGGTTCTTTCCGATGGCAGGAAAGGAGTGATAAACCTGCCAGGAGCAATGATGGAACAATATAAAATATGTCTTTAACAATCCGCATTATTACAAAGATACATTTATTTTGATTATCTTTACGAGTTAGAATTAACCATAATAGATAATGAAAGCTAAATCATTATTACTCAGTTTTCTTCTTTTTGTTTCCCTCGGAGCTTACGCACAGGATGCCGCCCAGGGCGCAAAGAAATACGGATTCAAGTCCGCAATTACCAAGATGAACACCGACATGATGGGACAAACCATCGAAACAACCGGGTATATAGACAATTACGGAGCCCTTGAATGCCAGAAGGTCACTGTGGATGTACCTGGAATGGGAAAGGTCGAGACGGCCGTCATCAACAAGGACGGAAAGTCCTGGCAGGTCAACTACACTATGAAGCAGGTGGAGGAAACTCCGGTCCAGGATCAAGTCAACTTCCTGGAACTCAGTGCTGCAGACGTTGAGAAGTACAAAATCAAGGAGATCGGGAAAGAGACCCTGCTCGGCAAGGAATGCACCGTATATTCCGTTCAGAATGAGGTTCAGGGAATGAAGGCGAACCTTACCGTTTCAGTCTACAAGGGAATAGCTTTCAAGACCGTGACAGAGGTCCAGGGCTATAAGATCGTGATCACAATGACCGAGTTCCAGGAGGATGCCATGGTGCTTCCTCAGGTTTTCGACATTCCTAAGTTCAAGTAAACCCCGTTAGTGATGAAAAGGCTTCTGACCGCAATGATCGCCCTTGCTGCGGCTGTTTCGTTGCACGCCCAGGGCGGAGACACCAAGGCCATCCAGCTCGAAGACCTTTACTCCCCCAACAGCGCAGCGAAGGAAACGACCATCACGCCGGGAGACGTGGAACGTTTCCATGGCCGGCTCATCCACACCAACACCAACACCTATCTGTCTTCGGCGGAAGTGAACAACGATTTCTACAAGAAATACGTCAACGCGCAGAAACTTCAGGACTGGGGACAGTACATATGGGGACTGGGCGCAAGCTATGCCGCCAGCAGCATGGTGTCCTGCATATTCGAGAGCGATCCTTTCGGGAAAGGCTTCTTCAGCAGGCATCCGGGTGTAGTGATCGGAGCCGCCTTCGGCCTGATCGGAGGGGCTATGGATTTTGCAGGCTGGGCCAAGCTGGGTTCGCTTGCGGACACCTACAACACGAATCCCGGAGTCCGGAAGGGATATTCCCTGAACTTCGGGCAGACAGTTTCCGGAGGCTTCGGGCTGGCACTTAACTTCTGATATCATTATCATCGCTACAAGATATGAGCAACTACCGCATCTTCGTGGAGAAATATCCTGAGTTCCAGGTGGAGGCAAAGAGCCTTCTTGCTGAACTCAATGAAAACCTGCAGCTGGAACTGAAAACGCTCCGGCTGCTTAACGTCTATGACCTGTTCGGCTTTACCCCCGAGCTGCTGGAAAAGAGCCGGTACACAGTGTTCGGAGAGGTAGTCACCGACTCCGTTACCGACGGACTGGATCTCGAGGGAGCAAGGTACATAGCCGTGGAATATCTTCCAGGCCAGTTTGACCAACGGGCGGCTTCGGCCGTGGACTGCGTCCACCTGATCGACCCGAAGGCCGACATCAGCATCAAGAGCTCGAAGCTCCTGATCGTGGACGTCGATGCGACGGAAGAAACGCTGGAAAAGATACGCCATTATTACATCAATCCTGTCGAGTCCAGGACCAAGGATCTCGGAAAGCTTTCGGACAGCGAACAGGCTCCCGTCAGGGAAGTTCCGGTACTTGAAGGATTCAGGGAGATGAAGGGCGTGGAAAGGGATGCTTTCTGCAAGAAGATGGGGCTGGCTATGAGTGTGGCCGACCTCCAGGAAGTCATAGACTATTTCACCGGGGAAGGCAGGGATCCCAACGAGACCGAACTCAGGATCCTGGACACCTACTGGAGCGACCACTGCCGTCATACCACGTTCACGACCGAACTCGAAGACATACGTATCGAGGATTCCTTCATCAAGGAGGACATCGACGGTACCCTTCAGCTCTACCTCAAGATGAGGAAGGATCTCGGCCGCGAGGGCAAAGGCCTGAACCTTATGGATATGGCCACAATCGGGGCGAAATACCTCCGTAAAGAGGGCAAGCTGGACAATCTCGAGGTCAGCGAAGAGAACAACGCCTGCAGCATATTCATTGACGTAGATGTGGATGGGGTTGTAGAAAAATGGTTGTTACAATTCAAGAACGAGACCCACAACCATCCTACCGAAATAGAGCCCTTCGGAGGCGCAGCCACCTGCCTCGGCGGTGCGATCAGGGATCCCCTCTCCGGAAGGTCCTATGTCTACCAGGCGATGCGCGTAACCGGAGCCGGCGACATCTACAAGCCTGTCTCCGAGACGATTCCGGGCAAGCTGCCCCAGAAAGTCATCACCCGCAAGGCCGCACAGGGATATTCCAGCTACGGTAACCAGATCGGGCTCGCGACCACGCACGTAAGGGAAATATTCCACGAAGGATACACCGCCAAGAGGATGGAGGTCGGAGCTGTCGTCGGAGCCGTGAAGGCCGCCGACGTGAGAAGGGAAAGTCCCGCTCCGGGAGATATCGTGCTGATGCTCGGAGGACGTACCGGCAGGGACGGCATAGGCGGAGCCACCGGTTCCTCGAAGGAACACACCGAAGAATCCCTGGAGACCTGCGGAAGCGAGGTCCAGAAAGGAAATGCACCTGAAGAGCGCAAGCTTGAAAGGTTGTTCCGCAGGCCTGAGGTGACTAAGCTCATAAAGAAGTCCAACGACTTCGGAGCTGGCGGTGTCAGCGTAGCCATCGGAGAACTTACCGACGGACTCGATATCTGGCTGGACAGGGTCCCTGTCAAATACAGCGGGATGAACGAAACCGAACTCGCCATAAGCGAGTCGCAGGAGCGTATGGCCGTGGTGGTGGAGGCCAAGGACGAAGAGGCTTTCAAGGCATATTGCCACGAAGAGAACATAGAAGTGACTCACGTTGCAGAAGTAACTGATACCCAGAGGATGAGGATGTTCTATAAGGGCAAGTTGGCGGTCGACCTCAAGCGCAGTTTCATAGACAGCGCCGGAGCCCGTCACTATTCCAAGGCGGTGATAGGCCAGGTGGATGACACCGATCCGTTCTACCGCGACATCCCGGGCAGGAACCTGAAGGAGAAGCTTTTCGCCAATCTCCAGGATCCTAACGTTACCAGCCAGAAGGGCCTGATCGAGATGTTCGATTCCACGATAGGCCGCTCGACCGTTTTGATGCCTTTCGGTGGGGAACTCCAGTCGACCGAGACTCAGGTTTCCGTCCAGAAACTGCCGGTGAAAGGATATACCGACACCGCAAGTATGATGGCCTTCGGATTCAACCCCGACCTTTGCGAATGGAGCCCTTACCACGGCGCTGCATATTCATTCGTGGAAGCTTGCAGCAAGGTGGTGGCCGCAGGCGGCGACTGGGAGACCATGCGTTTCTCCTGCCAGGAATATTTCGAAAGGATGACCTCGGATCCGAAGAGCTGGGGAAAGCCTGCCGCAGCCTTGCTGGGCGCATTGAAGATGCAGAAAGAATTCGGGCTGGCTTCCATCGGAGGCAAGGACTCGATGAGCGGATCGTTCGAAACCGAGAACGGCCCTATCAACGTGCCTCCTACCCTGATTGCTTTCGGTATCACTCCGGTAAAGGCATCGAACGTGATCTCGCCGGAAATGAAATGGGAGGGCGACAAGTTGTACCTGGTACGCCACAATCCGCTTGACAACAGGATGCCGGACGTGGCACAGCTCAAGAAGAATTGGAACTATATACGTGAAAAGATAAAGGACGGGACCATCGTGGCGGCCTGGGCGGTCGGATTCGGCGGAGTGGCCGAGGCTTTGTGCAAGATGAGTTTCGGCAACGCCTTCGGTTTCGACGTAAAGGTGTCCGAAGAGGACCTGTTCAATCTTGGCTATGGTTCGATCGTGGTGGAAACTGACGGCGAACTCGATTTCGAGAATGCTGTCTGCCTCGGCAGCGTAACCTCCGGGGAAGACGGCGACGTCCGGGTGAACGGAGTGTCCGTTTCCATATTCGAACTGATGGATTTCAACGCCTCCCTGTTCCGGAAAGTATATCCTGATGTCAGCGAGGCTGATTCCCAGCGTCTTATGCCATGCGGGATGGAAGGTGTCAAGCCTTTCAAGGCCAAGAAAGCGGACCTTGAATACAAGGGGCCGAAGGTGGACAAGGTCGTCGCGTACCTGCCTGTATTCCCGGGTACCAACTGCGACTATGATTCAGCCAAGGCTTTCAGGAAAGCCGGGGCGGAGGTCAGGACAACGGTATTCAGGAATCTGACGGACCAGGATGTTTTCGACTCCATAGAACGGATGAAAGAGAATATCGACGAGTGCCATATTCTTATGCTGTCCGGAGGATTCTCCGCCGGAGACGAACCTGACGGAAGTGGTAAATTCATAGCCAACGTCTTGAACAACAAGGATATAAGGTCAGCTATAGAGAGACTTGTCGCCAGAGGGGGTCTCATCCTCGGTATATGCAACGGATTCCAGGCCCTGGTCAAGTCCGGCCTGCTGCCGTACGGTGCAGGCGGGAAGGTGGACAGGCATTCGCCTACCCTCTTCCGAAACGATATCAACCGCCACGTCTCCCAGATGGTGACCACGAGGGTCTCCACCACCAATTCTCCTTGGCTTCGGGGTATGAACATCGGTGACGAGCATACTATCCCGGTAAGCCACGGAGAGGGCAAGTTCGTAGTCAGCGAAGAAATGGCCAGGGAGCTGTTCGCCAACGGCCAGGTCGCCTTCCAGTATGTGGATCCGATAACGGACGAGTCTACGATGGAGTCTCCTTACAATCCGAACGGTTCCTACTATGCAATCGAGGGCATCATCAGCCCGGACGGACATATCCTCGGAAAGATGGGACATTCCGAGAGGTACGAGGACAACCTCCTCAAGAACATCGAGGCCGACAAGGAGCAGCCTCTGTTCGAAAATGCAGTAAGATATTTCAAATGAATCGACTATGAAAAGCCATCTTGCAGCGGTACTGATCGCCCTGCTCGCCTTTCCGGCGATTGTGGCGTCACAGGATTATGACAAGAGTTTCCGTTATTGGAACGAAGGTCCCCTGACCCTCGGAGACTTCACCGTCCGCGATATGTGGACCGACGATCCATCCGTCAATTCTTCTATGGAATACGTGCTGGTCTACAAGGATACGGTACTCCGCTTCGGGAACCTCAGGTACCAGACGTTGTATTCCTTGGCAAAGATGGACAGGGTGAATTCGTGGATAAGGACCGGAAGGGCCACCGAACTGACCCTGAAATACCATCAGGTGGCCTTCGACATAGCCGAACTGAACCGCAGGAAGCTGCAGGACAGGTTCGAGAACGGGGACGTATTCGTGTTCCCGTCAAACCTGATAAGCTTCTACGAGAAGAACCTCACCAACGAGATCAATGAATACAGGGCCAAATGTAGCCAGGGACTCGATGCCGAAGTCATAGAGGAATACAGGAAACGTATCCACGACGAACTGGGCAAATATCCGGAAGGGATAAACGAGCCCGTCATCCGCTTCCGCAACAGCGGTTTCGGGTACCATCTCGGCCCTTATGGTGAATTCCTTGCTGGAGAAGCGACCTCCTTCCTGGGGCCGCAGTTAGGACTCCTGCTCGGAATGGAGTATTCCTTCAAGAGGCTGCGCACCAACTGGGACATCTCTTTCGGAAGATATATCGGAGGTCTCAGGAAGAGTGTGGCTTACAGCGACGATTACAATGACATCCAGCATACCTGGGGAAAGGACTGGGACTGCCACGGGATGCTCGTCGACTTATCCCTGGGCTTCGCCATAGTGGACAATGCCCATCTGACCATAGCTCCGATGGCGGGCATCGGAGGAATGAATGTCGAACTGGACAGGATATACCAGAAGGAGAAGAATGTCACGGAGAATATCGACGGTTTCAGGTACCTGGCAGGGGTCAACGTAGACCTGAAACTTTCCAGGGACTACAGTTTCGGATGGAGCGGGAGGTCCTACGGCGAGAACAGCATCCGCTTGAAGCTGTATGTAGCCAAGTCGGATGTGGATGAATTTGCCGGGCCGCTGAGCATCAACTGCGGACTGTTGTTCAACCTCTACGGGAGGATGGTAAGATAGATTGAAAAAACATCAACGGATATGAGAGACTTATACTTGACAAATACACTTTCCAGGAAGAAGGAACTTTTCGTCCCTATCCAGAAGGGCCACGCCGGAATGTACGTCTGCGGACCTACGGTGTACGGCGACGCCCACCTTGGCCACGCCCGTCCCGGTGTGACTTACGACGTGCTGTTCAAGCTCCTCAAGCATCTGGGATACAAGGTACGTTACGTGCGCAACATCACTGACGTGGGGCACCTGGAGCACGATGCAGACGAGGGTGAAGACAAGATCTCCAAGAAGGCCAGGCTTGAACAGCTCGAGCCGATGGAGGTGGTCCAGAACTACACTTTCAGGTACCACGAGGCTATGCGTCTTCTGAATGTCGCTCCCCCGTCCATCGAGCCGAGGGCTTCCGGTCACATCATAGAGCAGATCGAGACTATAAAGAGGATACTCGACGCAGGATATGCCTACATCTCCAACGGATCGGTATATTTCGACGTTGAGAAATACAACCGGGACCACCACTACGGCGTCCTTTCCGGCCGCACCCTGGACGACACCCTCGAAGGGACCAGGGCGCTGGACGGCCAGGGCGACAAGAGGGCTCCTTATGATTTCGCACTCTGGAAGAAGGCCGAGCCGGAGCATATAATGCACTGGCCGAGTCCCTGGAGCGAAGGTTTCCCGGGCTGGCATCTCGAGTGCTCAGTAATGGGCGAGAAATACTTGGGCAGCGATTTCGACATCCACGGTGGCGGAATGGACCTGATGTTCCCTCACCACGAATGCGAGATCGCCCAGAACGTTGCCTGGAGAGGAACGCAGGGCGTCCGTTACTGGGTGCACAACAATATGATCACCATCAACGGCCAGAAGATGGGCAAGTCCCTCGGGAACTTCATCACTCTGCCTGAACTGTTCTCCGGGAACCACCCGAAGCTTACGCAGGCATATTCCCCGATGACGGCTCGCTTCTTCATCCTCCAGGCTCATTACCGCAGTACTCTGGATTTCAGCAACGAGGCTCTCCAGGGTGCGGAGAAAGGCTTGAAGAGAATAATGCAGGCATACAAGGACCTGTGCGCGATGTGCGGGGTGACAAGGCAGGAGAAGCCTTACGGAGAGGATACGGTCGAGGTCGCTCCTGAGACTTGCTGCGCCGATTCCGAAGAAATCAAGGGAATATTCAACGGTGTTTACGAGGCCCTCTGCGACGACCTCAACACTCCGGTCGCCGTGGCTCATATCTTCGATGCGGTCAGGATAATCAATTCCGCCAAGGCCGGGGCCAAGCTCACCGGAAACGACCTCCAGGCCCTCCTCAGGCTGTTCGACGACATAGTATTCGGAGTGCTCGGTCTCAGGGATGAGTCTGCCGCCGAGTCCGGAAAGGGACGCGATGTCGTGGCCGGTCTTATGGAAATGGTCCTTGAGGACCGTGCCAAGGCGAAGGCTGCCAAGGACTGGGCCGCCAGCGATGCTATCCGCGACCATCTCAAAGCGCTCGGTATAACCGTCAAGGACACCAAGGACGGCGCCGAATGGACGCTGGAATAGGACAGTACAATTAATCGTAGGTAAATCGAGGGTGACCACTAAGTCAGAAAGACTTCAGGTCACCCTCTTTTTTTGTCTAATTCATTCAGCTAGGATTACTCCGTCTTTCCGTTGAGGGAATAGACGTAAGCCTTCTTGCTGGAAGTCTCGTAGATAGAGCCATACTTGGTGAACAGACCGCGGACAACGACATCATCGCCGATTTCTACCTGGCCGTCACCTTCGACCCAAGGATTGTTGCCGAGCCAGTACACGCTGTAGCACTCGAAATCGTGCTCAGGATCGGTGGTCGACTTCTTGTTCTCGGTCACGCCATAGGCTTTACCGTCATCGGAAATCCAGAATGTACCGTATCCGTAAGAAGCGCTGAATGTGTAAAGGATGGCGGAGACCTTACCCTTTACGCAAACGTCGTTCTGGCATCCAGCATCGATGCAAGCAGCAGCACCGGCTACGTTGAACGGATTGTTCACGTTGCCGACACCGTTGACATCAGTGGTGACACCGTTGATTTCATATACATAAGCCTTCTTGCTGGAGGTCTCGCAGATGCCGTTGTAGATGGTAAGCTTGCCGTGAATGATAACTTCGTCACCAACTGCAATCTGAGCATTTCCATCTACCCAAGGATTGTTTCCGAGCCAGTATATGCTGTAGCACTCGAAATCGTGGTCAGGGTCGGTGGTACTCTTCTTGTCCTCAGACACGCCGTGAGCGACGCCGTCATCGGAAAGCCAGAACGTACCGTATCCGTAGGAAGCGCTGAATGTGTAAAGGATGGCGGAAACCTTGCCCTTCACATAGAAGTCGGAAGCGCTTTCACCGGTAAGGGTCTTGCAGTACTCGATTGCCTGGGCGATCGTGAACGGATTTGTCAAGGTTCCCTGCAGACCGGTCTGGCTGACCAAAGAAGTGACGGTTGAAGAGGACTTGCCGGAAGCGGAAGTGAAGGAGATTTCAGCCGTACGGGCAGACTCCTGCTGGCTTTCAGCTACGTGGAACGATACTACAGTTGTGTCCTTTACAAGGCTGACGCCGGTAACGCTGACCCAATCCTTGGCATCCTCAGGGATGCTGATGGTAGGACCGTTACCCTTGCAGACGAGCTTCACGATGAAGTCGCCACCGGCAGCATCGAACCCGTTCACAGCACCTTCCTCAAGCTTGATGAGGGACTTGACGACTTTGACAACAGCTGCATCGACGATTTCGACGGTACCGTTGTAAAGCTTCTTCGGACCTTCGATGGTCACTACGTCTGCCACATCGATTCCGAAACTTGCCCAACCGCCGGAAGCATCCTTAGGATACTGGCCGCTGGAGTTCTTTACACCGTAGATATAGAGTTCACCGGTGTCATCCTTGATGTAGAAGTTGCCGTAATCGGTGCTGGAAATCGATGTGACGGTACCGGTGACACGGTAGGTCTTGCCTTCCGGTCCGGCGTTCACCTGCGCGCAGGTAGCATCCTCAGCGGCCTTGAGGCCCTGGATCACTACGAGGTACTGGGTGTAACCACCGCAGGAGATGGCGATCTCGGTCTCACCCTTTCCGGAGATGGTCTCCGGAGCAGAGATGGTAATGGTGGACTGGCCTGCGGAACCGCTGGTCGGGGAAACCGTAAGCCATTCAGGAATATCAGAAGAGATGGTCCAGGAATCGGTAGCGTTGACCGTTACGGTCTTGGTGCCGCCGGACATAGGGAGGGAAACATAGGTGTCGGAAACCTGGATGTTGCCAAGGGTTCCGAGTTCTTCTTCCTCGTTGCATCCGATTGCCAGGAAAGTGCAAGCAGCCAGGGCTGCGAGAATATATCTTAATTTCATAATCTTCGTCGAATTAAGCATTAGTTAAAGAAGTACTTGACACCGACTGATGCATACCAGCACTGGCCGAGGGCATAGGAAGGAGCCCATGTAGCGGTGCTGCCGGAGATGGAAGCAGGGGTGGAGAAGGTAGGATAACCTTCTGCATCGACGCCTTCATACTTGAGGATACGAGCCTCGGTACCGATCGTAGGGTTGAGGATCTTGGAGACACCCCATGAGGAGTTGAAGAAGTTGAGGACGTTCTTCATGTCAAGGCTGAGCTGGAGGACATTGACGGACTTGCCGATGTTCACCTTGAAGTCATGCTTGTAGCTGAAGTCGATCCTATGGACCCAAGGAGAGTAAACTGAGTAAGGCTCAGCATACTGGCCCTGGCGCTCGCTCAGGAACTTGTTGTTGTGGACATAGTCCATGAAGCGGTCGCGGCTGTCTGAATCTACGAAACGGAACTGGTTGGAAGAGACTTCCTCGTCGGTAGGGATGTAGATGGCATCGTAAGCGTAACCGTCACCGTTCATGTCGTTGGACAGCATGTAGGAGTAGTTGTATCCTCCCCTCCAGGCCTCATAGATGAAGCTGTAGTGATTGTTGCCCCTGTCGTGGAGAGTCGCGGAAGCGATGATACGGTCAGGAGTGACATACTGGGAGTTGTGGAGCTTGATGTTGTTGATACCTGCGGTGGTAGGAACATAAGCTACTGCAGACTCGGCGTTGGAACCCGGCAGACCGGTGATCTCCTTGGAGACGGTGTGGGTGTAAGCTGCCATGAGGCTGAGGTTCTCGAACGGACGGGCGTTGATGGTGACGTTGCCTGTCCAACCGTAACCCTTGTTGGTGTTGCTCAGGACGAATGCGCTTGTTCCGGTCTTAGGATCTGAAGGGAAGATAGGACGGTTGTCCACTCCGTTGAACCTTGCGAATCCCTCGACTGGCTTGATGCTCCAGTCTTCCATCGTCGCAGCGTTGATGGTCTTGTTGTAGATACCTTCTGCGGTGATGCTGAGAGGGAATGAAGTCGGGAATGCATAGTCGATGGCAAGGGATGTCTTCCAAACCTGAGGCATCTTGAAGTTAGGGTCGACTGCTGCGATTGAAGAAGGAGCGGTACCATCCTCAGGCTTGATGCTCATAGGATAGCCGAGGGCAGCAAGCTTGTTCTGCAGGGCAGCGATGGTGGCCTTGCCGTTCTCGGTCACGAGACCGCCGGCGAACTCATTCATGGAGAATCCGTTCTTGTCGGCGTTCTTGGCATTGATCTGGGCCTGGTACTGGACCATACCAGAGTTGGTAGGCATATTCGTGAAGAACACGAGAGGAACGCGTCCCTCGAAGAAACCTGAACCGCCACGGACCTTGAGGCTCTTGTCGCCGAGGACATCCCAGGAGAAGCCGAAGCGAGGAGAGAAGGACACGCGAGGCTTAGGCCATGCACCGGTGTCGATGTGGCGGATGTCGCCTTCACCGTCATAGTAGTCGAGGGCCAGGATGGCGTTGTTCGTCATCAGGTCCGCATTGTTGAACAGGAGGGCGTCGGCGCGCAGGCCAAGCAGGAGCTTGAGATTCTGGGTAGCGTTCCACTCATCCTGGAGGAAGAGACCCGGACGGCTGAACCTTACACGGGCTGCAGGCTTGGATTCGCCGTCGTAACCGTAGGTAAGGCAGACGATCTCAGGAGCTGCGCCGTTGATGAAGTCTTCCACGCTGGCATAGCGGTAGTAACCGGTACCGTTACGCATGTACTGGTTGTCAGCCATCTGGTATTCATAGGTGAAACCTCCGGTGATCTTGTGCTTACCGGCGTAGTAGTTGAGTTCGTCCTTGATGTTGATGGTGTTGTTGTGGACGGCATTGTTCCAGGTGAAGAGCTCGTAACCGAGGGCGATGTAGTTGCCATTGGTTCCGGTTCCGTCCTGGATGTCGATGAACGGGAATTCGTCGGAAGTGGATCCGCGGACGTCACCGATCTTGGAATATGTGGCGATGAACTGGTTGGAGAGCCTGTCGGAGAGACGGCTGTTCAGGTCGAATGACCAGGTGTCCACCTTGTTGTTCATCGAATACATCGAATTGGCGTAAGACATCGAGTACTGGGATGTACGGGCATAAGCCGAACGGGTACCTCCGTCCATTGAAGAAGGGTTAGGAGCATACCAGGTCTTGTTCAGGGTGCTGTTGTAACGCAGGGCGAGGTGGTGCTTGTCGGTGATGTTCCAGTCGATGCGGGCGAGGAGCTTGCGGTTGCTGATGTCTGTAGGGAAGGAAGTCCATGAACCGGTGTCATATCCATACTTGGACTTTACGAACTCGGAAACCCTCTGGAGGTCGGAAAGCTTGGTACGGGAGATATAACCTGTTGGATCGGCGACACCGTTCTCGGAACCTCTCCAACGGTTGGCTACGGACGGGCTGTTGGTCTGCTCGTAGTTGACGAAGAAGAATAGCTTGTTCTTGATGATAGGTCCGCCGAGAGTCAGACCGTAGGTAGTGCTGCGGTCCTTGGCGCGGTCTCCGCTGATGATGTCCTTGCCATAGACGGTGTCACCATGCATGTACTCGTTGTTGTGGTAAACGTAGGCCGTTCCCTTGAGGGTGTTGGTACCGGACTTGGTGATGGCATTGACACCACCGCCGATGAAGTTGGTCTGGCGTACATCGTAAGGAGCGATCACGACCTGCATTTCCTCGATGGCGTCGATGGAAATAGGGCTTCCGCCGCCGGGGAGGCTGGAGGAAAGACCGAAGTTGTTGTTGAAGTTCGCACCGTCAACGGTGAAGTTGGCGTTACGTCCGTCGGATCCTACGAAGCTCATTCCGTTACCACCGTAAGGAGAAAGCCTGGTGACATCGGAAATGGCCCTGGATACCGTAGGGAGGTTGGCGATCTGCGAGTTGTTGATGTTGGTCGCAGCGCCTGTCTTCTCTACTGCGAACTTGGACGACGGAGAAGCCATGACTATGGAGGAGTTGAGCTGCTCGGTGTCAGGGTTGACAGTAGCGTTGAGGTTGTAAGTCTCTGCGAGCTGGAGGACAACGTCAGTGTACTCCAGGGTCTGGTAACCGAGGAATGAGATGGTCACCTTGTAAGGACCTCCGACACGCATACCGTTGATGGTGTACTGGCCATCGCCGTTGGCTACGGCAGCATACTGAGTACCTGAAGGCACGTGGACGGCAATCACCGCCGCTCCGGCCAAAGGACCGCCGTTCTCATCATTGATGCGTCCGGCAAGACTGGAAGTCGTTACCTGTGCGAAGGCTGCGACTCCTGCGAAGACAGCTGCCAAGGCAGCCAATCCTTTTTTGAGTAATTGAACCATAGAACTTAATTAAGTATTGAAATTGAACTAAACTCCAAAATATCGTGCGAAATTAATACAAATAATCGGGTTGCTAAAATTTTCAGGCTCAACAAAGTGAATTAAAACGATGAAGTTTTCAACAACTTTTCAACAAAGTTTTATATCTTTGCACCCGAAAACATCCGAGGACGGATTTGACCCGCTTGCAACCTCGGTCTAAAAAATGCTAAAGAAATGAACTATCTATTTACTTCGGAGTCAGTCTCCGAAGGCCATCCTGACAAGGTGGCCGACCAGATTTCAGATGCAATCCTCGATGAGTTCCTGCGCCAGGACCCGGAAGCCAAGGTAGCCTGCGAAACGTTCTGTTCGACAGGTCTGGTGCTCGTCGGCGGCGAAGTACGTTCGGACCGCGCCTACGTGGACATACAGAAAACGGTGCGCGACGTAATCCACAAGATCGGATACGACAAGTCCGAGTATATGTTCGATGCCGACTCCTGCGGAATCCTTTCTGAGATCCACGAACAGAGCTGCGACATCAACCGTGGAGTAGTCCGCGAAGATCCGGAGGAGCAGGGCGCCGGCGACCAGGGAATGATGTTCGGATACGCCTGCAAGGCTACGGGACACTATATGCCCCTGGCCCTGTATCTGTCCCATCTCACCCTGAAGACCCTTGCGGACATCCGGCACAACTCCCCGGAACTTATGCCTTACCTGAGGCCTGATTCCAAATCGCAGTACACGATAGAATTCGACGAGAACAACCATCCCGTCCGCGTACATACTATCGTGGTTTCGACCCAGCACGATGAGTTCGACTCCGATGAGGCGATGAGTGCAAAGATTGAGAGCGATGTCCGGAATATCCTGATTCCCAGAGTCATAGCAGCCCTCGATCCGGAGACCGCTTCCCTCTTCAAGGGCGACTACAAGTTGTTCGTGAATCCTACCGGGAAGTTCGTGATCGGAGGCCCGGCAGGGGATACCGGACTGACAGGCAGGAAGATCATCGTGGACACATACGGAGGACGTGCACCTCACGGAGGCGGGGCTTTCTCAGGGAAGGACCCTTCCAAGGTGGACCGCAGCGCAGCCTATGCCGCCAGATACATAGCAAAGAATATGGTTGCCGCCGGAGTGGCGGAGGAAATGGTCGTCCAACTGGCTTACGCCATCGGAGTCGCCCAACCCGTGAGTATATTCACGGACACGAAAGGCACCGGAATAATCCCTGACGCCGAGATCGCCGCAAAGATAGGCAAGCTCTTCGACCTGAGGCCGGCCGCGATCATCCGCAAGTTCGGACTCAAGAATCCTATCTACTTCCCTACCGCCACCTACGGACACTTCGGCAGGGAACCTTATGTAAAGGACGGAATACAGTTCTTCGGATGGGAGAAGCTTGACGCAGTGGATGCGATCAAGGCCGAATTCGGAATCTAGTCCCCGCGTTCCATCTCGCGGCGGACGTCTTTCTCCTTGATGGACTGGCGCTTGTCATAGACCTTCTTGCCTTTGGCGAGAGCGATGACCAGCTTTGCGAATCCTTCGTCGTTGATAAAGAGCTTCACGGCAACTATCGTGAGGCCCTTTTCCTTTACTGACTGGTGCAGATGGCGGAGTTCCCTCTTGGTAAGAAGCAGCTTGCGGTCGCGCAGAGGCTCGTGCTGTCCCCAGGTGCCCCAGAAGTAGGTAGCCACGTTCATACCCTTGACGAAGAGTTCGTTCCCCACGAAATAGCAGTAGGAATCCACCAGGGAAACCTTTCCCAGGCGGATGGACTTGATTTCGGTTCCCACGAGGACGATTCCGGCCTCGTAGGTCTCCAGGAACTCGTAGTCGAACGACGCTTTCTTGTTCCTGATCTCTATCCTATGCTCCTTCTGCTTTGCCATATATTCAGTTACGGGATTGCAAATATAGCTACTTTTCTTGGTGTTGCAGTTATTAATCGCTAAGTTTGTTATTTGCAAGCGTTTTTGAAAACAAACCAAAACCGTATGATAATGAGAAAAATCATCCTCGCGGCGTTAGCCGCACTGACAATGGTCTCCCTGGCATCCTGCCACAAGTACAAGTATGAGACCGTCAAGGGAGATCCTCTGAAGACGAAGATCTACACCCTTGACAACGGACTGAAGGTATATATGTCCGTCAACAAGGAAACACCTCGCCTGCAGACCTACATCGCCGTGAAGGTCGGCAGCAAGAACGACCCTCACGAGACCACCGGTCTCTCACACTATCTCGAGCACCTTATGTTCAAGGGCAGCGAGAGTTTCGGAACCTCCGACTACGAGGCCGAGAAACCGCTCCTCGATTCCATCAGGGCTCTGTTCGAAGTTTACAGGACCAAGACCGACCCTGCCGAAAGGATAGCCCTCTACCACAAGATTGACTCGATCAGCTACGAGGCTTCCAAGATTGCCATCCCGAACGAATACGACAAACTGATGTCGATAATCGGTGCCAGCGGAACCAACGCCTTCACTTCCAACGATATGACCGTCTACACGGAGGACATTCCGTCAAACGAGATCGACAATTGGGCGAAGATCGAGGCCGACAGGTTCAGGCATCCTGTTATCAGGGGCTTCCATACCGAGCTTGAGGCTGTCTACGAGGAAAAGAATATGAGTCTGACCGAGGACCAGGAAAAGGCAATGGAAGCGATCGATTCCGTGCTTTTCGCCAAGCATCCTTACGGCCTGCAGACCACACTCGGAACCCAGGAGCATCTGAAGAACCCTTCGATAATCAATATCGAGAACCACAGGAACAACTTCTACGTTCCCAACAACATAGCTATCTGCGTTTCCGGCGACTTCGACCCGGACACCTTCGTGGCCACGATCGAGAAGTATTTCGGAGACTGGGAACCGAATCCTGACATCAAGACCCTCCAGTACGAGGAAGAAGCTCCTATCACCGCTCCGGTAGAGAAGAACGTATACGGACTGGATGCAGAGTTCGTGATGGTAGGATGGAGGACTCCGGGCGAAAAGGACTTCCTCAGAAGCGAAGTCGGAGACCTCGTAAGTTCAATCCTCTCCAACGGAAAGGCAGGAATAGCCGACCTGGACCTCATCCAGGCCCAGAAGGTCAATACCTTCTTCGGATTCAACTATTCCCGCCCGGACTACGGTGAGTTCCTCCTGTTCGGTTATCCTCGCGCCGGGCAGACCCTCGAGCAGGTCCGCGAACTGATGCTCGAGGAAATCGCCAAGCTGCGCGCAGGCGATTTCGACGATGAGCTTATCCAGGCCACCATCAACAACTACAAGCTGAGCAATATGCGCCAGCTTGAAAGGAACAGGAACCGCGCGATGGCTTTCGTCAACTCTTTCATCAACGAGCATAACTGGAAGGACGACGCCCTCCAGATGAAGCGTCTCGAGAAGGTCACGAAGCAGCAGATCGTCGACTGGGCCAACGAATATCTCGGTGCCAACAGCCACGTGACAGCATACAAGCGCCTTGGTGTCGACAAGAACATCGACAAGATCGCTGCTCCTGCCATTACCCCTATCGAGACCAACCGCGACAAACAGAGCGCCTTCCTGAAGGATATCCAGCAGACTGAGGTCAAGCCTATCGATCCTGTATTCCTGGATTTCTCCAAAGATATGAAGAAGGGTGAGATCAGCGGCCTCGAGTTCCTTTACAAGAAGAACGAACTCAACGACATAGCCACCTTGTTCTGCACATTCGACAAAGGCACCCAGAACGACCCACGGCTGGATATCGCCTTCCGTTACCTGGACTATCTCGGGACACCTGACAAGAGCGCCGAGCAGATTAAGAAGGAACTCTACAACCTGGCTTGCAATGAGAGATACACCGCCGGACCTCTGCAGAGCAACATAGGAGTAACCGGACTCGACGAGAACGTCGGCAAGGCTATGGCTATCGTGGAAGACCTGATCTTCAACGCCGTGGCCGACACCAACATCCTTGCTGAAGTGAAATCCGACATCCTGAAGAACCGTGCTGACGAGAAACTGAGCCAGAGTGGATGCTTCTCCGCCCTCCAGAGGTACATCTTCTACGGTCCTGAATTCATCGTAAAGAACACTCTTACGAACGAGCAGATCCTCTCCCTTACCTCAGACGAGCTGCTCCAGGCTGTCCGGGACCTCTACGGCAAGAAACACGACATTCTCTACTACGGTCCTTCAGACGAAGGTGCTGCAAGGAAGATCATCGCCGAGTGCCACAAGGTTTCCGACAATCCTGAGGATCTGGAAAAAGAGATCCCTCAGGACAGGAGGGTCGAGGAGAGCGAAGTGTTCATCGCTCCTTACGACGCCAACCAGTTCTACTACCTGCAGTATTCCAACGATGGCAACAAGTTCGATGTAGCCAACGATCCTTCCGTGACGATGTACAACAACTACTTCGGAAGCGGAATGAACGCCATCGTATTCCAGGAGATGCGTGAGGCCAGGGGTCTCGCCTACTCTGCAAGGGCATTCCTCCGCACTCCTTCCTTCAAGGAGAGCGACTACAGCTTCTACGCTTTCATCGCATCCCAGAACGACAAACTCCGCGAGGCGGTGGAGGCATTCGACAAGATCATCAACGATATGCCGGAATCTCCTGAGGCATTCGAGGTTGCGAAGACTGCCGTCCTGAACAATCTCAGGACCAACAGGACCACCGGAATCAGTGTCCTCTATGATTATCTCAACCTGAAGGATCTCGGCCTTGCTGAAGACCGTGACAAGGCAATCTTCGAGAAGATCGAAGGTATGACCCTCGAGGATGTCAAGGCGTTCCAGCAGAAGTGGATCAAGGACAGGAAATACGTCTATGGTCTCCTGGGCCGTGAGTCAGACTTCGATATGGACTTCGTCCGCAGCCTCGGTCCTGTCACCGAGCTCTCCCTCGAAGAGATCTTCGGCTATTAGACACCGAGCCTTTTAGGTGTAGCTATTAATTTGGCTTCTGCGGCAAAAAAACAAAACAAAGAGGATGACCTCAAGTCTTTCCGACTATTTGGTCACCCTTTGTTTTGCAACTGGCCATCTCAGCTGATGACGGAAGGCTATTTCCCAGTGTACTGGCCGATGAAGAAGATGGCGCCGGTGCTGACTTCGGTGATGGCATAGATGAACGGATGGTCAGCGTGGAAGGTGAACACCTTCGGCCCGTTTCCTGGGCCCACAGAAGTCTCCTTCATAGTGACATCCGTGACCGCAGCAGCTTCTGAACCGGTCTCGTCAACCTTGATCTTCGCCTTGTGAAGGACTTGCGAGATACAGACCGGAGCCGTTGTCATCGCCGAGAAGTCCGCCATAGGAGAAAACGCAGTAGGCATTCCCATATCGCACAGGATATCGCTGAAATCGATCTTGAACTCCGATTCGAAAGCAGGAAGTTTCAAGTCGACTTCCTCTGCATCATAGAAGTTTTTCGGATCCAGGCTTTCGGAAGCAAGATCTTTCATCACATCGGCTACCGAAGACGACTCGGCGGGCAGCAGTACCGTCATCCTGTATGCCTTGTTCCCGTACGGGAGGATGACGGAGGTATATCCCTTACCAACACTGACGGCAAAAGAAGCCTTCTGATGCATCATATCCACCTTGAGGGTGGAGCCGTCCTCACTGACGAATTTTTCCTTGGAAGTGTCGGCCTTCTTGAACTGGCTTGACCATATTCCCTTGAAATAGATTGCATTGAGGAAATGGGCGTAAGTGCTTGGGCTGACAGGGTCATCCAGGAGGACCGGAATCATACCGTGCGTCTTCTTGTCGCACCAGGAGTTGATGAAACCCTTTACGTCTTCCTTTGCGAAGTCCTTGTACGTGACGACGGCTTCATAGTTGGATTCGACGGCTTCGGTGAATCCGGGCAGCAAAGGAATCTTCTTGTTGACAACTGCGGTATTGGCAATTTCAATCGTGGTTGAAGGATCGACCTGGGCACTCTGCGCCAGCATAGTCTGGCAGAAGGAGTTGAGCCCCTCGACGGTGCTCTCCTTGTATCCCAGAACGGAATTGATTTCATCAAGGGTCTTCCCTTTGGCACCGTTGTCCACCATTCCGAGGGCGTATGTGACACTGAGAGGAGATATCAGGAAACTCTGGCCTTCGGCGGCCTTGGCCGTCCTGGAGAAGAGCTCCAGGGCGAAGACGTTGTTGGCCTTGACCATCTCCATCTGGGAACGGGTAAGGACGAAATCCTTCCTTTCCTTAAGTTCATTCCAGGCACCGTTGGGATTGTCTGCGTTGGCTTTATTGCAGGAAGCCATCATAGATGCTGCGAGCAGCAGGGCGAAAAATCCAATGAACTTTTTCATAATCATAAATTTATCTCGATCGTAAATATAGAAATGTTTATTATAAAACGCAAAATAACAGGAATACGTCTCATTTTTATATCTTTGTCTACGGTATGAGCAGGAATCCCAAGAACAAGTTGCGTGAGCCCATCCCTATTCCACCCCCGGCACCGCTTCCGGAGCCGGAGGAAATAGACTTCGCGAAGGTCCTGGAAGAGTATTCTTCCGGGAAGATTGACCTTGTCGTGGTGCTTGGTCCGACCGCTTCGGGGAAAACCCGGTTCGCAGTCAACTTGGCCCGGGATTTCGGGAAAGTCCGTCCGGCGGAAATCCTTTCTGCGGACAGCAGGCAGGTATACAGAGGAATGGACATAGGCACCGGTAAGGACTTGGACGAATATGGGGAAATCCCCTACCACCTGATCGACATCGTGCCTGCCGGAACCCGGTTCGACCTGTTCCAGTGGCAGCAGGCTTTCGAGGCGGCATATTCAGAAATACGGGAAAGGGGTGCGGTTCCTATCCTCTGCGGAGGCACCGGACTGTACATACAGGCCGCCACGACAGGATATACCCTGCCTCAAGTGCCTCCGAACGATGCCCTCAGGGCCGAGCTGGAGCAGTTAGACACCGAGGAACTGATCGGGAAGCTGGCTTCTTTCGGTCCGCTGCCGGACGAAGGGGTGTTGCAATCCAGAAGACGTATCATCAGGGCGCTTGAAGTCGCCCTGTACGAGCAGGAACATCCTGTGGTCAGGAGCAATTTCCCGCCGAAGAAGGCTTATTACATAGGCACCCTGGTAAGCCGGGAAGAGCGCAACGCAAGGATCGACCGAAGGCTGGACGAGAGGCTGGCAAACGGGATGGTGGAAGAAGTCAAGGGATTGCTAAACAGCGGAATACGGGCGGAAGACCTGGTCTATTACGGCCTGGAATACAAGTTCGTGACGCAGTATGTCCTGGGCATCCTGAGTTTCGACGAGATGCGCACCCTGCTTTCGAACGCCATCCATCAGTTCGCGAAGAGACAGATGACTTGGTTCCGTGGGATGGAGAAGGACGGATTGCATATCCATTGGACAAAGGGGACTTTTTGAGTATTTTTGCACAAACAACGGATAGAGATATGAAAGTTGCAGTTATAATGGGCTCGACCAGCGACCTGGAAGTTATGAGCGGAGCTTTCGGAATCCTTTCGGATTTCGGAATCGAATTCGAGAAACGAGTAATCAGTGCCCACAGGACACCGGAGCTGATGTTCGAATATACCAAGGCCCTCAAAGGCCGCGGATTCGGGGTCGTGATCGCCGGAGCCGGAGGAGCCGCCCACCTTGCCGGAGTGGCTGCCGGGCTGACCACGCTTCCGGTAATCGCAGTACCGATGGCCACAAAGAATCTCGGAGGACTGGACTCGCTCCTTTCGATGGTCCAGATGCCTACCGGAATCCCCGTAGCCACCGTAGCCATCGGAGGTGCCAAGAATGCAGCTATCCTGGCCGCCGAAATCCTCGCCCTCCAAGACGAGGCTGTTGCCGGGAAACTTGACGAATACCGCAAGGCCCAGAGCGAAAAAATTTACAACACAACGATTTAAGAGATATGCTCCGGAACACCATCGCCGCGCTTGCGGCCATATTCGCCGTCTGTGCAAGCCTCTGCGCCCAGACAGTCATCACCCTCGACGAGACGGGTGAAGCTGGCAAATACACCATCGAAACCACAGTCAACGGAGTAGGCGTACGCACCTTCTATACGGAGGAGAACTGGTTCGTCAGTATGTCTACCACGACTTACCTGTTCCTCTATGAGAACGGCTACATCCAGGACAGCGATGTCAAGGGTCTGACCAACCTCAAGATGCCGGACGGATCCAGCACCAAGGCTGCTTCGTTCATCATCCGCTCGCTCAGGATCGGAGACAAGATCGTGGTTAAGGACACCCCGGCCTTCGTTATAAAGAAGCAGACCGTGCCGCTGCTGATAGGCAGCTCTACTTTCGACAGTTTCGGAGATTACACCAGGCAGGGCAACAGGATCATAATCGGAGACCTCGAACCTGACAAGGATCCTTCCACAATCGTGGATCCTATCGACAGCTTGAAGCAGGCCTCCCAGGCCTTCCTCGAAGAAGAAAACTACGAGGCCGCCGGGAAATGCTTCGGAGAACTCTACGGGAAGGACGCCCTCAATATGCTGACCCAGTACCAGTATGCAATCCTTCTGGGAATGCTCGGAAAGGATGAAGAGAACATCGTGGTCTCCAAAGACTGGCTCTCATCCAACGAGTATAAGTCTCTCACGATGGACTACTGGATCAATAACGGACTCGGTGCGTCGTATGCCCGCCTGAACCAGAATAAAAATGCAATGGACAGCTTCGAAAAAGCTGTCCAGGCATATTGCAAGTTGTTCAACACTTCCGAGAACGAAGTCAAGAAAGGCAAATTCCACGATGAAACCCTCGGGGCTACTTTCTATTCGCTCGGCCGGCTCTATGCAGCCGAAGGGAAGGTCTCGAAGGCAGAATCCTATTGCTCCCTCGCCGCCAAATGCGGCATCCAGGCAGCCATCGACTTCTGCGACAAATACAAGATCAAGTACTAGAAGCTGGCTTCTGTCGGCTCTACTCCGAAACGGCCTCCAAGGACAAGCTTCGCCTTCAGTGAGACAGACTTGCCCTTTTCCGGCACGCCTCCTTCTATCATCTCCCTGAGAAGGGTGACGCTCTGGTCGGCAATCTCGGCCAGAGGCTGGATGACGTGAGGGATGACAGGCTTGTTCAAGTCATAGATGTCGCTCTCGTCGAAGCATACGAAAGAGAAATCCTTCTGGATATTCAATCCCAGGACGTTCATCGCGTTGAATCCGTACATCGCAAGCTTCTTGGTAGGAAGGATGAAAGCCTCCGTACCCCTCTTGGAAGCATCCCGGAAAATCTCGATGACATCCTTCTTCGCGGCATCTGCTGAATAATCGATCCTGTGAAGCCTGATCTCATCCTTGAGACCGGCGTCTTCCATCGTCTTGGCATAACCTGCCTCACGGTCAGTAAGGCTGGTTACACCCATTTTGTAGGAAATCATCTCGATCTTGCCGAATCCCTGATGGATGAGGTACTTGGCAGCCATTCTTCCGGCATCGGCATTGTCCACCAGGACTCGTCCGAATTCTTCACCAGGGGCGTCCCTGTCGATAAGGACGGTCGGGATTCCCACGCTGCTGGCCTTGGCCAGGGCTGAAGCCGCATCCAGGCAAGGAGCTACGATAAGGCCTTCCACGTTGTATCCTACCATCGTATCTACCAGTCGGGACAACTTGGCAGGGTCCTCTTCCGAGCTGGCGAATATGACGGTGAATCCGTGGTTGTAGGCGATATTCTCGATATTCCTGCAAATCTCTGCGAAGAACGGATTGGCGAGGTCCGATACAATCACGGCGATTGAATGGGACCGGCCGCTTCTCAGGGATGCTGCAGCGTTGTTCCGCCTGTATCCAAGTCTCTTTGCGACCTGGAGGACGCGTTCGGCAGTGTCAGGGTTGACCGGGCAGTCAAGACGGCCGTCCTTGCCCATCTTGGCATTCATCACGAAGGAGACCAGAGTCACTGAAACTCCGGCTTCCCTCGCTACGTCTCTGATTGTAACTTTTTTCATAGGGACGAATTGTTATCGGAATCTTATCCGTGGATCATCACTATCAAGCCGGCCATCACGATGGAGACCATACTCATAAGCTTGATAAGGATGTTCAGGGAAGGTCCGGATGTGTCTTTGAAAGGATCTCCGACCGTGTCACCTACCACGGTAGCGTGGTGGTTGACGGAGTTCTTGCCTCCGAAGTGACCGTCTTCGACATATTTCTTGGCATTGTCCCACGCTCCTCCGGAGTTGGCAAGGAAGATCGCAAGGATGAATCCCGCACCGAGTCCGCCGATCAGCAGACCCATCACTCCCGCTTCGCCGAGGCATATTCCTACAATGATAGGGACTATGATGGCGGTGAGGGCAGGCGTGATCATTTCGTGCTGGGCAGCCTTGGTGGAAATTTCCACGCAGCGCTTGTAGTCAGGACGCTTCTTGCCTTCAAGGATACCGGCGATCTCGCGGAACTGGCGGCGTACCTCGACGACCATCTTCTCGGCGGCGCGGCCGACTGCGTTCATAGTCATTCCGCAGAACAGGAAGGCCATCATCGCACCTATGAATACTCCTGCTAGCACCCTCGGGTTCATCAGGTTGACCTGATAGTACTGGATCATATCCGGGATCGTAGCTTCAGCCACGTTTACTACCCTGTCACCGATATTGAGGACAGCGGTGCCGACGTGATGGAGGCCTATCTTGATCTCTTCGATGTAGGAGGCAAGGAGGGCCAGGGCGGTCAGGGCAGCTGAACCGATTGCGAATCCCTTGCCGGTAGCTGCGGTGGTATTGCCGAGGGCATCGAGGGTGTCGGTGCGGTGGCGTACCTCCGGATCGAGTTCACTCATCTGGGCATTGCCTCCGGCGTTGTCTGCTATCGGGCCGTAAGCATCAGTAGCTAGGGTGATTCCAAGGGTGGAAAGCATTCCTACCGCAGCGATGGATATTCCGTAAAGGCCGAAGCTGAGCTTGGAAGGGTCGAAGGAGAATCCGGTTGCGAAGAGATAGGAAAGCAGGATAGCCACGACGATGGTGACCACCGGGATGGCCGTGGATATCATACCGAGGCCTATACCTTTGATAATCACGGTAGCAGGTCCGGTTTGGGAACTCTCGGCAAGCTTCTGGGTAGGCTTGTAGGAGTGGGATGTGTAATATTCGGTAGCCTTTCCTATGATGACTCCGGCGAAGAGGCCGGAAAGTACGGACAGGCTGAGCTGCCACCAGTTGGAGAACCCGAGGACGTAGAATACCACGAAGGTGCAGACTGCGATCAGGCAGGCTGAGAGGTTGGTTCCGGTACTCAGGGATTTGAGCAGTTGCTGCAACCCGGCGCCTTCCTTGGTACGAACTGCATAGATTCCCAGGATAGAGAGCACGACTCCGATCGCCGCGATCATCATCGGGGCGAGGATGGCTTTCATCTGGAATTCAACGCCGGCCGTGAAGTATGCGGAAGCACCCAGGGCCATTGTGGCCAGGATCGATCCGCAATAGGATTCATAGAGGTCGGCTCCCATTCCGGCCACGTCACCCACGTTGTCACCCACGTTGTCCGCGATGGTGGCAGGGTTCCTCGGGTCGTCTTCAGGAATATCCTGTTCAACCTTTCCTACTATGTCAGCTCCTACGTCGGCTGCCTTGGTATAGATGCCACCGCCGACCCTGGCGAAGAGGGCCTGCGTGGAAGCTCCCATTCCGAAGGTAAGCATCGTGGTGGTAATGACTACCAGGCTCTGGGCCTCACTGGTCTCGTGGACGAATGCATTCAGCACGATCCACCAGATGGATATGTCGAGAAGTCCGAGTCCTACGACTGTCAGGCCCATCACAGCTCCGGAACGGAACGCCAGCTTGAGTCCCTTGTCGAGGGAATGGCTCACGGCGTTGGCGGTCCTGGCTGAGGCATATGTGGCAGTACGCATCCCGATATACCCCGCAAGTGCCGAGAAGAAACCTCCGGTAAGGAAGGCGAACGGCACCCAGACATTCTGGACGTGGAGTACATAAGCCATAAAGGCGAAGAGGAGGGCAAGCACTATGAATACGATTGCGACCACCTTGTACTGCTGCTTGAGATATGCCATCGCGCCCTCACGGACATACTGTGCTATCTCTTTCATCGTAGGGGTGCCTTCGCTTTCCTTGCGCATCTGATGATAGAAGAACCAGGCGAAGAACAGAGCGATGACCGAAGCGGCCGGCACCAAGTAGAAAAGACTGTTCATAAAAAAATATTTATAACGTTTTTACTGGAATACAAATATAAGAAAAATGTGACCGAGGTGAACTAAAAAATTTTAGTTTTCAATTAAAACAAGTTAAAAAAATGACGGCCGGAATCGTCCGGTCGCCATTCTTCCGAAGGGATATCCCTCATTACTCTGCCTGCTCTTCTGCCTTAGGAGCCTCTGCAGGAGTCTCCTCTGCCTTAGGGGCTTCAGCCTTCTTGGAGCGGCTGCGGCGGGTAGCCTTCTTCTCTTCCTTCTTGGCGGAAGCGAGAGCTGCCTCGTTGAAATCAACGAATTCGATCAGTGCCATATCCGCACCGTCTCCGAGACGGAAACCGGTGTGGAGCACGCGGGTGTAGCCACCTGGACGCTCGGCGACCTTCGGAGCGATGGTTCCGAAGAGCTCCTTCACAGCCTCCTTGTCCTTGAGGTAGCTGAAAACTACCCTGCGGGAGTGTGTGGTGTCTTCCTTTGACTTGGTGATGAGAGGTTCGACGTAGGTCCTGAGAGCCTTTGCCTTTGCAACGGTGGTCTCGATCCTCTTATACTTGATCAATGAAGAAGCCATATTGGCCATCAGCGCCTTGCGGTGACCGCTCTTGCGGCCAAGGTGATTGATTGCTTTCTTGTGCCTCATTGCTTATGCGTTCTTTTTCTTGGGTTCAATATTATATTTTCTGACATCCATACCGAACTGGAGCTTCATCTTTTCCACGAGCTGGTCGATCTCGTTGAGAGACTTCTTTCCGAAATTCCTGAACTTCATAAGTTCGTTCCTGGAATAGGAAACAAGGTCTGCGAACGTGTCGATGTCAGCTGCCTTGAGGCAGTTGTAAGCCCTGACGGAAAGTCCCATATCCGAAAGCTTGGTAAGGAGGAGATGCCTCATCCTGAGGCTTTCCTCGTCCAGTTCCTTGGAATCGGACTCGACTGCGCTCTCCAGGGAGATCTTCTTGTCGTCCGTGAACAGCTTGAAGTGGTAGATAAGGATGTTGGCCGCCTCCTGAAGCGCCACGTTAGGGGAAATGGATCCGTCCGTGACGATCTCAAGATTGAGCTTTTCGTAGTCGGTCTTCTGCTCGACACGCCAGTTCTCGACTGTCCAGTTGACCTTCCTGATAGGAGTGTAGACAGCATCGACAGGAATGGTTCCGATCGGTGTATTGTCGTCTCTCATCTCCTCTGCCGGAACGAAGCCGCGGCCCTTGGTGATGGTCAGGGATATTTCGAGAGTGACTGACGGTTCGAGTGAGCAGATGTGCTGCTCAGGGTTCAACACCTTGAAAGAAGACAATCCTTTAGAGATATCCTCGGCAGTAAACTCGTTTTTGCCGCTGATCACGATATTCGCGGACTCGGAGTCGACGGTTTCAACCATCCTCTTGAATCTTACCTGCTTGAGGTTGAGGATGATGTCCTGCATTCCTTCGAGTACGCCAGGGATCGTAGCAAACTCCTGGTCTACGCCGGAGATCTTGATCTGACTGATTGCGAAACCTTCCAGGGAGGCGAGAAGAATGCGCCTGAGAGCGTTGCCGATTGTCTGTCCGTAGCCAGGCTCAAGCGGCCTGAACTCGAAACGGCCAACAGTGTCGGTTCCTTCGAGCATTATCACCTTGTCGGGCTTCTGAAATGCCAAGATTGCCATAATTGTTCTTTTTGGTGTTAAACTGTTACTTGGAGTACAGATCTACGATGAGCTGTTCATTGATGTTCTCCGGGATGTCAGCCCTTGCAGGCAGGTTCAGGAACTTTCCTGAGAGAGCCTTAGGGTCGAATTCGATCCAGGAATATTTTGTTGCGGAGGCAGCGCTCTTCTGGATGACTTCCAGGCTCTTGGAACGCTCCCTTACAGCGACTGCATCGCCAGGCTTGACCTGGACAGAAGGGATGTTGCAGACTTCACCGTTAAGGGTGATGTGAGCGTGGCTCACGAGCTGCCTTGCGGCTGCCCTGGTAGGAGCGATACCCATTCTGTAGACGACGTTGTCGAGTCTGGACTCGAGGAGGAAGAGAAGGTTCTCACCCCTCTGGCCAGGCATACGGGAAGCCTTGAGGTAGGTATTGTGGAACTGACGCTCGAGGAGGCCGTACATATAGCGTACCTTCTGCTTCTCTTTCAGCTGGATACCATATTCACGCTGCTTCTTCCGCTTGGATGCCAGGCCGTGCTGTCCCGGAGGATAGTTTCTCTTTTCGAAATCCTTGTCGCTTCCGAAAATAGGCTCGCCGAACTTACGGGCGATCTTTGTACTTGGACCAGTATATCTTGCCATAGTAATACTTGTTTTAATTGATTAGACTTTACGACGGCCTTTTGGTCTGCATCCGTTATGAGGCATAGGAGTCACGTCTACGATCTCGGTGACGACGATACCTGCATTGTTGATGGTTCTGATGGCGGACTCACGACCTGCACCAGGACCCTTTACAAAACACTTAACCTTGCGGAGGCCAGCGTCGTACGCAGTCTTGGAAGCATCCTCAGCAGCCATCTGGGCAGCATAAGGAGTATTCTTCTTGGAGCCTCTGAATCCGCACTTTCCAGCAGAGGACCAGCTGATGACCTGACCCTGGTTGTTGGTAAGAGCGACGATCACGTTGTTGAAGGTTGATGAAATATGGGCCTGGCCCGTAGCCTCAACCTTGACAACTCTCTTTGATGATGTTGTTTTCTTTGCCATAATTCATCTGGTTTTACTTGGTCGCCTTCTTCTTGTTGGCAACAGTCTTCTTCTTACCCTTCCTGGTACGGGCGTTGTTCTTGGTGCTCTGTCCGCGTACTGGGAGACCGATACGATGACGGATACCTCTGTAGCAACCGATATCCATCAGTCGCTTGATGTTCATCTGGACGGAGGAACGGAGTTCACCCTCGATCTTGTAATCCTCGTTGATGAGGTTACGGATCTTGGCAATCTGCTCATCATTCCACTCACCGACCTTGATGTCGTAGTCGATACCGCAGTCGTCGAGGATCTTCCTTGCGGACTTGCGGCCGATACCGTAGATGTAGGTGAGACCTATCTCACCGTGTTTGTTGTTCGGTAAATCAACACCGGCTATTCTTGCCATAATCTATATTTAGCTTTATTTGTTTTTAAACCGTTATCCCTGGCGCATCTTGAACTTAGGGTTCTTCTTGCAGATGACATAAAGACGGCCTTTGCGTCTGACGATCTTGCAATCCTCACTGCGCTTCTTGATGGATGTTTTGACTTTCATATCGTGTATTATTTTTTTTATTTGTACCTGAATGATATTCTTCCCTTAGTCAAATCGTAAGGTGAAATTTCAACCCTCACCTTGTCTCCAAGGAGGATGTGGATGAAATTCATTCTCATCTTGCCGGAGATGTTGCACAGAAGGACGTGGCCGTTCTCGAGCTCCACCTTGAACATTGCGTTGGGAAGAGTCTCGATAACTTTTCCGTCTTGTTCTATTGCTACTTGTTTGGACATTGAAAAAACACTTTAAGAATTATCAGTACTTTCTATATAATCAAAGGTTGACAGCTGTTCTGCCTTGCCGTGACGGACAACAACCGTAAGTTCGAAGTGAGCCGACTTCCTGTGGTCGGCAGTGTGGACTGCCCAGCCATTCCTGGCCAGATACACGCCACGTCCGCCGGCATTGATCATCGGTTCGATGCAGATTACTACACCTTCGGAAAGTCTTGCTCCGTGACCCTGCCTCCCGAAATTCGGGACGCCTGGAGCCTCGTGCATTTCCTTTCCGAGTCCGTGTCCTTCAAGTTCACGGACGACCGAGAAGCCGAATGACTCTACGTACGATTGCACCGCGTGTCCTATGTCACCGGTCCTGGCCCCCGCCACCGCAGCCTCGATTCCCTTGTAGAGAGAAGCCTTGGTAACGTCGAGGAGCTTACGGGTCTCGGCGTTCACCTCCCCAACCGGGAAGGTGTATGCCGAATCACCGTTATAGCCCTTGTACAGCGTTCCGATGTCCACGGAAACTATGTCTCCTTCCTTGAGTACGTAGTCGGACGGAAAACCGTGGACCACGACGTCGTTGACGGACATACAGGTTGCTGCAGGGAAGCCTTCGAATCCGAGGAAACTCGGAATAGCTCCGTTGTCGCGAATGAAAGTCTCGGCCACCTCATTCAACTTCGCAGTTGTCACACCAGGGGCGACCCACTTGCCGACTTCCGCCAACGTCTTGGAGACGATTATGGCGTTCTCGCGCAACAGTCCGATTTCTTCTTCTGTCTTAGGCCTTACCATCAATCCCAATCATCAAAAAACATTACATACCCGAGCGGCCGCTGAGGCGTCCGGTCTTCATCAGACCGTCATAGTGACGCATCAGGAGGTAGCTCTCGATTTGCTGAAGCGTATCAAGGACAACACCTACAAGGATCAACAGCGAAGTTCCGCCGTAGAAGCTTGCAAACTGGTCGTTGACGCCCGCGATCCTCGCGAATGCAGGGAGGATAGCGATAATGGCGAGGAAGATCGAACCAGGAAGGGTCACCTTGGACATAATGTCGTCAAGGTAGTCCCTGGTAGCCTTGCCAGGCTTTACTCCAGGAATGAATCCTCCGTTCTTCTTCATATCTTCAGCCATCATCGTAGGATTGACGGTAACGGCGGTATAGAAATATGTGAAGAGAACGACGAGGAGACCGAATATCAGGTTATACCAGAATCCGGTGTAGTTTCCGAGGGTAGCGGCAAGTCCTCTGGTAGCGTCGAAACGCGAGAAGAGGAGCGGGAAGAGCATCAGAGCCTGGGCGAAGATGATAGGCATAACGCCCGCTGCATTGATCTTCAAAGGAATATACTGACGCACACCGCCGTACTGCCTGTTGCCGACGATCCTCTTGGCATACTGTACAGGAACCTTCCTGACAGCCTGCACCAGAGCGATGGTAGCCACGATAACGAGGAACCATACGATAAGCTCCACGATGAGGGCGATGGAACCACCACCGGTGGTGGAGGAAAGCTTGGTTCCGAACTCAGCTACGAGAGCGAACGGCAGACGAGCCACGATACCGATCATAATGAGCAGGGAGATACCGTTGCCGATTCCCCTGTCGGTAATCCTCTCACCAAGCCACATCACGAACATCGAGCCGGACATCAGGATGATGGTGGCTACGAGGTTGTACCAAAACCTGCTCCAGCCAAGCTGGGTCTCGGCGACGAATGCGGCGCCCGGGATCTGGCTGTGGATGGAAGCGATGTATGCAGGACCCTGGATGCAGAGAATGAGCACGGTGAGGTACCTGGTGATCTGATTCATCTTCCTGCGGCCGCTTTCGCCCTCCATCTGGAGTTTCCTGAAATAAGGGACGAACATGCCCAGGAGCTGGATCACGATGGATGCGGAGATGTAAGGCATCACACCCAGTGCGAAGACCGAGGCGTTGCCGAAGGCACCTCCGGAGAACATATTCAACAGACCGACGAGACCCTCCTGGGTGCTGCTCTGCAGCTTGGCCAGCATAGTGGTATCGATACCCGGAAGCACGATGAAGCAACCCAACCTGTAGATAAGGATGAGAAGGAACGTGTAACCGAGTCTCTTGCGGAGTTCCTCGATCCTGAAGATGTTCTTTATTGTTTCAATAAACTTCTTCATCTTGATTATCCGATTACGATAGCCTTACCACCGGCAGCCTCGATCTTGGAGACAGCCGAAGAAGAGAAAGCATCTGCCGTTACCGTGAGGGCAGCGGAGATCTCGCCATTGCCGAGGACCTTCACAAGCTCCTTAGGGCCGGCGAGGCCTGCAAGCTTGATCTCGTCGAGACCGATCTCGGTCTTTCCGATCCTCTCTGAAAGAGCCTGGAGTGCAGAAACGTTGACTGCGGTGTATTCAACCCTCGTAGGGTTCTTGAATCCGAACTTAGGAACGCGTCTCTGGATAGGCATCTGGCCACCCTCGAAACCGATCTTGTGTTCGTAACCGGCACGTGCCTGTGCACCCTTAGTACCACGTGTGGCCGTACCACCCTTACCGGAACCCTGGCCGCGGCCTATACGCTTGCTGTTATGAGTTGCACCTTTTGCAGGTTTCAATTCTGAAAGTTTCATCTTTTGTCCTCCTTAATTCACTTCTTCTACTTCACAAAGATGACGGACCTTTGCAAGCTGTCCCTCCGTCACCGGATTCTTTTCAACCTCGACGGTCTGATGGATCTTGCGGATGCCCAATGACCTCAGACTTGCGATCTGCCTCTTGGTCGATCCGTTCTTGCTTCTGACCTGTGTAATTCTAAGTTTTGCCATAGCTCTGCCTCCTATCCGTTAAACACTTTGCTCATAGGGATTCCGCGGAGACCTGCGACGGTGTAAGCGTCCCTCATCTGGGTGAGAGCGGTAACGGTAGCCTTCACAAGGTTGTGAGGGTTGGAAGAACCCTTGGACTTTGCGAGGACGTTCTGGATACCTGCAGACTCGAAAACAGCACGCATAGCGCCACCGGCCTTAACACCGGTACCAGGAGCGGCTGGCTTCATGAATACTACGGAACCTCCGAACTTGGATTCCTGCTCGTGAGGGATGGTGGTGTTGATCACCGGGATCTTCACGAGGTTCTTCTTGGCGTCTTCGACACCCTTTGCGATGGCGGCAGTTACCTCATTGGCTTTTCCAAGACCATAACCAACAACGCCGTTCTCGTCACCCACTACTACGATAGCAGCAAAGCGGAAGTGACGACCACCCTTAGTAACCTTCGTTACTCTCTGGATGGCGACCAGTCTGTCCTTAAGTTCAAGGTCAGAAGTCTTTACTCTTTTAACATTTGTATTTGCCATAGTCTTTACCAATTAGAAAATGAGACCACCTTCACGTGCAGCATCTGCCAGGCTCTTGACCCTACCGTGGTAGAGGTAACCTCCGCGGTCGAAAGATACGGTGGAGATTCCCTTCTCGAGGGCGCGCTGAGCGATTGCCTTTCCGACGATGGCGGCAGTGTCGATACCATTCTTACCCTTGCACTCGGCGGCAAGGATCTTGTCGTTCGAAGCGGCAGCCACGAGGGTGACACCCTTCTCGTCATCGATTACCTGGGCATAGATCTGCTTGTTGCTTCTGAAGACAACCAGTCTTGGCCTTTCAGCAGTTCCATTGACGTGCTTGCGGATACGGTAATGGATCCTTCTTCTTCTTTCAATTCTATTCAATGCCATATCTGTGTCCTCCTAATTATTTAGCCGCAGCAGTCTTACCGGCCTTGCGACGGAGCTGCTCGCCGGCGAACTTGATACCCTTGCCCTTGTAAGGTTCAGGCTTGCGGAGTGAACGTACCTTAGCAGCGACCTGACCGAGGAGCTGCTTGTCGATGCTCCTGAGGATCAGTACAGGATTCTCTCCCTTCTTCACATCCGGAGTCTCAGCCTTGATCTCAGGAGAGAGCATCAACTGGATGTCGTGGGAGTAACCAAGGGACATAGTCACGAGCTGGCCCTGTGCGGATACTCTGTAACCCACACCTACGAATTCCTGCTTGGTCTCGAAACCCTTGGAAACACCTTCAACCATATTGTTGACGAGTGCGCGGTAGAGACCGTGCATCGAACGGTGTCTCGGCTGGTCGGTAGGACGCTCGAACTTGATTTCATTATCCTCGATGGTGACCTTGATGTCCGGATCAACTTTCTGGCTCAACTCACCAAGAGGTCCTTTAACCTTCAAAACGTTGCCAGGGAGAACTTCAACGCTCACCTTGTCCGGAAGGCTTACAGGCAATTTACCGATTCTTGACATTATTACTTTCTTTTAGTCGTTAATAAACATAGCAAATAACTTCACCGCCAACGTTCATATTCTTGGCTTCCTTGTCGGTGACGATGCCCTTGGAAGTAGACAGGATAGCGATGCCAAGTCCATTGAGGACCCTAGGCATATTCTCCACGTCTGCATAGACCCTAAGACCAGGGGTAGAGATGCGCTGGATCTTCTTGATAGCGGCCATCTTGGTCTGAGGATGATACTTCAAAGCGATCTTGATAGTGTTGTACGGGGTACCCTCGACAATCTTGTAGCTGAGGATGTAACCCTTCTCGCACAGGATCTCGGTAATGGCAACCTTCATCTTGGAGGATGGGATCTCTACGACCTTCTTCCCTGCCAGATAAGCGTTGCGGATCCTGGTAAGATAATCTGCAATTGGATCAGTCATTTTGTTTTTTGTTTTTAGATCGACGCCCTGAGGACGCCCGATATCCGATTGTTAATAAATAATATGTTACCAGCTAGCTTTCTTAACGCCTGGGATCAGACCATTGCTGGCCATCTCACGGAACTGGATCCTGCTCAGACCGAACGCCCTCATATAACCCTTCGGACGACCGGTGAGGGAGCAACGGTTGTGCAGACGGCAAGGAGAAGAGTTCTTAGGGAGCTTGTCGAGAGCTGCCCAATCACCTGCTTCCTTGAGGGCCTGCCTCTTGGCTGCATACTTGGCCACCAGTTTCGCGCGCTTTACTTCGCGAGCTTTCATTGATTCTTTTGCCATATTCCTTAATTATTATGTTTCTTGAACGGAAGTCCGAATGCTGCGAGGAGAGCGTGAGCCTCTTCGTCAGTCTTGGCAGTGGTAACGAAAGTGATTTCCATACCGTGGATCCTAGGGTTCTTGTCGATGTCGACCTCAGGGAAGATAAGCTGCTCCTTGAGACCGAGGGTGTAGTTGCCCCTGCCGTCCATATTTTCCGCGATACCGTTGAAGTCCCTGATTCGAGGGAGGGAAACGCGGACGAGCCTCTCGAGGAACTCGTACATCTTGACGTCACGGAGAGTGACCTTCACGCCGATAGGCATACCCTTACGGAGACGGAAGTTGGAAACGTCTTTCCTTGAATATGTGAGGACAGCCTTCTGTCCTACTATCTTTGCGAGTTCTTCAGCTGCTTCCTCGACAAGCTTCTTGTCCTGGGTAGCGTCGCCGATACCTTCGTTGATGGTAATCTTGACGAGCCTTGGAACCTGCATAACAGTTGTATAGGAGAACTGCTTCATAAGCTTCTCTACGATCTCCTCCTTATAAACCTTCTTGAGAGAAGGTACGTATTCCTTAGGAAGTGCCTGCACTTCTGCCGGTTTTGCTGCTTTCTTTGCCATAATTACTTGATCTCCTCTCCTGATTTCTTAGCATAGCGGACCTTCTTTCCGTCCACGAACTTGCGTCCGACCCTCGTCGGCTTCTGGCTGACCGGATCGATAAGCTGAAGATTGGAAACGTGGATTCCGGCTTCCTTCTTGATGATACCGCCCTGAGGCTGGTTTGCATTAGGCTTGGTGTGCTTGCTGACGATATTGATGCCCTCGACGATAGCGCGATCCTTTTCAGGAATCACAGAGAGGACCTTGCCGGTCTTGCCCTTATCATTTCCGGCATTGACATACACGGTGTCACCCTTCTTGATGTGTAACTTTTTCATAATGCTAAAAATGATTAAAGGACCTCAGGTGCCAGTGAAACAATCTTCATATAATTTTCGCGCAACTCCCTGGCGACAGGGCCGAAGATACGGGTTCCGCGAAGTTCGCCTGCATTGTTGAGGAGAACGCAGGCATTGTCATCGAAACGGATGTAGGATCCGTCCGCCCTGCGGATTTCCTTCTTAGTGCGGACGACGACAGCCTTAGAGATAGTACCCTTCTTGGCGTCACCGCTAGGAAGAGCGCTCTTGATAGCGACTACAATCTGGTCGCCCACGGTCGCATACCTGTGGTGGGTACCTCCAAGCACACGGATGCAAAGGACTTCCTTGGCACCGCTGTTGTCAGCAACCTGTAAACGTGTTTCCTGCTGTATCATAATTACTTAACTTTTTCAACGATTTCAACTAATCTCCACCTCTTGGTCTTGCTCAGAGGGCGGGTTTCCATAATGCGCACGGTATCTCCCTCGCTGCACTCGTTCTTCTCATCCTGAGCGACGAACTTGGTCGTCTGATTGATGAACTTTCCGTAGAGAGGATGCTTCTTCCTGGTCTGCACTGAAACAACGATGGTCTTGTCCATCTTGTTGCTGACCACTATGCCGATTCTTTCCTTACGAAGATTTCTTTCCATAAGATTGATGATTATTTCTGTTCATTTTCTTTTTCAGCGAGGATAGTGATCAAGCGAGCGATATCCTTTCTGACTTTACTGAATTCCGATGTATTCTCCAATGGAGAGATGGCGTGGTTGAGCTTCATCGTTTCAAGCCTGTTCTTTTCAACCTGGATGCGGTCCTGCAGATCTGCAATGGACATTTCGCGAACTTCAGATGTCTTCATTTCTTCTTCTCCATTAAATTATTCTACATAATCCCTGCGGACGATGAACTTGGTAGCGACAGGGAGCTTGTGAGCTGCAAGGCGCATAGCCTCCTTGGCGACTGCAAGTGATACACCGTCAGCCTCGAACAGGATACGTCCAGGGGTAACAGGAGCCACAAAGCCCTGAGGATCACCCTTACCCTTACCCATACGGGTATCGAGAGGCTTCTTGGTGAAAGGCTTGACCGGGAATATCCTGATCCAGATCTGTCCTTCACGGTTCATACGGCGTGAAATAGCCTGACGGGCAGACTCAATCTGCTGCGCTGTGATCCAGCAGTTCTCGAGGGTCTTGAGACCGAAGGAACCGAACGCGAGCTGATTACCCCTCTGGGCCATTCCCTTCATCACGTTCTTCTGTTCTCTTCTGAACTTAGTTTTCTTTGGTTGTAACATTGCTGTATTACTTTAATAAAATATCCAAATTATTCCAATTCATTGAGTATCAGCGTTTTATGCTAGTACACCCTGGAATTTGGGACTGCAAATTTAGCAAAAAATTGTGGATTTCAAACATTATTTGAAAAATTTTTCAACATTTTCGACCACGGTTTTTACAAATAAAAATTTTCATTTTCAGTTATTTACGCAATCACCAGAAAATTTTTTACCCCCGGTTTCGACATTACGTACAAGACCTTTTCTATCTGGCACGTTTTTTTCGGGAGAAAGCGTACATTTGCAGTCCGAATGTTACGGATGAAACTGAAGACCAAATATCCACTCGCCCTCTGCTTCCTGCTGGGGGTCCTGGCAGCGAGCCCTCTCGCCGCCCAGAACGACGATGACGAATGGATGCCGCAGGTCATCCGGAACCCCAAGTCCGCCTATATGGGATACCGGGTGGAGAAGGGAGACACTGTATATTACGACAGCATCGACCCTTGCTGGATATTCCCCCGCGGGTACAAGGCGAAGAAAGGTGACCTGAAGAAATACTACCGCCTGGTCTACAATTTCAACAAGGTATATCCTTATGCCCTGCTGGCCAAGGATATGACCAAGCAGGTGGACGACCACATCGCCCAGAACGAATTGAGGAGGATGAAGAAGGAGGCGTACATCGTCCAGATGCAGAAAGCCCTGTTCAATGCCTACGAGAAACCTCTGAAGAATATGAGCATCTCCCAGGGAAGGCTCCTCATCAAGCTGATAGACAGGGAGATTGGAAAATCCTCCTATAAAATCATAAAGGACTACAAGAGCGGCATAACCGCGGGATTCTGGCAGGGCATCGCAAAGATATTCGGGAACGACCTGAAGAGCCGCTACGACCCGGACGGGGAAGACAAGGTCACCGAATATCTGGTGGAGAAATGGCAGCGCGGCGAATTCGACACGCTCTATTATTCCATATTCTGGGAGATGCCCAAACACCCGGACATCAGGTCGAACAAGATAAAGTTCGAAGACTGAGGCTGCATCCAGTCCTTGAGTATGAGCAGCCTGGACCCGCCCGGCAGGGTCAGGTCTTCAGACACGTGGAAGTGCCCGAATATGAAGTAATCCACCTTGTTGCTGCGGGAATACTCCTCCGCCCATTTATAGATAGGTTCATCCTCTCCCCTGAATACATATTCCTCGCTTCTGGCCACCCGGCTCTTCCTGGACCAGCCTTTCCCAATCGAAAAAGCCAGCCTTACAGGCACCAGTGTGCTGAACAGCCATTGAAGGATCCTGCTGCGGAACCCTTTGCGCATCACCTTGTACCAGAAATGGCCGGGGCCTAGGCCGTCACCGTGTCCAAGGCAGAAAGCCTTCCCTCCGATCTCGACCAGATACGGCTGCTGCAGGATCTCCATCCCCAGCTCCTTGAAATAGCTGTAGCACCAGATATCGTGGTTGCCCTGGAAGAAAAAGACCCGCACTCCTTCCCGCATCAGTCCGGTCAGGCTCGCGAACACCCTGGAATAGCCTTTGGGAACCACATCGCGGTACTCGTACCAGAAATCCCAGATGTCTCCCAGCAGGTACAGGGCAAGGGTCCTGTCCTGTGGAATCCCGTCCAGGAAACGGACGAAACGTTCTTCGCGAGCGGCGGGATCGTTCACATCGAGGCCGAGATGGACATCGGAGACGAAATAGACCAGGGTTCTTCCAGCCATCGCAAGAGATTTAAGCGAAGATGAATATCAGTACCGCTACCACGAGGCAGTAGAGTGCGAACCAGGAGAGCTTGGCCTTCCTGACCAGGGCTATCATAGCCTTGCAGGCAAGCAGTCCTGAGACGAAGGCTGCCACGAAGCCGGCTACCAGGCTGAGGGGGCCTACTCCGCCGCCGATGACTGCGTCGCCGCCTGCGACCTTCAGGAGGTCCAGCAGCTGTTCCCCGAGTATAGGTACAAGGACCATCAGGAAGGAGAACTGGGCAATCACTTCCCTCTTGACTCCGCAGATCAGTCCGGTAGCGATGGTGGTTCCGGAGCGTGAGAGACCCGGAGCGACTGCCAGGGCCTGGCCGATACCGACTACGAATGCCTGCCAATAGCTGATACCGTTCCGTCTCTCTGTCTGCGCTTCGGATCCTGTAAGTTCCGCATCAGGTGTATTCCCCGATGCTCCCTGCACTTCGCGCCCTGTATGGCGCGAGAAAAGCCTTGGCAGGAAATCGGAGAGGACGAGGAGGACGGCCGTGACCGTCAGGCATATTGCAACCGTCTTGAGTGTATCGCCGAAAAGCGCCTCCACCTTGTCCTTGAACAAAAGCCCGACAATGGCGACTGGAATCATCGAAACGATGATCTTGAAGACATAATCCGTCTCGTCGTTGTACTTGAACTTGAACAAACCGGCGAGCAGCTTGCATATAGGCTTCCAGAAGACCACTATGGTACTCAGCACGGTGGCGAGATGGACGGTCACCGTGAAATCCAGGAAACCTTCACCTTCGACTCCCAGCAGTTCCCTGACGATCATCAGATGCCCGCTGGAACTTACCGGAAGGAATTCCGTAAGTCCCTGGACGATACCCAGCAACAGGGCCTGCAACCAATTCATTTGCTTTCCTTGTTATCTTCCGGCAGGTCTTTCTTCGGACGCTTCATAATGCCTGCCATCACTATGATAACCCCGCAAGCGATGACGACAGGAGCTGCCACCAGCCTCCTGAAATCGAACATCGCCCAGTTGAAAACCTCGGAATCCTTGGTGCCGCCTCCCATCATCAATATGAAACCGGCGACCATCACCAGCACACCCAGGATAATAATCCTGAGACCCTTGCGGGTAACTGCCATCTTAGTGTTCTCTGTATTATCTGACATATGCAACTGATTATCTTTCAATAATATAATTCATCCTTGGAGAGCCGGACCAGCTTGCCTACCACGAAGAACGTGCTGACCAGGCAGATCAGGATACCGGAGACGACCACTATCCCCATCACCACCAGCAGCAGGTCGAGGCTGAATACTTCGAACAGCTGCGAGAACTCCTTCCTGACGAAGAACAGTATTCCCAGGAGCATCAGTATCGCCAGGAGTGCTGCAAAGAGGCCCTGGAACACCGACTGGCCGAGGAACGGACCACGGATGAACGACTTGGTCGCTCCTACGAGTTTCATAGTGTGTATCGTGAACCTCTTGGAGAAGACGTTCAAGCGGACGGTGTTGTTTATCAGCACGAAGGAAATGAACAAGAGGAGGAGTATGAATACTCCGAGCACCAACGATATCTTCTGCAGGTTGGTGTTCAGCTTGTCCACGAGGGACTGCTGGTAGACTACTTCGTCGACCAGCGGTGACTTCGAGATGTCGACGTTCACGACGGCAAGGCTGTCGCCGCTGACGTAGTCCGCCATAAGGGTGACTTCTACGGAAACAGGGATGGGAGCCGTCTCGAACACGCTCAGGAAATCGTCCCCGAGGAGTTCCTTCATATCCTTCGTACCTTCTTCCTTCGAGATGAAACGGGTGCTCTTGATATAGGGCTTGGCATCGAGTACGGTCGTGAAATCCATCGCCTCGGCCTCGCTGACCTCCTGCTTCATCAGCACCGAAACCTGCATATTCTCCTTGAAGTAGTCGGAGACGCTCTTGGCGTTGACCAGCAGAAGGCTGGCGACTCCTACCAACAGCAATACCAGCGAAATGCTTATCACGCTGGAAAGCCAGGCTCCTGCAAGCCTTCTCCGAATCAGTTTGTTCTCACCCGCTGACATTGTCGTACGATACTCCGATTTGGTTTCAAATATAGTGACTTTATCAGGAATTGTAAAATAATATCTTCGTGAAAGGAGTAGCATCGGGACCTTTTAAAAAAAAATTATTATCTTTGTATTCCAAATAGTTAATATGGGAAATTCTGTCCAAAGAGTACTGTTCGTCAATTCGGAGATAATGCCGTTCCTTCCGGAAACTCCTGTTTCACGGATCGGACGCTACCTGCCGCAGGGCATACAGGAACGAAAGAAAGAAATCCGTGCCTTCATGCCCCGCTACGGCTGCATCAACGAAAGGAAGAACCAGCTCCACGAAGTCATCCGCCTGTCCGGGATGAACATCATCATCGGCGAGGTAGACCGTCCGCTCGTGATCAAGGTCGCCTCCATCACCTCGGCCAGGATCCAGGTGTACTTCATAGACAACGATGACTATTTCCGCCGCAAGCAGCTTGCCTACGACACCGACGGGACATTCTTCGAGGACAACGGACAGAGGGCCATATTCTTCGCCAGGGGCGTACTGGAGACGGTCAAGAAACTGCGCTGGGCACCGGACATCATCCATTGCCAGGGGTGGATTTCCCACCTGGTACCGCTCTACCTCAAGAAAGTCTACAACGGAGACCCGATATTCAGCAACAGCAAGGTGGTGACTTCGCTGAACAATGACATCACCGCCGAAAAGTTCGCTCCGAACTTCAAGGACACCGTCCTGTTCGGCAGCGTCAGCCCGGAGGATGTACCGCTTCTGAACGACCCTACTGGCATAAATCTTGCGGAAACGGCCGCAATGTATTCCGACGGCATCATATTCGGTGCCGACGATGTAGACAAGGAACTTGTCAAGTACTGCAAGGGACTTGGCATCCCGACCCTCCCATTCGATGAAGAATCGATCAGCAGCGGGCGCTCATCGAGGAATATGACGGGTTTTATCAACAGTTGCAGTAAATGAGAAAGCTTCTTGCAGCTCTATGCCTGATAGCGGGACTGGCTTCCTGCGTCAACGTCAACGAGAATCTGGGTGGATCGTTCATCGCCACCAACCAGAAATATGACTTTTTCACCGCCGAATTCGATCTGGACGAGATCCTGATGAAGCCGGTGGACAGCCTTACGGCATATTCTTCCAGAAGGATCACCATCGGTTCCATCAGGGACGAAACCTTCGGACTCACCAAGAGGGGATGCGTCATCACCCTCGTACCGGTGCTCGACACCGTCGATTACGGCACGAGCCCTGAATTCAAGAAGATGATCTTCCGGGCGGCAGTGGATTCGGTCTCCGTGCCGGACGCCAGCCAGAAGAACATCATCCAGAACATCAACGTATATGCCCTCAACAAACCTCTGGATCTGAAGGAGTATTACTCCAGGACCGCGGTTGACCACGGCTCGGTAAGGGTGACGAAAGGAGTCCCTGTTGCCAACGGAACCGATTCCCTGGCATTCGAGTTCACTTCCGAATTCGGAGAGAAGTACCTCGGCATCACCCAGGAAGACCTCCAGGACTTTGACCAGTACCGTAGCAAGTTCCCGGGAATATACATCACGACCGACGATCCGGTCGGCAACGGCGGACGTTTCGATATGTACAAGATGGACATCCTGGAGAACGAGAGCGGCTATCTCAGCAGGACCAACAACTACGCCATCCTGTACTACAGCGGAATCTACGACGGGGAGAGGAAGGATTCCACTCTGATGTTCTATTTCAGCCCTCTGGAATTCCAGGACCTCGATTCCCTGATTTCCGCCAGCAGCCTTCCTGAACAGTACGTATTCAACGTGGACTACCACGAATCGGACTACCTGGCCGGCGCGGCAGCCGACAAGATCCTCGTCGAAGGAGGCAGCGGGCTCAAGCCCGTCATTCCGGCCAAGGAGATATGGAGACTCGTCAACGATGAGATTGCCAGGAAGGGAGGCAGCGGCAAGACCGCCCTCATCTCCAAGGCGACCATCGAGATGCCGTTCGATATGCCCGAGGACTATGACTCGATGTATCTGTACCCACAGATGCTCAGTCCTACCGTCCAGATAAAGACCGACACCACTGTTTCGTTCGCCGGTCTAACGGACGCGAGTGCTTCGGACGAGAACCAGGGAAACATCAACAGGTCGCTGTCGAACTACGCCCCGGACATCACCCATCACGTCCAGCAGATCATCCGGAAGGATGCTGGTGAGGATCTGTCCAACTTCGACATCTGGATGCTGATTATGTGGACCGAGACCACCACTACCACCAATTCCAGCGCCAGCCAGCTCGCCAACTACTATCAGCAGCTAGCCTACTATTCCTACTACAACCAGCTCTACGGCGGAGGAGGATATTACGGCGGAGGCGGTTACTACGGCGGAGGATATTACGGAAACTCCTACAGCAATTACTACAACTATATGCTGATGGCCCAGTATGCCGGCGCGAACGCGTCGACCACCACTTCCAGTTCGGAACTGGACAAGGACCGCTACTACAACTGCTACCTGCGCGGACCGGCGTCCACGGACAGGAAGCCAAAGCTCAAGATAACATTCGCACTACCTAAAGAATAAATAATAAAGAATAACTGTTTAATAAAAAGAAGAAGCCTCGGACCATATGGCCCGAGGCTGATTTTTAGATATCAAAGGATTATGCTTCCTCCTTGCCGGCGAGTTTTTCCTTAACCTTGTCGATCGCATCCTTTACGGTTGCAATGGTGCTGGTCTCCTCATCAGGAATCTTGATTCCGAACACTCTCTCGAACTCCATAAGAAGCTCGACAGTGTCGAGTGAATCTGCTCCAAGATCATTTGTGAAATTGGCAGTCTCTGTCACCTCGGACTCCTCGACGCCAAGCTTGTCAACGATAATCGCTTTGACCTGCTTTACGATTTCTTCTTCAATCATAATAAGTTAATTTAATGTTGCGTTCAATTCTGAGTACTCGTGGCACGACATTGCACATACCATACCACAAATAGCTCGGCAAAGTAAATAAAAAAACATCAATTTTCCAAATACGGCTCCCTGCTCAGATTTAACCATATCCTCAGGCCGTTAAGCGAATTCAGAAGATAGAATATATACTTCACCAGCATCACTGCAGCGTTTCCGGAACCCGTTCCGGACATGAGCGCGACGGCCCAGAGTGAAATCGAAGAGATGTTCACGAGTATCCAGATATACCACTGTTCCATAAAAGCGAAACTCATAAGCACCTGCCCCGCTATGTTCAAGGTCATAACCGTCGCATCGAGGAGGATCTTCGGCTTGTTGATCACGTCGATCCTTCCTGCTGCCAGCTGGGCCTTGTCCACGTAAAACAGGATGCAGAACAGCACGGCGATCCCGGCCGCAATCCCAGCAGCCAGCCATATCCAGTGCTTCGGAGCAAGCCTCCGCGGCCTCACCCTGGAAGAACCTTCTCCTTCCGAACCAAGGGACGCTCCCCTCTTGCGCCATTGCCAGAACCCGATGAACTGCATCGGCAGGAAATAGAAAGCGTGCAGGGCGAAATTGCCCATTATCCCGTTTTCGAAACATACCACCGTAGCGACCAGCACGTCGATGAATCCGAACACGAATGTCAGGATGTGACCGTTGGCTGAAAGCACGGTGTTGACTATTCCCATCATAGCCCCGAAAGCAGCCAGCAGGAGCATAAAGGACCGGGCACCGGGCTGCTGGAGCTTGAACACCGTGGTGACCGTAAGCGCCACGAGCATCCCGGCCAGCAGGAAAATGTTGAAGGCCAGGTTGAATTTCCTTTCCCTTTCAGGAGACATCGTCATTGGTTGTCAGTATATATGGAATCAATAATCAATTGTTGCAGGTGCAAATATAGCAAATCATCCTTTTTTCATATATTTGTTAAGATTAATAAGTACCAATGAGGAAAGTCATATTCATACTGTTCCTGACCTTGCTGCTCCCGGTATGCCCGGCCATTCGCGCGGCCGGACCCGTCAAGCTGAAAGGCAAGGTGCTCGACGCCAACAGCGGAGAACCCGTGGTCGGTGCCGTCGTAAAACTCGACGAGAACTACCTGTGGGCAGTGACGGACCCTGACGGCAAGTTCTCGATGGAAAACATCCAGCCCGGCACCTATCCGCTCAATGTCTCCTGCCTGGGTTACGTGGATGAAGACCGGGAGATAAACCTTTCCAACGACATACTGGACCTTGAAATCAAGATCAGTGTCAGTTCGCTGGCCCTCGACGAGGTGGTGGTGACGGCAGAGAAGTCCAAGGACAACATAAATACCACGCAGAAGATAGGGCGCAATGCGCTGGACCATCTGCAGATGTCCAGTATGACCAACATAACCGCCCTTCTCCCGGGAGGCAAGACTATCAATCCCGACCTGACGACCGAAAACGCCCTGGCACTACGTTCAGGCGGCTCCACGGCCGGAAATGCAGCGTTCGGTACCGCCATCGAGATCGACGGAGTACGTATGGGAGACAATGCCAACCTTTCCGGAATGTCCGGAGCAGGCACCAGGGGCGTGTCGGTGGACAACATCGAATCAGTGGAAGTGATCACAGGTGTCCCTTCCGCCGAATACGGTGACCTCAACAGCGGAATGGTCCGGGTAATCACCAAGAAAGGCCGCTCGCCGCTCAGCGTTACCTTCTCCGTCAATCCGCGTACCTACGAGGCTTCTGCTGCGAAGGGAATCGACCTGGGAGGCGGCAGGGGTGTCCTCAACATCAGTGGAGAATATGCCAACGCAACCCGCAAGCTCACCTCCCCTTACACCTCATACACCCGCAGGGGATTCACGTTCGACTACAGCAACACCTTCAACAGGAAGCTGCGGCTGGAAGCCGGAATCACCGGCAACATCGGAGGAATGAACAGCGAGAACGACCCCGACCTCTTCTCCAACGAGTTCACGAAGGAAAGGGACAATATCCTGACCCCTCACTTCAAGCTCACCTGGCTGCTCAACAAAGGCTGGATCACCAACCTGAGGCTGGAAGGTTCCGTCTATTACCACGACCAGAGGCAGCACATCCACGCCTACAATTCCTTCGCTTCATCGCAGCCTGCCGTCCATTACGAAGAAACGGGCTACAGCATAGCCGACGCCCTTCCGCTGACTTTCTATTCCGACCAGATAACCGACTCCAGGGAACTCGACTATTCAGCAGGACTCCACTACAACTGGCTGAAGCATTTCGGGAAAGCCAAGAGCATCCTCAAGGCAGGCTTTACCTGGAAGGCCGACGGCAACGTGGGAGAGGGTGAGTATTATATGGACCCGTCCCTGGCAGCCCACGGCTACCGTCCGAGGCCATATTCGGAATACCCTTATATGCACAACGTGGCCGCTTATGCCGAGGACAACCTCACCTTCCCGCTGGGCAAGACTTCCCTGAACCTCAGCGCCGGCCTCCGCTTCGAGAATATATTCATCAAGGGCTCTGAATATGACAACCTCCGCACCCTGTCCCCGCGTCTGAACGCCAAATGGAGCCTGACCGATTTCCTCTCGGTAAGGGGTGGATGGGGAATCACGCAGAAGCTGCCGTCCTTCTATATCCTCTTCCCGAGGCAGGAGTACCGTGACATCCAGACCTTCGGGTATTCCTACGGCAGCACCGGAGACGCCACCTACATATATTACACGCAGCCGTTCACGATGACTTTCAACCCGGAGCTGGAATGGCAGCGCAACTCCAACTCCGAAATAGGTATCGACCTTGATTTCAAGGACTTCAAGCTCAGCATAGTAGGTTTCCGCAACATCACCAGGAATCCGTACGAGTTCACCAACATCTACACTCCTTTCCAGTACAGCCTGATGCAGCTTCCTGCCGGATTCAGCCTGTCCTCCGACCCATCCATCACCTTGGATTCCCAGACCGGACAGGTTTGGCTCAGGAATTCTGGAGACGAATACTGGACCCCTGCCGGAATAAAGGCAGTCGACCGCTCATTCGCAGCCTCACGCAAGCAGTCCAACGGCGGAGATGTCAAGCGCTACGGCTTCGAGGTTATCGCGGACTTCCCGGAAATCAAGGCCATTCGCACCAGGATGCGCCTGGACGCCTCCTACGGCAGCACCGAATATGTTGACGACACTCCGAACGCCTATTACAACGCAGGCTGGTCGCATACCTCCCTGCCAAACAGGTCCTACCAGTATGTAGGGATATATGCCGGGGGCAACACGATCCTCAACGGAAGGAAAAACAAGTCGGTAGACGCCAACCTGACATCCATCACCCACATCCCCCAGGCCAGGCTTGTCGTCACCTGCAGGCTTGAGGCAGCCTTGCTCAGAAGGATGCAGAACCTTTCCGAACACAACGGAAAACCCTACGCCTTCACCGTCAGCGAATCCTCCAACACCCCTACGGGAGGCGACATTTACGACGGCAATTCCTACACGGCCATAATGCCTATCGCATATATGGACCTGGACGGCAACGTGCACGACTTCACGAGGGAAGACCTCGACAACCCGGAGCTGGCCAGGCTGGTCATCCGTTCGGGAAACATCTATGTCTTCGCCAAGGATGGCTACGATCCTTACTTCTCGGCTAACCTGAGCATCACGAAAGAGATCGGAGACCACGTCTCACTCTCCTTCTTCGCCAATAACTTCACCAACTCCAGACGCTTCGTCAAGAGTTTCGCCACCGGTGTCGGAGCCATCTTCACTCCGGCGTTCTACTATGGATTGACTTGCAGGATCAAATTGTAGGAAAGATGAGAAAAGCTATATCCATATTCCTTAATGTACTCCTCGCTGCGGGATGTATGAACCTGTCCGAACCGTACAAGGATAACCTCAACACATTGAAGGTTACCGCTTCGTACCCGGAAGGATATTCATCGTTCGTCAGGGAGGGAGTCAAGGTCACCGCCGAAGACATCGGCAACGGTTACATCAGGGAAGCGGTTACTGACGGGCAGGGGGTGGCGACACTCACCCTTCCGAACGGCATCTACCGGATAGCCTTGAGCGACCGCTCCGGAACAGCCGTATTCAACGGCGCATCCGACAAGGTTCTGGTTTCGGGTCAGGACGTCAGCATAATCCTTCCTCTGATATATTCCAAGGCCGGAACGATGGTCATCAAGGAAGTGTATTCCAGCGGATGCAGCAAGTACCCGCAGGAAGGCACCTACCAGTCCGACAAGTACTTCATCATCCACAACAACGATTCCGAGACGGCGTATCTGGACAGCCTCTGCTTCGGCATCCTGTTCCCGTGGAATTCCACTTCCAGCAATCCCTGGAGCGACAATCCGGAATTCCTGCTGGAAACCATCCCGCTCGGCCAGGCTATCTGGCAGTTCGGCGGCACCGGGAAGACCTTCCCGCTCGCTCCGGGAGCAGACGCGGTCGTGGCCATCAACGGAGCCATCGACCACACCTTGCAGTACCCTCTGTCGGTGAACCTCAATTTCCCGGAGTGCTTCGTGTGCTACAGTCCTCTGTTCCCGAATCCAATCTATCATCCCGCTCCTGGCGACCGGATTCAGGCTGACCATATACTTACCTTGGTGGACAAGGAAGGCCAGGCCAACGCGAACCTGATGTCGGTCAGTTCTCCGACCCTGGTGCTGTTCCGCTCCCAGGGCAAGACGATCCAGGAATGGGTGGCCACCGAAGGATTCATAAGGCAGGCACCGGGAAGCACCGAAAGAGTCTTCCTGATTCCGGCCGACTGGATCATTGACGGAATGGAAGTATTCGACGGCAGCTCAACTTCCAATAACAAGAGGCTGTCCACCAAGGTGGACGCCGGCTACGTCTCACTCTCCGAAACATTCAAGGGACATTCCCTGCACCGTAACATAGACGCCGAAGCCTCTGCAGAAAAGGGCTTCGAAGTCCTGATGGATACAAACAATTCAACGATCGATTTCTATGAACGCGAAACTCAGTCATTGCACAAGTAGGATCCTGTTCCTGCTTCCGGTCCTGATGATCGCTTTCCATCAGGAATCCCCTGCCCAGGAGAAATATGAAAGTGTCCTCGGGACGAACATCTGGAATTACGGCCGCAACGTCAACGGACTTCGCCTCGATCCGCTGCGCGCCAACGCGTCTTTCGCCCAGCTGGAGGCTGGGATGGAGAACGGAGGTTTCCACGCCTCCAACGAAGCCGACGAAGCCTTCCGCGCCGGGGCCAAGGCCCTGACCGTCACCTGGTCGCCCAGAATCTCGATGATCGGTTCTTTTTCCTTCGAACAGAACAGGGGGAAAGATATGTGCGGATCGATGTTCACGCATCCGGGGAAGTACCCTTTCGACATGCTGGAATTCACCCCAGGCATCAAGATACTCCAGGAATATTCATTCGACGGAGGCATATCCGCAGATATGGGCGAACATTGGAGGATAGGCGGAAGGATGACCTTCGAATCCGACAACTACGCCAAGAGGAAAGACCTCCGACATACCAACTATGCCCTTGACCTTGAAGTCATTCCGAGCATTATGTTCACGTCCGGAGGCTTTTCTGCAGGCTTGTCGTACGTCTTCGGGAAGTCTTCCGAATCCATACAGGCGGAGGAGATTGGGACCACCGCCGAATCGTATGACGCCTTCCTCGACAAAGGACTTATGTACGGAGCCTTCCAATCCTGGGACGGCAGCGGAATCCACCTTGCAGAACCCGGAGTAGACCGATTCCCGGTACGCGAATATACCAACGGAGTCGCAGTTCAGCTCCAGCTGCAAGGAGTCTACGCCGAAGCCGAGTACGACATTACTTCCGGAACCGTCGGAGAAAAGGACTTCATCTGGTTCACTTTCCCGGGCAGGAAGTTCTCCGCTTCAGCCGGTTACCGTTTGAAGAGCGACAAAGCCACCCACGTATTCCGCTTCATTTACGGATGGCGACTCCAGCAGTCCGATGAATATGTGATTGACAAGATCACGACCGGCGGTGTCACCACCCCGCATACCTACGGCAGCAACCGGGTATTCGAGCGCCGGAACCGGAACTTCGGCCCACGGTACAAGTATTTCGGGGAAAGGATCCTCGTGGATGCCGGCCTGGGAGTCACCACCGACAAGCGGCAATCCACCCTGTGCTATCCGTATCTCGGCACCGATTCCTTCAGCATCCTGGATGCCGATGCCTCCGCTTCCTTCACCGCAGGCAAATGGAGGCTCGGTCTTGGCCTGCGCTATGCTACCTGGCTCGACAAGAAGATAGTCGTCGTCGATCCAGTACTCGATCCCGGGGAGGCCCGTCCGTTCCGCCTTACCGATTGGTACAATCTCGACCACGAGTGGGAAACCTGCGACAGGATCGGCGCCGATGCATTCATCAAGAGGTATTTCCGGATCGGAAAGGCAGAAAACCTCTTCGTCAGGGCGGACGTTTCCCTGCTGAAGGGAATATCCCCCGAATATATCAGCGGCTCGAGCCGCTTCGGTACTTTCATCAAGATAGGTTATGAATTCTGATATTATGAAAAAAACATTTGCAATTCTGCTCGCTGCCTTGACCCTGGCAGCCTGCAATGAAAAGCCGGAAGGACCTGCAGTACCTCAGCAGGTCAGGATCACTCCCGTGATCACCCGTGCTACGGACGTAAACTTCGAAGATGGCGACGCCATAGGACTCACCATCACCCGCACTTCAGGAGCCTATGCCTCCAACGAGAAACTCACATATTCAGGAACGAGCTTTTCGGGCTCCCTGAACTGGTACAGCGAAGGCAACGAGACTTCCACTCTCAAGGCTTACTATCCTTATTCAGAGACGGTTCCGGCCACCTTCACGGTCCAGGCCGACCAGAGCAAGGGCATCACTTCTTCTGACTTCATGTCCGCCACGAAGAGCGATGTCTATCCCACCGCCAACGATGTCGCGATGGTCTTCACCCACAAGCTCACCAAAATCCTGGTCAAGATCACCAACGAGTCAGGTTCGGCTATCGAAGGCGTCAAAATAGGAGGAGTAATCCCTACTGCCGACATCAATCCTGAAACATATGAGGCTACCGTGAGCGCATCGGCCGACGAGGCCACGATCACTTGCTTCAAGGTCGACGCATCTACTTATGCTCTCATAATTCCGTCACAGACAGCTGCGATGACAGTCACGGTGACTGCCGGAGGCAAGGATCTCTCCCAGAAACTCGTAGCCACCGAGATGGGCAGCGGTTTCCAGTACCTTACCGAAGTCAGGGTACTGCCTCAGAGCCTTCAGGTGAAGATTTCCGGAGACATCACGAACTGGAACGACGGCGGCTCGATCGGGGCTGACAGCAACGTCTCTTTCGAGGAATTCGAGAACAACTTCGTATACGACGGTGTCAGCTACAACATCAAGACGATGAAGGATGGACGCAAATGGATGACTGACCCTCTGAGGTTCGTCCCTGGCGGGAAGACTCCATCGACCAATCCTGCCGATCCTGCCGGTATCTGGTATCCATACACCACTGACGGAACAGCCGCTACGGACGAGGCTTCCATCGCTGCCAGGGGATTCCTGTACGATGCTGCGACCGCATTCGGAGTAGCAGACGTCAACAGCGAGAATTACAAGACCTTCGAGGGCGCTCAGGGAATATGCCCTAAGGGTTGGTACATCCCTACGCGCGAAGATTTCGTGGCCCTCCTGGGCAACTCGGCCACGACATACGGCGATGTCGTGGAAAGTGGTGCTTACTGGGACAGTGAATACAAGGGCGGTAGGATCAAGACAATGGACGCAGACGGTTGGAACTGGGGCTTCAACGGAATGATAAACAGGGGCGATCCTTCCAAGACCGGATCTTACCAGAAGGTTGTCACGACCACGAGCAACTGCTCCGTGGAGGAATACATCGGGCGTCTGTCGATGACCTTCCTGACAGGTTCTACCGCGAATCCGAACATCAACGCAAGCAGCGGGAACATCCAGTTCATCGGCCTGATGTCGTCATTCACTTCCACCTACAAGGAAGGCCGGCTTTCAATCTCCTTCCAGAACTTCCTGTCAGGTTATCCTGTCCGATGCATCAAGGCCAAATAGCCGTCGTCATCCCCGGCCTGACCGGGGATCTCTGGCCTGACCGGGGATCCAGATTGCCGGTCGTTGCCGGCAATGACGCAGAATGGTGCTAGAGGGATTCTTCGATGGCTATGCAGTCGTTCACGAGCGGCATCTTGCCGCTCCAGTCTTCAGGCGGCTCCGGAGCGCGTGTGAAGGAGGCGGAACTGATATTCCTGGCATCCATCATCCTGAAGTCTTCGAAGGAATACGGCAGGCCCATTATCATCATCAGGTTCTTGTAGATAAGCCATCTGGACCAGGCGTTGAACTGCCTGGTCTGGTAGTGGCTGCGCATAACGCTGTTGCTGGTGGATCTCCACACTCCGGAAGAATAGCCGTTGCCACCCTCGAACATCCCCACGAATGAGGAATACGTACCGTCATTGAACATCAACGACCAAGGGACCACCGTCTGGTCGTTGCTGGTGGATATATTGGCGTGGTAGATGCCGTTCGAGAGTTTACCGGCCAAGGTCGAAAGCTGGGAGGAAGTAGGAGCCGCGGTTCCATATTCATCCGCAAGGATTCCGAGCAGGTGACCGCCAGTCTCGTGGACTACTGTCGCCTCATATTCATCCAGGGTACCGGAATAGGAATCCAAAGCGGCTATGAGTACGATTCCGTTTATGCTCCGGATACTGGAGGAATTGATTACATAGCTGTAATACGTGACCCCGGAAGCATTGATCCCGTTGAGGACGACAAGCCGGTATTTGAAGTTGGTCTGGCCGACAATCCGGGTAAGGAGGGTTGAAGAGGCATTGAAGGCATAGTCCATGTTCTCCGGGGAACGGTCGTTGGATGCAGGCTTCAGACGGAAGTAGGTATTACCATCAAAAACCCTTGATTCAGAGAGCGTTATCCTATAATAGACATCGAAATAATCCTTCAGGGTTATATAAGGTTCCACGCTGAAAAGCGCATCGTAAGTAAGGCGCATCTGGCGGTCGTAAAGGCCGTTCGCGATGTCCTGGTCGATGTATCCGTCGCCCATCAGGAGGAGAGACAGACCCGGTCCCCGAGTATGCGTCTGGAGTGTAACGACTTCTCCGTCACGGGACCAGTCCACGGTCGTGAAAGCGGAGCCGTCCACCACGGCTTTCATATTGCTGCCCTTGTAATTGTTCATAGCGTACTGGCCGCGGATGACCAGTGCCGTGCAAGTGCCCAAAAGACCCCCGATGTAGTCGAACTTGTAGCAGCATTTGGAAATGTCGAACTCCCTGATTCCGGTTCCTGAGACATCGATGTAATGCAGCTTAGGATTGCCTGAAAGGTCGATCGACTTGACATTCGGGTTGTTCTTGATGTCCAGCCTTTCCAGGTTGGGCATCATCGCCAGGCCGTCGATGGAAGACAGGCCCATCCCGGCGAGGTTCAGCTCCACTATGTCCCTGACCTCCTTGTATGAGATGATGCCGTCCCCGTTCGCATCATAAGAACCCAGCATATATGTTTCGAATACAGGATCCTTGAAGTCGATAAAGTGTATCTCGTCAGCCGCAAGGCCGATATACTTCGAATTCCACTTGCTCCAGACATCTCCTGTCCTGTAAGCGTCGAGTGCTCTGTCCAGGACATAGATTGCCGCCGGAGAATCGCCGAACGTCATATCCTGGCAGACAGGCGGAGCCGGATGGCTGATGAACACCGCTTCCAGCGAAGCACAGCCCTGCAAGGCCCCGGGAGCAATCGCAGTGACTGTCTCCGGCAGCACGTACCTGCGTCCTGCCTTAGCCTGGGGGTATCGGACAAGTTCAGTCATATCAGCGTTGTAGAGGACCCCGTCCGACGTCTTGTAATTGATATTCTTACTGTCTACCAATATGACGGAAAGAGAAGGGCAATCCTCGAACACTCTTCCTCCGATGGAAGTGATAATCTCCGGAATAACGAATGCGGCGAGGGAATGACAGCCGGCGAATGCCTCATCTTCAAGTCTTTGCACTCCGGGGAAATAGGATATCTCATAGAAACTCCTTATCGATGAGCCTTTGAACGCCGTTCCGAAACTGGTCACTGCTTCCGCCTCGCTCTCAAGTAAATAGCCGTCGCCGTCAGAGTCCCAGTTAGCAAGGCAGACCCTCTGGACCTCCGGGTCGTCGAATACGATCGGACGGTCATATTTCACCCCTTTGTCCGCCCTGTAAAGAGTCCCCCATACAGACCTCTGGACTTCCACGGTCTTTTCAGATACCCGCACCGCTCCTCCGGGCTGTTTCTTGAAAGTCAGCGTGAAACCCTTTTCCAGGACAGCGGGCAATGCGACTATGTAATAAAGAGCGTCTTTCTTGAAGGACCCGCCTTCAGGTGCAGTGAGGGTTATCTCCGTCTTGCCGTCGACAACTTCCGAAACATAAGGCTTGCCGTTTTCGTCCAACAGTACCTTAACTTTTCCGGCAAGGATTTCGCCGCCGTTCCCCTTGAAGGTAACTGCCTTTACATCAGGTTCATCCACTGAAAACTCGACTCCTCCGCAAAGGTTGTAGAAAAAAAGGTCCGAATTGAAAGACCTGGCTATCGAGATGAACAGGTTGCTGTCGAAAGTCCCCTCGCGGCCTTTCTGGACGTCAGGCAACTCTACGGTCAAGGTGTTCCCGTCATAACGGTTGGATGCGCTGTGAGGGTAGACCGCCAGATAGGAACTGCTTTCAGAATATACATAGTTTTCAAGGTCACCGACAAACTCGGTGCTTGCCGAAAGACCGGTATTCAAGGATACGAATCTACCTTGGGAAGAAGCCCCGTAGTAGACATCGATTTCGTCGCTCGGTCCCCAGAGGACCTGGCCTCCATTCTGGAGTGCAGTACGAGTCGGACCGATGTCGCCGAAACTGGCAGAGAACTTCATCCCTTTGCCAGGATCCGGCTCATTGTCGATCTCTTTCGTAGAGCACCCTGCGAACACGGCAAGGACAACGAGCAACCACCTTGAATATTTCATCGTACGAAATCTATCTCATTGACCACCAGTTTCATTCCGGCGTACTTATCCAGCACCCACATTACGAAACGGATGTCGACGTTGATGCATTTGTTGTAGCCTTCGGTAAACGATGCATCGGAAGCCAGGGATTCGGTGTTGCCGTCGAACGCCAGGCCGATCAGGTTGCCTTTCGCATCGAGTACCGGACTTCCTGAGTTACCTCCAGTTATGTCATTGTCGGTCAGGAAATCCACGATCATCGAATTGTTCCTTCCGTTGAGCTTGAATCCCCATTTGCCCCAGAAACCTTTCTGCAGCAAATGTTTCTGGCGGTCGTTCAGGTCGAAGTCGTGACGGGCAGGATCATATTTCTGGAGTATGCCGGAAGGAGTCGAATACCAGTTGTACCAGACTCCGTCGCTAGGATAGAAGCCTCCGACAGTGCCGTAGGTTATCCTCATAGTGGAGTTGGCATCCGGATACTGAGGCTCGCCTTCCTGGAGATTCATCCAATACAAGGCTTTCTTGTATTCCTTTTCCAAGCGGTTCCTTTCGTTCCAGATCTTGCCGTGTTCGTCCCTGTCGTTGAACGTGTTCGCGGAAGTCTCGGTCAAGAACCTGCGGAGAGGGTCGTTCAGGACCTCATCCAGGGATTCTATGCCCTTGACCTTATCTACGGAAGAGACCAGGCTCTTCTCCCAGAGATAATCTGCCATTGCCTGGAAGTCAGTGCCGAACCTGTCCCAAATCTTGGTCTGGTACTCTCCGAAATAGTATGTGTCCAGATTGGAATAATACTCCTCCAGAGCGCATGCCAGCAGTTCTTTCTCCACCCTTGCATCGGTACCTGCGAAGCAATCCAGGAGTGCCTGGCGCGCCTTCTCCAGATCCTTGGAGTTGCCGGCCCTGAGGAGATACCGGGCCACGTTCGTACCCCTTAGCATAGTCTCCCTGAAAAATACCTTGTCCCGTTCGATCTCCGCACAGTCGGAATATGCCTTCTCGAGGTCAGGTATCAGGTCACCCCACTTCTCACGACGGTCGTGGGCGGATTCAATCCACTTCCTGAGCTTGCGTTCCTGTGCAAACTTTTCGTCACGGACCCGGAAACGCTTGTAGCACTTCTGCATCCCTGCCCCGTTTTCCTGCGAATTGCTGAGGCTGAAATACCAGTCGGAATACTTCATCCTTACCGAAGGATCGGCATCCATCCACTTGTTGACTATGGCCAGCTGCTTCGCACGGATATCATTCGAAACCGGAAGGTTGACCTCTTCCTGATAGCCTATTTCGAAAGGAGAAGCATATCTGTCGGTCCTGCCGGGATACCCGATCACCATCGCGAAGGATCCTTCCTCATAGCCCTTCAAGGAAACCCTCAGGCTTCTTTCCCTTGTCACCGGCTTGCCGTTCTCATAGATCCGGTACATCGCGAAGTCGCAGTTGTGGCGAGGCCATTCCCAGTTGTCCTCGTCGCCGCCGAAATAGCCGATGCATAGAGGGGGAGCGGCCACGAGACGGACATCGTCATAGACCTTGTACACCGACATATAGTACTTTTCTCCCGCCCACATACTCGAAAGTATGCACTCCAGGCCGGTGCCCTCCTTGTAACGGGTCTCCAGGATATGGCTGATCTTCCTCATTCCGGCCGGCTGGCCTTTCTTGGCCAAATCCCTCTCCACTTCATCCACCTCGTCCGTGACATCGAAGACACGTTTGAGGAAATAGACCTTCTCTCCTTCTATCTTGATCTCATCCTTGGTGTCCATAGCCCAGAATCCTTCCTCCAGGTAATTGTGCTCTGGAGTACTCAATTTGGCTATATTCGCATAGGCGCAGTGGTGGTTGGTGATTATAAGGCCCCAGTTGGAAATCACGCTGCCGGTGCAATAGAATCCGAGCGAAACCACAGCATCGGAAACCGCAGTCCCGGGAGCGTCTGAATTGTAAATCTCGTTGGTGGAAAGCTTCAGGCCCCTGGCTTGCATTTTCTTCTCCAGGGCAGCGTTGATGTCCTGGATCATCCACATCCCCTCATCAGCGAAAGCCGGGAGGGAGGAGATGACCAGACACAGGCACAATAAGTTTCGGAACAGTTTCATCGTTCGGATGGATTGTCAGGGTTAGCGTTTGCGTACGACGTCGCCGTGGTCCTTGACTACGGCTTCCTTCCATTTCTCGGTATAACCCGGTTGAGTGAGCTTGAACGTCCCGTCCTCGTTCAACGTCTTGACGTTGCCGTCGATGAACCTGACGGTGATGTCTTCCTCGAGAGCCACCCATTTCTCAAACTGGGCCTGGGCGGTGTTCACTGAATATTCAGTCAGCATCTGCTTTACTTTCTTCTCGCTCTTGAGGCTGCCGGTGTAGGCTGCCATAGCCTTTGCATCCATCTCGGCCAACTTGCCGGACATCTGGGAATTCTCGAACTCATCCACGGCGGCACGGACCACAGGGGCGATCATATTATAGGCCCTGTAGCAAGTGTTCGTGATGCGGTTGTTGATCCAGAATGAGGATGTCGGTGAATATTTTACAAGAGTACCGTTGCCTTCCCTGAAGCACTCCGGAACCTTGTCAGTATTAGTATAAATTGGTGTAAGATAGGAAGTTGCAGCATCGTCAGTACCGAACCAAATAACTCCGCCGACCAGGTCCGGAAGGTCGTGCCTAGCCTGGCCGACGAACCAGAATCCCGTCTGCTGGGTAGCGATCGCCCTTTCGTTGGTGTATTCCCATCCCTCGTACTTGAAACCCATCGGACGCCACCTGTACGGGAGGGCGTTGCCACCAGCTCCGATATCGTTGGTCATATCCAGAGGAGTACCCTCGAAATGGTCGCGCATAACGTCGGCCACGTCCTTGACGGTGATCTTCCGGGCCGGCTTCACGAACAGAGGCATACGGTGGGCGAGGTTCTTTCCGGTGATGTAGTCATAATACGCGGAAGCAGGCTCAGTGACCGTCTTGCCGTCCTTCTCGTAGGTGAAGGATCCGTCGCAGAGGATATTGAAAGCGCTCCAGGCCCTGGCGTCGCAGCCTCTTGCTCCTCCGAAATCTACCGGATTGAAAGCTGCGCTGAAGTCGAAGTCCTCGTCCTTGCCGGAGAAATATCCCCTCTCCCTGGCAAAAGCGATCATTTCAGGAGAGAATATGCAGTTCTCCGGATCGCTCTGAGGGAAGGTCTGGATGCGAGCCTGGTTGGCGTGGGCGCAGATATACCCGTCCGGAATCCTGATCGCCACGTAGAAGAGTCCTTTGTTGTCAGGACCCTTTCCTACGAGGTCCATCACCCAGGCTTCTTCCTTGTCCGCGATGGAGAAGGACTCGCCCTCGGAAGCATATCCATATTCATTGGCAAGGTCCACAATCACCTTGATAGCCTCCCTGGCGGTCCTGGCCCTCTGGAGAGCGATGTAGATCAGGGAACCGTAGTCCATCACGCCTTTCGGATCCATAAGCTCTTCGCGTCCGCCCCAGGTGGTCTCGCCTATGATGAGCTGATACTCGTTCATATTGCCTACGGTCTTGTAAGTATGGAGGACCTGAGGAATCATTCCGAGCGCTTTCCCGGAGTCCCAGTCGTTGACCTGGAGCATCGAACCCGGCTTCCAGTTAGCTGCAGGATGGAAATACAGTTCTCCATACAGCCAGTGAGAGTCGGCCGCATAGGAGATGATATTCGAATTGTCGGCGCTCGCTCCCCTCGTGACAATCACGTTGGTACACGCTTTGCTTCTGAATCCTCCGGCGAGGATGAGTACAAGTACCAGAAGGGTGCTGATGGTTGCTTTTCTTGCCATATTTGAGTTTTTAGTAATATTGTTTATTTTTGTTACCTCCATTACAGAATGTAAAGATATGAAAAAATTATTTCTTGCGGCCATAGTCCTGCTCATTTCCCTGGTTCCTCTGGCAGCCCAGAACCAGATGACTCCGGAAGAGAAGGAGAAGAAACTGACAGAATTCATAGATAAGGAGATAGAAAGGCTCGAGACAACCCTCAAGCTCGAGGACTGGCAGGTATTCTACGCCGATTCCATCCTGAACCACGACTACCGTGCGATGCAGGCTGAACTGGACGAGCTGATCGCGAAGAAAGTTTCCAATTCGGAAATATTCGCCCAGACCAGCGACAAGTGGTGCGAGAAGATATACCAGTCGATGAACAAGATACTCGACGAAGACCAGTGGACGAAATACCTCAAGACCGGAGCAGGGCGAGAAAAGAAGGCCAGGGACAAGAGAATGGCCAAAAAAAATGATTAACTTTGCGCGATTATGAGAGAAGAGATAGAAAAACTGCTCGCGCAGGTTCGCGAACTTAACTGCAAGAATGCGAAGGAAGTGGAAGAGGCCCGTGTAAGGCTTCTCGGAAAGAAAGGTGAGATTACCAAACTGTTCGATGAGTTCAGGACCTACGGTCCGGAGATGAAGCGGGAATTCGGCCGCAAGATCAATGAGCTGAAGCAGGCTGCCCAGGCCAAGATCGACGAGCTGAAGGCAAGTACCGATTCCGTAGCCGAAAGCGATGGCCCGAAAGAGGACCTTTCTATGCCTGGCACTCCCCTGGAACTCGGTTCGAGGCATCCGGTGTCGATCGTGCGCCAGGAAATCGTGGATATATTCAGGAAATTCGGTTACGATGTGGCAGAGGGTCCGGAGATCGAGGACGACTACCACGTATTCGGTGCTCTGAACTTCCCTCTCAACCACCCTGCGAGGGATATGCAGGACACCTTCTTCGTATCCGCCGGGCATCCTAACCCTCTCCTGCTCAGGACACATACATCTTCCGTCCAGGTGCGTGCGATGGAGACGATGAAGCTCCCTATCCGCGTAATCTGCCCGGGAAGGGTGTTCCGCAACGAAGCCATCTCAGCCCGTGCACACTGCATATTCCATCAGGTGGAGGGTCTCTACATCGACGAGAATGTGACTTTCGCCGACCTCAAGCAGGCCATCCTTCTCTTCGCCCGCGAGATGTTCGGGCCTGACACCGCCATCCGTATGAGGCCTTCATACTTCCCGTTCACCGAGCCTTCCAGCGAGGTCGACGTCAGCTGCAACATCTGCCACGGCAAGGGTTGCAATATATGCAAGGGTACCGGCTGGCTCGAGATCCTGGGTTGCGGAATGGTCGATCCGAACGTGCTCGAGGCTTCCGGAATAGACAGCAAGAAATACAGCGGTTTCGCTTTCGGAATGGGTCTGGAGCGTATCGCGATGCTCAAGTGGCAGGTCAACGACCTCCGTCACTACTTCGAGAACGACCTCCGCTTCCTCTCCGAATTCAATACCGCAATAGAAGTATAGCTTTTTTCAATAAAAAATTTGCTCGTTCCGGAAAAAGTTGTACCTTTGTAATCCCGATTCACCTAAACGGGTGTACAAACACAACAATTCTGCGGAAATAGCTCAGTTGGTAGAGCACGACCTTGCCAAGGTCGGGGTCGCGAGTTCGAGTCTCGTTTTCCGCTCTGAAAACAGACAGGCAGCCGTAAGGTTGCCTGTTTTGGTTTCATATTGTGACCACGGCCCGAACGAGCGACCCCGATGCGCCTCCTGCTGCGAGTAACGTCCCACGGATTGGACCGCTACCCTCAAAATTGGCCGTATTTGCAGGCAGTCTGCCATTTTTTGGACCACTACCCTCACGTGGGAATGAGAGATCCGAACAGGGAGCGGAAGCGCCCCACTCTAAACATTGTCCAGTAGCTGCGCGGCCTCGGAATACGAGATGTTGCATACGCGGGCAATCTGGTTGGCATCGGCACTGAAGCGGTAACGGACCTGTTTGACGAATTCAACCTGCTCGTCGTAATTCAATTCGGTGAAAGAACCTTTTCGGAAAAGACTCCGGCACAAGTCCGGAAGCGTACCGAGAATGGTTTGGTCACGGAAAGCAGGGATCTTGTCTTCCTGTATTCCCATCCTTTTCTTCGCCTTGGAAGAGTTCATCAGGAAATAATTCATTCTGTTAGCAGTACGAAAGATGGATTCCACAGACTCGACATCCACATATTCAGAAGGAAGAATATACCCATCTTCGCATATCCTCCACTCTTCCGGGAGCAAGACATTCTCACTGCGGAGCAATCGCCCCCGGGCACGCATAGAGAGGCCGTCCAAGAGTTTCCCCGCAGTTTTGGATTGATTGAAAAAACAGTTTCCCGTACCCCACGGATACTGGCAGGGATGCGAGCATATATTCGCGGCAACGCAGTTCGTCTGGACATAGGCAATCGCTCTTTCCCTTCCTTCTCCCTCCGGTGATATATACTTAATATCCAGCCTGTTACGACGAAGGAGTTCCTTGACGCCATACTTGCGCCCATAATACATAGAGTATCTCTGCTTGAAATGGTTCACGAATACCTCTACAGACTCCACCTGTCCTTGAATGACGAAGTGCACGTGATTGGACATCAAGATAAAGGCAAGTATTCTCACTTCAAGATGGCGAGCCGCTTCTATGGCGATATAATTCATTGCCACCTTGAAATCTTCTTCTTCGCGGAACCATAGCTTATCCTCAAGGTGTTCCGTCGTGAGCAAATAAATCTTTTTCATAGTTATGTCGCGGTAGTTTTCCTCCGGCTCGACAAATCTATCGAATATGCTGTATCCTTGGGGTGAATTTCAATAAATCTGGTAGAAAACTTTCAATCTTTATGTTCCTGCTGCGGGTAACGTCCCACGGATTGGACCGCTACCCTCAAAATTGGCCGTATTTGCAGGCAGTCTGCCATTTTTTGGACCACTACCCGCACGTGGGAATAAACGGGTGGGAATAAACGCACGAATTAGCAATCCAACAAGCAAGGATTCAGTCCACGGGATATTTAGTATATTTGGATTGATTATTTCTATTTGGATATGAAACAGTGCTTGACGATGGCGGTAGCGGCGATGGTCCTCATAGGAGGAATCCAGGCGCAGGAGAAAGGACAGAGGAACTGGAAGCGGTTCGAGAATATATTCCAGGCAGGAGGAGGAATGTTCCTGGAAAAGGGATTCGATGCCTCTGGCAAGAATCCGGGACTTGTATTGAGAGCCTCGTACGGACTTGACATCAGGCTGGACGAAACCTGGTCGGTGATGCCGGGCTTCGGGACAACGATAATGATAGCTGACATCTGCAGCTACCGCTGGCACGACGGATCGCTATACGCACCGGAAGGAGCTGACGCTGACATTTATCCCTGCGTGGACGTGTACTGTGATGCCAGGTATCGTATCAAGGGAGACGGCCCGAAGGTGGTTGTCGGCCTGGGACCGGGGCTATCCTACTCAAGAGACAAGGACACATACTATATAGATGCCAATCCGTCCGACCCAAGGAATCAGGACCAGAAGTTCAAGCCGTTCGGAATATGGCTCCGTCCAAGCGTGATGTTCGAATTCGGGAAACACTTCAAGCTGGGACTCGAAGGGAATATCGGACTGAACAATATGCGCGTCCCCCATCCTGAACACAATATCACCAAACCCACCGGTTTCAGCAACTATATGATAGTCGCCGGATTCGGATTCTGATTGCATATCGTTATAAGACGGCCCGCGAGAGATTGTCCGAGGCGCAGCCTCGGGCTCGAGTCTCGTTTCATACTGTGACCACACCGGCGGTTGGCGAGGTTAATATTCTGTTACAATCGCTCCTATGCCTTGAGAGATTCAGCTTACGTGCGTATCTTTGCATTGAAGATATTTTGATATGCTGATTGTATTGAAACTCCTTGGCGCCATCGCCATCCTGATATTCGGAATGAAAATGACCAGCGAGGGCTTGCAGAAGATGGCCGGTCCCCAGTTTCGTCATTTATTTGGGGCGATGACGGGTAACCGCTTCTCCGGTGTTGCCACCGGTGCCTTGATTACGGTCGCCGTTCAGTCATCGTCTGCAACCACCGTGATGACGGTATCCTTCGTGAATGCAGCGCTGCTTACTTTGACACAGGCCATATCGGTTATTATGGGTGCCAATATCGGAACCACTCTGACGGCGAATCTGGCAGCATTGAACGCGAACACACAGGCTCGGCGGACGGCAATGGCCCACCTGGTGTTCAACGCATTCGGTGTCATCTGGATGCTCATCGTTTTCTTTCCCTTTGTAAGGATGGTCTGTGGCATCGTGGGTCTTGACCCAGAGGCGTCTCAGCAGGACGCTGATCGGCAAACTGCTACGTGACACATACGTAAGGCAGCAGCTCCTGCTGCCCAATTCCTTGAAATCCTGGCTCAACTACGGCGCCGACTATCTCCGCCGCGAGAACCGGATTACACGGAGTTTATGAAGCTCTTCCCCGCCAAGGATTCAATCGACGCACACCTATCCTACGCGCGGCACCTGGACAGCCTGCTCCGGGATGGGACCACTGATGGGGAATGATGTACTCGCAAGAGGCATCAAAGCCTATCGCAGGTATTCCGTCAGCCAGACATAGCTGCCGGCAGTCCAGCCCAGCATAGAAGGCATCTTATATTCATCGCCTACATTTAGGCTGCCCTCGTCCACGTTGTATTTCTCCCAAAGGGTGCCGGTACTGTCGAAACTCTCCGTCAGCAAGTCCACGTAATTACGTGCGATACGGCGGGCGTCTTCCTTATACCCGTAGTTGTCCAGTCCACGCACGGTCACGTACTGCAGAGGCGCCCACCCGTTGGGATAAGACCATTGGTATACGTAAGGATAGTCCCCCTTCTCGCAGGCGGCGATTCCGTGCGGGAACTCCAGCACCTCCAGGGATTTCACGATGCCGCGCGCCTGCCGGCGTGAAACTGCCTTGCCCAGGAGCAGGAAGAACTGCGCCGCGGACACTACGTCCGACCGCTCCCCTGTCACATAATTATAATCATACCAAATCCCATCCTTAGAGTCCCGGAAATATTTGCGCATCAGGGCCTTGCGATGCCGGGCAGCCTTGTTCCAACGGCGTATGCCCTTCCGGTCACCCAGGAGCTTGGCGAAGTGAGAAAAGTTCTTCTCATAGATGTACAGCAGGGCGTTCAGATCCACCGGACAGTAGTTTTCGCATTCACCCTTGAAACGGGGCGTGAAGTCCCAGCACTCCGCTTCGGAAATATAGTGCGAGGCGACCCGCAGAGAATCCTCACGGGTATAGCCTTCCAGTGTGAATCCCTCCCCGAAACGCCTCTTGACCAGGCGCAGGAAGTCCCATTTTTCTGCTTCCGTGGCGTTATTGCTATCGTGGTTGAGTCCGCAGGGCGTCATACGCTCCTTCATCCAGAAAGCATATTCTTTCTCCAGGGCAGGAAGGATCCCCCGCAACCAGTCCAGGTCTCCTGTCGCTTCATAGATCTGACGTACCATCATCGAGAAGACGGGCGGTTCGGACCGGTTTAGGTAGAAGGTGTTGCTCCCGTTCAGGATCTTCCCGAACTTCTCCACCATCCAGGCCAGGTTCTCGGTATTGTTACGCGCCTGTTCCAGCATCCCGTCGATGATGAGTCCTTCATTGGTGAAGAACAGGTCCCAGTAGTACAGTTCCTGAAAGCCACCGCTGACGCTCGGAACCGTATATGGAAGCGGCATCCCGATATGGCTGCCGGCATCCTCTGGCAGGTAACGGATACTCTTTCCCCAAGACTCGCGGATAAATTCGCGTGTTTCCTTTTCTCCGGCATAAGACGCAATGCACGTCAGAACGACCGGTACAAGCAAGATGATTTTCCTCATAACACAAATATAGTAAAAGAGATACGGTATTCCTAGCATATACAAATTATGCTATCTTTGCATCTATGAAAGTATATCGGCTCCTCATTCCCCTTCTCTTGCTCACAGCCTGTGGCCAGCAAAGGGCATCCCGGATGGGCTTCATTCCCGAGCAAGATGGGCAACTCGATGCCGCGTTTCACCGGTAATCCGCTCCAGCTCTGGTGACAGGTCACCCGCGAAAAGGGCGTGGCCTGCGCTTCAGGTGGAAGGACAACGCAGCTGCCGTGGAAATCCCCAGGCTGGAGATCCACGGCACGCTGGAAATCATTGAATAAAAGCCTATTCCCTTGATGTAGGTGCAGGTGAAGAGCATAGCTCGACACGGAGCATCTATCTGTACCGATCTGGCACTCGGGATAATTAGTCTTTACCCGTAGGGATATAGCTTCTGAGAGCTTCCACGTACGCTGCGAAAGCGTCGCGACCTTTGTCAGTAATGCTGCAGACTGTCTGCGGCATCTTGCCCTTGAACCCCTTTGTCACTTCTATATACTCCGCCTGCTGCAACTTGTCGAGCTGGACGCTCAAGTTGCCCGATGTCGCTCCCGTCTCCGCTTTCAGGTAGACGAAGTCCGCGCTGCCAGCGTCCAGGAGGATTGACATCACCGCGAGGCGCAGCTCCGAATGGAGCAGAGGATCAAGCGGCTTGAACAGTTTTCCGTTCTCGGGCATAGCTTAATCATTAGTTTGTTTCTGCAGGATCATACCTGGGATGATCAAGGCGAAGAACCCCAGAATCACGAAAGCCAGGATGCGGAGGGCAGAGCCTTCGGGCATTACCATAAGGAAGAGCACCGAAAGGGCCGTGGCTACAACCGATGATAGTGCAATAGGTTTGAATTTGAGAGCTGCACCTGAAAGAGTGCCGCAGAGGCCCATAAGAAGGACGATGATCAGCGTCAAGTCCACTCTCAGAGGTCCTTCGATACCGATGGCTGAGCGGATGCCCCAGGCTGCCCATACGAGAGCGAAGAAACCTGTTGAGAATATTCCGAACCACATCCATATCTTGCCGAGCATACGGCTGACTTCAGTGTCCGGGACTTTTTCGCTGTTGCGTGTCATAAAGCGCATACATATTGCCCCGATGGCTGTCATTGCAAACCAAAGGAAATTCCAGGCCGCGCTGCCGGTCTTGCTCCATAGAGCCCAAATGACAATAGCTGTGAGTGCCACCAGCACACCCCAGAGGATGAGCGGCTTACCGGAGTTCTTGGCAATCGTACGACGACTGCGCTCGATTGTCTCCGCAATGAGGCGGAGGCTGTTTTCTGCTGAGAAGTTGTTTTCCATTTCATTTCTTTTTTAAAGGTCCATATGGTTCTCCTCCGTCCCGTTGCGCACCGGTTCAGCGTTAAACCCCGATGCAAATATAAAGTAGTTTATTTTATAAACCAAATTTTTTTTTCAATTTATTTTTTTGGGGGGAAGGAATATGGACTTGAATATTTGTTGTCCGCGATTGCAGGCCGGACAGAATGCCGCTGATACAGGTGATGTGCAAGTCAATGAGAATCAACAAGATCATTGGCATGAACCCTGGTGCGCAGTTGCGTACGTTTTCGGGGGTTTTTGTACGCAACACTGCAGGGGCCGACGAAGGGATCCCCGGTCAAGCCGGGGATGACTGGAGATTCCCGGTCGGAGCCGGGAATGACGAGCAGGTCGGGAATGACGAGAAAAAGATCCCTAGTGCAAAAAATCAAAGTCTGGTCCTATAATGCCAAAAATGGCTATATTTGTATTCGTCAATACTCATAAATCAATCAAATGCAGAAAGTTGCCATAATTGGAGCCGGGAATATGGGAGGCGCCGTCGCGCTTGGATTGAACCGCTCCGCAAAGGAAATCTCACTGACAGTCACGACAGCACACTCATCCACGCTCCAGAAATATTCCGACCTGGGAATCAATACAGCTAAGGACAATGTATCTGCAGCAAAGGATGCCGACACGGTCATACTTGGTGTAAAGCCTTGGCTTGTCCAGTCTGTCCTGGAAGAAATCAAGCATTGCCTCTCAGGGAAGGTCCTGCTGTCGATGGCTGCAGGTATTCCTTCATCCCAGATGGCAGAGTGGCTGTCGGGGACCGGTTTCACGGCAGCAGTCATAGCCGGACTGACCAAGAAATGAAAGCCTACTTCCTCATAATCCCTGTCGTATTCCTCGCAACGGTCACTTATGTAACCTGGCATCTGTACAGGCTGGCTCCCGGCGGCAAAGGAATATCCCTGATCGTCGCGGGATTGTTCCTGCTCTGGATGGCGACCGCATTTGCCGGGATGAAGTCCGGGACGCTCCACGATATCGGCCACACCTGGATGATAGCTTATCTTTACCTCCTGATCGCATTTATCGTGGCCGACATCGGCGTTTTTTTGAGGCTTATTCCGAAAGGATGGATGTCAGCCAACGGGTATACCCTGGCCGCACTGCTGGGGGTGACGGCCATAGTGCTTGTCGCAGGAGGAATACATTACAAGCATAAATACAGGGAGGAACTGACCATCAAGACCGAAAAGCCTCTGGCCAGACCCCTTACGGTAGTCCTCGCTAGTGACCTTCACCTGGGTTATGGCAACCGCAAACCTGAACTGGCCAGGTGGATAGACCTCATAAATGCCGAAAAACCGGATCTGGTGCTGTTCGGCGGAGATATAGTAGACATCCAGCTGAAACCCTTGACAGAGGGAAAATACGCTGAAGAGTTGGAACGGATTGAAGCCCCTGTCTTCACCGTCCTGGGCAACCACGAGTATATAGGCCGTGAAAAAGATGCTGAAGAGTTCTTACGAGATGCAGGCATCACCCTGCTGAAGGACACGGTGGTCCAGTTCGGGGATATTTCCATCATAGGCCGCGACGACAGGAGCAATCGCTCAAGGGCAGCTCTAAAGGATATGGCAGTTCCGCACGGGAGGTTCACGATCCTGCTGGATCATCAGCCGTTCCACTTGGAGGAAGCGGAAGACTCGGGGATCGATTTCCAGTTTAGCGGTCATACCCACAGAGGGCAGGTCTGGCCTTTTTCCTGGGTCACGGATGCTATGTATGAGAAATCGTGGGGGCATCACACCCGTGGAAACACCAGATACTACGTAAGTTCCGGCCTGGGCATCTGGGGGCCGAAGATCCGGATCGGAACCAGATCCGAATATCTAGTCTTGCATATCTGCAATACTGACTGATATAGGCGGTGGTCCTTCTGCGCTGACGTAAACGTATTTCTCATAATACTCAAAGTAAAGTATTTATAGTCCGAAATTCAAATGAATTTGCTTTTCCGGATAATAATAGCTACTTTTCAAGAAATATTCGATTAAATCGACTTGCTTATGAAACGCCTCTTCCCCATCCTGCTTTGTGCATTGGCATCCCTGCTTTTCGGATGCAACACCACTCCGGACCCGGTCCTTACCATCACCCCGGAGAACCTCGCATTCTCCGCCGAAGGAGGTGCCCAGACCGTCCTGGTCAAGGCCAACAACCCTTGGACCGCCTCAGCCAGCGGCTCGGGAATAT
>CAJOKD010000002.1 GCA_905235085.1 uncultured Bacteroidales bacterium | reverse complement strand
GTTTTGTTTTGGCTTTTCATTTGGCCGAGGAGAGTCTTCCGATTTCTTTCTCTGTCTCCTTCTCAATGTAGGAGGTTAAATCTTCAACACTGGGCAGGTTAATCATATACTTTTGGACAAAGAGGTTCTGATCCAATCCCGCCGTTGCATACTTGACCAAGGTATCTCCCTTACCAGTACAAAGCAGTAAACCTACGGGAGGATTGTCGTCAGGCTGCATAACTTCGTATCTGTAGTAATTCAAGTACGTATTCATCTGCGAGGCATACTCGTGACGGAAGCGGTCGATCTTGATGTCAACGATGACGTGACACTTGAGGATACGATGATAGAAGATGAGGTCCGCCTTGAAGTAGTCGGAGTCGATAAGAATGCGTTTCTGGCGGGCTTCAAAGCAAAAGCCATTGCCCATTTCCAGCAAGAACTCTTGCATATGGTTGATGATGGCTTCCTCCAGGTCCGATTCGGTCCAGGTCTCTTTGCTCTTAAAGCCTAAGAATTCAAGCGTAACAGGCTCATGGAGAATATCTACGGGTGTTAATTTAACCGCCTCCTGCTTTACCATCGCGGATAGTGCCGCTTTGTTTTTGGAAAGGCCGCTTCGCTCGTAATAGGAAGAGCCAATCTGGCGATCCAATTCTTTTACAGACCAGCAACCATTGATGGCTTCGATCTCGTAAAATGCGCGTTTCAGTGGATCTTCAATTGCGGAAATCGCAATCAAATGGGTTGAGGAAAGCCGAGTAAACAATCTCTCAGCAGGTACTGCTATGGCCTGCTTTCTAATTGATAGTGAATCTTCTACAAATTCGGCGGTCGGCAACCGCCGAATTGAGTCGTTAGATTCGGCGGTCAGCGAGCGCCGAATTTCCGTATCGCTTGCCACGAATGCCAAAACCGGGGCAGCAAGTTGAGGGTATGTCAGATACAACCTTCGAAACTCGCGGAACCTACGTTCGGTTAATCCTTTCCGGTTCAGTTTCGTCTCCAGAGTCTTTAGGAGTTGTTCCCCATAAGCAGCACGGTCCTCACCATGTTGCTCAAATTCGACGATATTATAACCGATAAGCCAATTACGGGTAGTCAGGGCAATGTTGACGGCATGGGCCGCCTGTTCTTGCAGAGCATCCTGCACTGAGTGAATCGTATGGACTAATGAATCGAAGTTCATAGGGCATCAGTCATTTTTACAAAGTTAATGAAACTATTCCAACTTCATAATGACTTCTTTGGCCATTTCCTCATCAATGTTCCGGTAGCGGTTGAAGGCTTTGGAGTTCTCAACGTGGCCGGATATCTTGGCGATAAGGTTGGTATCCTTGAGCTCCTTGTACAGATTCCCGACCAGGACGCGGCGAGCCATGTGGGAGCTGGCAACCTCCCAAATCGGGTGCTGCTCTTCACCTTCCGCACATAAAACAGCCCTGGAGGTGCTCCAGGGCTGTTTTTGTCAGATTTGAAATAATCAATCAGGTATACGATCAGAACTCAAACCCGAAAGACAGTTTCGGCATTGGAAGAACCTTCTTGTCAGTCCTTGATTCACCGACAGGCATGTACAATGCTGCCCCGAGTCCGAGTGTCAGACCGTTACCGGATTTCAAACCCCAGCTCCATCCTAAAGATGGTTCGATCACGACAGCATTTTTGAATTTGACTCCAGACAATCCTTCATAGTTGAAGGAGTGGGAGCCGCCGGCCTTAAGGCCAAGGACAGGGGTACTTGCCTTTTTTGATAAATAATTGTGATAGTCTAAAAAAGCATTCATAAATGTGGGGTGGCTGGAGTTTGGGAATATGAATCCGCCGACTCCGACGCCAAGGTAATTGTGCCTGTCGAACATAATGCCATGTGAAGTTTCTGCTCCGACCCATACACCAAACTGGTCAGTGATGGAAACGCTCCCTTTGTAACCTTTACCACGATAATCATCCGTCTGCGCCGTAGCGTTGAAAGACACAACCGCCAATACGGCGGTTAGTCTGAAACCCTAATGAATTTTGAAATCCTTTCCTTTACAATTCTTAAGTAGTACCTTTTCATCTTCTCGTTAAGATAACTGCGTTCGACGAGTGCAGTCACTGATTCGGGCAGAACCATATATGCATTCAGGATTCTGTCCACACGTGATGTCACTAATCCAATCCGCTCACCGAACCGCTCGAAATCACGACGGCATGGATGGCCCGTTCTGATATACTCATCGCTCTTCTTGATGTTCGGGGATAGGCCCCCGTCCAGACCGAGGTCGTCGCCCTGAATATGCAGGCTGGTGTTCATGAGATCATATGCCTGAGCCAGACGGTAGTCCTGTCCCTGCAGGATCAAAGAGAAATTCTTCAAGTGGTCATCTCCGTTAGCATAAATATAGTTGAAAACAACCAGTTCAAAGAACCTCTCCATATCGACCATCCACGCAGAGACGTTCTTCCTAATAGCTAAAGCGATATCCTCATAGCAGCCACTGTACTTGAAGTCTTTCCCATCTTCCTGCTCATTCCTTCCGATTACTGATGCGAAGTCTTCCATCAGCATCTTTGTTCCATCGGGAAGGATATCAAAGCGTTTGGTGATATACACTATCCTGCCTTTGGGAGTAAAACACAGTCCGTTTGCTGCAGTTTTGATTCCATACACTTGTGAAGCTATTTGCATAGTCAGATGCTCATTGGCAGGAATCTGCTTGCGCTCCCGAAGCGTTTCATCCCATGGTGCAGGCTTCAAGATATAAGTGGATTGTTCATTATCTCCTGCTATCCGAATACTACCTTTCTCAATCACGGCCGGGAACTTTTCTTGAACACCAGACACGGAGATTCTGCGCATGGCATCTATTATGAGTTGATTGTCACGGACTCCGTCAAACTCGAAGTCCAGATATGGGCTTACCTTTCGGCCGCCAAAGAGAGTTCTGGCAGCTTTAGGACTATATGTGGTGAACCCTTCATCAAGGCAGGAAGGGCAATGCTTAATATCAATCATTAGGAAACCATTTCAATATGAACCCCACCGATGAAATCTTTCCCTGCCATGGCGGCAAGCAGTCCAAAGAAGTCACTTTCGTCAACTCTGGATGTCCGGCATATAACCTTCCGGTTTGCGCCTTCTGGCAACATATTCATGAAAAATGGGAAGAGCGTAGGAGACTCATAAGTTTCTTGTTTCTTGGATAATGTTACGGAGATCGAGGGGGCGCCTGATGCCAGATAGGCCTCATCATAACGAAAACTATAGCCTTCGCCGGGGCGCTGCTCTGTCAGCACTCCCGCTTTCCGCTTATTCATATATACATCCAGTTGCCTCATAAGAATAAAGATCAGACCGTTTGACGGACTTTGAACACCACCTCCATTCCTAGTACCTCAAGTATCTTGGATACTGTGGCCAAGGATGGATTCCCTTGACCGCGTTCGATATCCTTTATTGTCGACAACCCAACACCAGCCATCTCGGCAAGATCTTGCTGAGACAGGGAAAGGGTTTTCCGACGGTTTTTCATTACTTCTGGAAGAATCATAAGTCCAATAAAATATACTTTTGGCTCAAAAATATGGATTTATCCCTAAAAAAGCAAGCAATAGTCTAATATAGTATACTATTTCAAGTTATTATTAGGAATCCGGGGCTCTATACAAAGAAAAGTGTACTATGTTGGACTGTCTCTTTAATCAAATTGTTGTGGATTGTAGATCAATGATTGATTGGCAATTGTTATGACATCATCTAGTTACGAGAAGGCAAACGAACTTTGGAAATCTTTCCGAGAAGAGGTGTTGTATAACCACCGGTATTACCCGTCTCATCCAGTTCAGGAAAAGGCTACTTTACTCACTTATTCCCGCACTGTCTTGGCTTCGCTTCTGAGGGCAGACTGCTTATTTGTGTCTAGTGTCGGGACAATATAATATATCCAGGAATCCTGGTCAATCGGGTTGCCGGATTCAATAGCCTTGATTATAATCTCAGCCGTCTTGTTGGTTTCGTTCTGCTTTGTCCTCATTACCAGCCAAACAATAGCTACCGGCATTACGACACAGATGAAAATTGGTGTAAGGATGTCCATAATAGTGCTTTTTATGTATTAGACGCAAGAAAGGCTGGAAAGGTTGGAAAATAGAGCGTTTAATTATCTTCGCAAAATTACCAAATATACCAGCAATGTTATACTTTTGCATTATCAAACAGGAATAATATGAAAAGGATATTCTTCGCCATCATCCTTGCACTGCCTCTGGTATCGGCAGTCTCGTGCAGCGTAGCCGGACAGGCTACTATGAAACCCGGAGCAAACGCCCCCGTATATTTCGCTATGGAGGAGATGCCGGACTTGTTGAAATGCCTCCCCGCCCCACCGGTACCCGGCAGCGACGGATTCGTTTACGACAGCCTCCGCTACGAATGGGGGAAGGAACAGAGACTCAATCCAGCCAAGGCGGAAACCGTCTTCAGGGACGCCCTCTGGCAGCTTGATTCCGTGATCGCGATATTCAGCGAACCTTTCGCGGAATGAAGATTACCAAGGAAAAGACCCCGGCCATATACGATGCCCTGCTCAATGGAATAGCGACCATAGAGCTGATCAGGATCCAACCAAAGGCATATTACCACCGGGAGCGCCCGTTCGTACGCTTCCACGAGCATATGCTCACGACCTGGGAGGAAGAAGGAATAGCCGGAGAGGGCTCATACCCTTCGGGCCACACGATGAGAGGCTGGAGCGCCGCGATGATCCTTTCCGAGATCAATCCGGCCGCAGCCGACGCCCTGTTCGAGAGGGCCTGGGAATATGGTGAAAGCCGCGTCATTGCCGGCGCACACTGGCAGAGCGACGTGGATGCCAGCCGCCCGGCGGCCAGCATCGGCTACGCCAAGCTGCAGACCAGCCCGGCTTTCCGTGCCCAGATGAAGAAAGCCAAGAAAGAATTCCGGAGGCTATCCGACTGATACCATCTCCCACTCGGCCTTGACGTCCTCATAGAACGAAGCCTGCGCGGTCTGGGCATACGGAATAAGCCAGAAGAAACCGATGCCTAAGGTGAACAGGCAGAGGATGAACCATCCCGCAAAGCTCAGGTACAGATAGAACAGGTCATACTTGTGACCGTACATCATATCCTTGCTCAGGTCTATCGCCTGGTTGACGCTCAGGTCCGGATTGTCCTTCAGCACGTAGAAAGTCATAGCATAGGACAGGCTCTTGATGATGCCCGGAATTATCAGCAGCAGTGACCAGAGCCAAATCAGTATCGCTCTGAATAAAGCCGCCCAGACATTGCGCCAGTAAGGCTTGAATCCTTCTCTGAAAGAATTCCCGGTGATCCGGTTGTCTCCTTCCACCAGCAGTTTCTTGAAACAGAACACATACCCCACCAGGAAAGGACCTATAACCAGCCAGAAGCCCAGATAGAACACCCCTATCCATCTTGTCGCGGCCAGAGCCCCCATCACGTCTGCAGGATCCAAAGTGAAAAATGAGACAAAATAAGGGGCCATCACCAGGTAGGTCAGGAGATAATAGACCAGCGTTGCGAGTACGGCAGGAGCCCAGTTGCCTCTGAGGGCAGCCAGGGCTTCGCTCTTGTAGTCTTGATTCTGTTTCATCTGACTAGTATTCAATAGCTATCGAGGTCACGAAATTGTCCATACAGAAGCCGAGAGGGAACTTGCCCGAAGAAGCAACCACCTCGAACTTCACATTGTCCACGACTGGTTTATTCTCGAATTCCCAAGCTTTCCATTCATTGACATATTTGAGCTCGCTGCCGGTGTAATCCACGAGCATATACTCTTCCGTACCGGTCTCGGTCCCGGAGTGATATTCGTGCGCGATGACTTTCAGGTAATCTCCCTGTTCGACCTCTCCACCCAGGCAGAGCATCTCTACGGCCTTGGTGTTGTTGATGAACAATCCACTGACAGTGGCAGAGAACTGCGAATAGCCGGAAGAGCTGTAACGGATGTCATATTCAGGCATCACGCCAGGGCTGTAGAAGAAAGCCGCATAGACCTTGCTTCCGCCCACTCCCGCATCCGGACCCGCCGATGCGAACCGGGAGAGCTCGATAGGATCGTCCGGACTGCCTTTCTTGATGGAAATCTTCCATCCGCCCTTGAAATCAGTGTTGACATCCTCCCCGCACTTGGTGCTGAGATATACCACCTGGTCCATAGCGAATATCTGGGAATAGACAAGACTGTCCTGGAAATACCTCATCGAACCGTCATCAACCAATCCGTCAAAATTGGCGATGAGGGTATAGCTGACCGAACTTGGGGTGTCGAAGCTGTGGCAGGACACAAGACCCGCCATACATATGGCAGCGATGATTACAGAAATGACTGAGTTTTTCATAACGATGCTTGTTTTAAATGTTTACAACAATATTTCCAATGTTCCCACGAATGTCGCTGGCCCGGTAAGCCAGACATCGGATGCCCGGAAGCCTTCCCCTGTTCCTTCTGGGACGAAATCCACCGACAGCTCGGCTATCGCAGCCTTGATCCCATAGGAGAAACTGCCGGAAGGGCCCTCCTTCCCGAGTATGCCCTTCGAATATGCAGCAATCGCAGATGCCACGATACCGGTACCGCAGGCAAGGGTCTCATCCTCGACTCCCTTTTCGAAAGTCCTGCCGTGCAGCACGACCCCTTCAGGAGTATCCTCCGGTTCCACGAAGTTGACATTGGTTCCTTCAGGAGCGAATCTCGGGTCCGACCTGAGGACACGGCCTTCCTCCTTGACAGGGTAGCCGTCAAGGCCCTCCACGAACTTGACCAGATGCCGTGTGCCCGTATTCAGGAAAAACGCGTCTTCACCGGGAATGGCAAGTATCCCCTCGACATCGCGCATCTTCAGGCGGATTATCATGGTATCGCGCAGTTCCTGCGAGGCCTTCCTCTCGACGATTGCAGTATGCAGGCCGTCAGGAGCCTCGAATTCGACCGGATAGTTGCCTGAAACCACTCCCAGGTCTGCCGCGAATGACACGATGCACCGGCCGCCGTTGCCGCACATCATACCGCAGCTGCCGTCAGGATTGAAGAACGTCATCTTGAAATCCTTGGATTCGCTCTTCTCGAGAAGCATCACCCCGTCCGCTCCGAAACCGGTATGGCGGTCGCACAGGCGCCTTACCTGCTCAGAAGTGAGAGACAGGATGCCGTCACGGTTGTCTGCGAGCAGGAAGTCGTTCCCGGCCCCGTGGTATTTGTAGAATTTCTGGAGCATACTATCTGAGCAGTGTTTCCAGTTCGACTGAAGCGTCGGTCTTGACGTCGCGGTACTTCACTATCACGGGGCAGTACAGGTGCACTCCCGTGTCATTGCCCGGTCCTTTCGTCATCGGCCTGCTGCCGGCAACTACCACGGCCCCGGCAGGGACTACGGTCTTCCCTTCAGGTGATTTCGGCACGAAACTGCCGGTAGTGGCATCGAATACAGGGGTTCCAGCGGTGATTATCACTCCGGAACCTATAACGGCGCCTTCCTCGACTATGGTGCCTTCGTAGATGCCGCAGTTGCCGCCTATGAAGGCATTGTCCTCGATTATCACAGGCAGGGCGCCGGCAGGCTCAAGCACACCTCCGATCTGGGTGGCGGCCGAGACGTGGACGTGCTTGCCCACCTGGGCACAGGAGCCTATGGTGACGTGTGAATCGACCATCGTGCCTTCGTCCACATACGCGCCGATATTCACGTATGAAGGAGGCATCATTATCACGGACGGTGCCAGGTAAGCCCCGCAGCGCACGCTGCTGCCTCCCGGAACGATCCGAACCTTGTCTTCCAAAGTGAATTTCCTGAGCGGCAAGGTATCCTTGTCGAAGAAGGAATATTCCTCTTTGGACATATCGGTCAACCTGCCCTGGCGGAAGCCTTCGAGAATCGCCTCCTTTATCCAGGCATTGACCTTCCATACGTTGCCGGATTTCTCCGCAACCCTTATTTCACCGGACTCCAGCCGGCGTACTACTTCACTGAACTCCATCATAAATCCAAATCCCCAAGGATATGTTTCATTGCATCGAAAGTCGAAGGAACCGCCTCCGTCAGCGGCAGGCGCATCTCGGGAGTACACAGGCCGAGCAGGGACAGGCCTGCCTTGACCGGGATAGGATTGCTCTCCACGAAGCATCCGTCGTACAGAGGAGCCAGCTTGCTGTCAAGGCTTTCCGCCGCGGAATCTCCACGCAGGGCGGCAGTTACGAATTCCTCCATCAAGACCGGAGCTATGTTGGAAGCGACGCTTATGACTCCGTCACCTCCGTCGGAAACGATCCGGAGGGTCTGGTCGTCATTGCCGCTCAGGACCGAGAATCCCTCAGGCCTTCCGTCGATCACTTCCTTGACCTGGGCAAGGTCGCCCGAAGCCTCCTTGACGGCTATCACGTTAGGAATCCCGGCGACACGCAGGGTCGTAGCCGCCTTCATATTCGTTCCCGTCCTTCCAGGTACATTGTATGCCACGATCCCTTTCGACGTCGCTTGGGCCACGTGGGCGAAATAGCGGTAAATACCTTCCTGGGTCGGCTTGTTGTAATACGGAACGACCACCAGGTAGGCATCAGGCCCGAGAGGCTCGAGCAGCTTGATGTTCTGGACCGTCGCTGCCGGAGAATTCGTACCCACGCCCACTACTACCGGCCTGTCAGGGCAAAGCTCACGGGCTATGCGAAGGAGTTCCACCTTCTCATCGTTTTCGAGACACGGTGTCTCGGCGGTGGATCCGAGAGGGACAAGGAAATCGATCCCAGCCGCCACCTGCCTGCGCACCAGTTTCTCATACGCCTCGAAATCAACATTACCGTCCCTGAAAGGCGTCACCAGGGCAGTACCGCATCCTCTGAGTATCATTGTTTTTCCTCCTTGAAAAATAGTTCCTTGAATTCGTGCACGCCGGTCAAGCCCTCGGTCATCAGCGCTGCGACCACGGCACCTTCAGCGAATCCCTTGCGGGAGAAGGCTTCGTGCTCGAGCGTGATACGGTCGCAAGTCCCTTCGAATCCGACCGTATGAGTACCTGCCAGTTCGGCTACTCGTATGGAAGCCACGTCCGGTTTCAGGCCCATCTGTTCCTCAACCACTCCTGCAAGGGACTTGGCAGTACCGCTGGGAGCATCCAGTTTATGGATATGATGCTTCTCGACTATGTACGGGGCATATCCCCCAGCCTTTGCAAGCGACCTTGCTATTACCTCGACAGCTGCGGTAAACACGTTGACTCCTACCGAGAAGTTGGATGAGAATATCATCGGAGTCCCGCATTTTTCGAAATATGCCACCACCTCGTCCTTGATGTCATTCCAGCCGGTCGTACCCACGACCACAGCCTTGAAATTCTCAGCCAGGACCTTGTAATTGGCCTTGAACGCATCCGGACAGGTAAAGTCGATGCAGACGCATTCCTTCGCCAGTTCCTTGTCGAACGAAGCGATGTCTTCGCTTGCTCCGGCGCACGTGATACCTTTCTCTTTCAACGCCGCTTCCACCATATGGCCCATCCGGCCGTATCCCGAAATAACGACTTCCATCACTTAACTTCTTTGAATATGAAACCGTGGAGAGCCTCCAGGGTGACCTGCAGCCTGTCCCTGTCGATTACGAAACTCTCGCTCATAAGATTGGCGCTCACGTCAGCCAGATACACCTTGCCGGCGACCCCGATGACCTTGTCCCCAAGGCCGGCGAAAGAAGTGATGTTGCGGCCGACCACGGCAATGAAAGCCTTGTCGCGGTAGACTGTCACAGTCGCCCAGGAACCGATCTCTTCCAGAGCATCCTCCAGTCCGTCCCATCCTTCCGGGACCACCAGGTACACTTCCGATTCGGTAGCCTTGGCAAGGGTTACAGGAATCCTCCTGGATGAAAGGGTGGAGAATACCTTCCCGAGCATCCTGCAGACACCTTCAAGCTTGTCGGAGGACAGCCTGATGAAAAGGATTCCGTCCCTGAATGTCACGGACTTAGGACCATCCGGAGCCTCATCCCCGCTCACTACGAGGGAACCTTCACAGGAAGGATTGCGGGAATTGAGCACCTTGATAGGGATATTCCTTTTCCGGGCCGGTTCGATGGTAAGGGGATGAAGCACCCTGGCACCCATCGCCGCCATTTCCGCCGCCTCCTCGTAGGAAATCACATCGATCTTGCCGGTGTCCTGGACAACCCTCGGATCGGCAGTCCTGATGCCGTCCACATCCGTCCATATCTCGACACGCTCGGCATTGAGAGCCATTCCGAATATGGCGGCAGAATAGTCCGATCCTTCGAATCCCAGCACCGAAGTGGCTCCCTTCTGGGTAGAGGCCACGAAGCCTTGCGTGAGTATCAGGTCCGTACCTCTCGATTCCAATCCCACCATCCTCTTGACATTCGCCTCCGTGACCTGGAGGTCAGGCCTGGCATTGAGATAGTTGTCGTCGGTGGTCACCATTTTCCTGGCATCTATCCAATGGCAGGTGATGCCGCTGGCATTGAATGCATAGCTGATCATCGTGGAAGAAAGGAGTTCTCCGGTAGAGATGATCCTGGCCTCGCTGCGGGGAGACAGCTCGCCTATCAGGCACACACCTCCGACGAAATTCTCGACTCCGCTGATCAGGGCTTCGATGTCGCGGTTGCATTCTTCGAGCAGTTTCGGACTTGCGGACAAAAGGTTGGAAGCCAACGAGAAATGTCGCTCCCTGAGCTGGGAAAGAAGCTCCCTGACCTTGTCTTCGTTCTGATGTCCGGCTTCATCGGCGATAGCACAAAGCAGCCTGGTAACCCTCGCGAGTGCAGAGACCACTACGAGAGGCTTTTCAGGAAGCCGGCTTCTCACTATTGAGATGACCCTTCCTATAGCTTCCTCGTCCTGGACGGAGGTGCCGCCGAATTTCATTATTATCATTTTGAGTTCGTTTTATTGAATGTCTTGAATATCTTTATGTCATTCTCCACAGCCTCCCTCATATCGGAGACCAGGATGTACTCTTCTTCCGTGTGGGCGGTCAGTATCGAACCGGGGCCGCAAATCGCCTTGGTTTCGAAATATTCCAGCCGCGGAGCGTCGCTCCCGAAGGAGGCCGTCTTCGCGCTGATTCCTTCGACGTTGCAGAAATAATGGAGCGGGACATCACCGCCGAAAGCCTGGACCACGGTGCCCGGAGGGCATATTCCGACAAGCTTGTCCTGGATGAACCTGTCCGTCGCGAACGTCGTCCGGAAATAAATCCTGAACCTGGTCTCGGGGCTGAGGACGTTCTGGGGATTGCCGCTCAGAAGGTCACCGACATTCCAGGTAGTCGGCCCGAGGACCGGATCATCGGGCAGTTCCAGGCGACGCAGGGCATTTATGAAGTCCACGAACTTGTCCACCGCGCTGGATCCGTATTCAGGATAGCCTGAATGGCAAGGCCTTCCCTTGAGGGTTATCTCGAAAGACTTGGTACCCTTGCTGGCGCTGACCAAACAGTTGTCTGTAGGCTCGCCCACCAGGACGAAGTCTCCTCCTTCGCAGTCCCTGGTCCAGGCGATGGCCCCGTGGGATCCTGTCTCTTCACCTGCGAGCAGGAGAAGTCCGAAGTCGGTGTAACCCTCTTTCTGGAGCCTCAGGCAGGCATTGTACATCGTGAATAGCTGGCCTTTTGCATCACAGCTGCCCCTTCCCGTAATCATCGTGTCGTCCTGCATCGAGACCCTGCCGTCCGGCAGGATCTCGCCTTTCCGGACACAGACCACAGAAGGCTTGATGAATGGAGGAACGGTGTCCATATGCGTACAGAACACGAAGGAGGGCTTCCCCGTGCCGGACCAGTCCAGCATCACGTTAAGGGTGCCGTCTCCGACTTCGTGCTCTATGAGGGTGCATCCAGGAACAGGCAGGTGCTCCTCCAGGAACTCTGCCAGACGCCTTTCCTCTCCCGACGTGGAGCAGGTACCCAATATCTCCAGAAAGAACTCAAGATCCATATGCTATTCTGCTGCTTTGAGTGTGGCTATGAAATCTTCTACTATCCCGTCCTTGGAGAAATCGTCCCAAACGACGATCTTCCTGGGATTATCGTCCCGGGCAACCCATTTGCCCTCGACGTATTCCGGAGCCGGAATTTCGTAAGGTACGGCCCACTCGGGGTTCTTGACTATCGCTACCGCAGCCATATCGTACAAAGCCCTGGTCTTCTCCGGGCCCTTGAGGTCGATATGCTCGAACAGGTTCACCGAATAGTCCCCGAAACAGCTGAACTCTCCGCCGTGGCGCCCTTCGACCGGGGTATCCACGTGAGGTCCGAGGCCGGCGAAAGTCTCCCTGACAAAGTCCAGCGGCACCCTCACATAGTCTGTTCCGTGGCCGTCCTTGCCGAGCACGGTAACCATCTCGAAAGGAATGTCCGAATCAAGGACGTAGTTCATCGAAGGGACATCGTTCTCCATATTGTATTCCCCTGACTGGGGATAATTCGAACCTAACCACACCAAGCGGATGTTACGGGCGATTCCCGGATCCTTCGCCAGCGCCAGCGCGACATTCGTAAGCTTGCCTACGGCGATGAGGGTGAGTGGGTTCTCAGGGGTGTATGCTCCGGCCTTACCGATGATGAAATCCACAGCCTCGCAGCCATCGAAAGTGTCATTCCCTACACTGTCCCTTATCTCTAGGAAGCTTGCGGTAGCTCCATCGATTACCTGAATCCCTTCGCCGGCCTTTCCGACGAGGCTGACCACCCTGCGGGCCTCCTGGCTGTGTTCCGAGGCCGGTCCGCCGATCCTGGTTGCGTTTGTGGTTATTCCGAGCACGTTGAACGCTTCTCCGTTAAGGAGGAGATATGCGATGGCGTGCTGGTCGTCCAGTTCATTATTGGCATCGGTGTCGAATATCACGTCTGCCGGGCGGACTTCCTCCGCCTTCCTGCCGCACCCGCCGAAAACCGCGAGAACGAGGGCAACACAGAGCAATCGTTTCATAATCGATATCATTCAGACGACGGAGCGTCAAGTTTCAGTTCCGGATGCCTCCTGGAAGACACATTCAAGGCATAAGCGAGGGTCAGCGAGGCTATGCACACGCAGATGAACATCACCTCCACCTTCACGGCTCCGGCAGCCTCCGAACCTGCTTCGGAAGAGAGGATGTTGCCGGCGAACATCTTGAAGGACATCAGTCCCAGGTTCTGCACCCAGTAAACCAGCGAATATGCCGTACCCAGCACCTTGTCAGGGACTATCTTCGGCACTGAAGGCCACATCGCCGCAGGAACCAAGGAATACCCGAAACCGAGGAAAATCATACTGAGATAGCCGTAGAACGGCACTCCCTTGGGAGCGAAGGCCAGCAGGAGGTGGGCGATGAAGGCGAGTATGGCACCGATGATCATCCACCTGGTCCCCTTCCCTGCCTTGTCGACCAGCATTCCGAACAGCGGAGCGAATACGACGGTCGAGAAAGGAAGCACGGACACCATCCATTTGGCGGCATCGACAGGCACGTCGAAACGCGGGATCAATATGGCCGTGGCGAATTTCTTGAAGGCGATTATGCTGCTGTAGAAGAATACGCAGAGCAGGGCGATGAATATAAACTGTTTGTTCTTGAGGAGGCCCAGCACGTCCGAGAAACGGAATTTCTCATTCTCGGCCGTTTCTACCGAATCCTTCAGTCCCCTCTGTTTGTCGAAACGGGCGTCCAGCGCCACGAACAAGGCCCAGAGGATTATTCCGACCATCATCAGGAACAATCCCAGGAATGCCGGACGGGCTGTTTCGGCGAGGGTGTACATCTCTCCGGAAGCCTTGGCGGCAACGAGTCGGGGAGACATCACGAAAGCGAAGAGGGTGCCCAGCCTGGCGATTGCCAGCTGAAGCCCCATCGCAAGTGCTATATTCCTACCTTTGAACCATTTGGCTATGGACCGGGTAACTGCGACTCCGGCTATTTCGCTGCCGAGGCCGAACAACATACAGCCGACATAGGCCACCGTGAGGGAAGCCTTAGGAGCCATACCGGACGTGATGGCCCAGGCCACCAGCGCGGCTCCTCCGGCCTTCATCCCGACGAAGATCGATCCCGTTATGCGGACGCCCCATTTGTCAAGGAGCATTCCGCAGACGATCAGTCCTCCGAATATGCAGAGGGTGGAATAGCCGCTGGTATAGAAGCCGTAATCAGCAGAGTTCCATCCGAGCTGGAGCATCTCCGGATGCTCGAAGAGATGGGACAGGGTGCTGAACATATCGTCGAAGTAGTACGATGCGAACATCGGTACCACCAGGCAAGCCAGGACTATCCAGCAGGAATATTTCTTGAGAGCCTTTTCCAAAACTATTTGCGGATGTTAGGAAGTTCGAGTCCGTAACCCTTCTTCTTGTCCTCGGCCTTCAGGAGAAGGCTGAAGAAGAATGCCAGGATACCGAAACTGGAGAATACTATCATAGGTACGAGATAGCCTCCTGTGGACTGCCTGAGGGAGCCGATGATCTTCGGGACGAAGCAGAGACCGATGTTCTGTACCCAGAATATCAGGCAGTAAGCCGATCCGAGGATCTTTTCGTCGATGATCTTCGGGACCGAAGGCCACAGAGCTGCAGGGACAAGCGAGAAGCTGACTCCGAGCACCACGATAAGCAGCAGTGCCAATCCCTTGTTAGGGAATGCCGGAAGCACGAAGGCGAAGCAAAGGTGGCACACTATCATAATCACGGAGCCGATCATAAGCATAGTCGCGCCCTTGCCCTTCTTGTCAAGGAATATTCCGAGGAAAGGAGTGAGGCACATAGCCAGGATCGGGAAGCAGCTGAACATACGCGCAGCGGAAGCGGCATCTATCTGCAGGGTCTCCTCCAGAAAGTTGGTAGCATACCTCTGGAACGGGAATATCGCGCTGTAATACAGGACGCAGAGCATCGCAACGATCCAGAACATCTTGCTCCTGAATATGGCACCGAGGTCGCTTACGTGGAACTCGTCTTCCGGAGACTTCTCCTCGGTAGCAAGTCCGGCGGCCACGAGGCCCTTGTCGAACTTGGTATCCATCACTCCGAATATGATGAAGTTGATGAGGCCGATCACGAGCAGGGCTCCGCAGAATCCGAGCGGAGCGACTACTGAACCTCCGAACTTTTCAGCTATTATAGGGGAGATCCACATCACCGCGAACACTCCGAGCCTGGCGATAGCCATCTCTAGTCCCATCGCAAGAGCCATCTCCTTGCCCTTGAACCACTTGGCAAGGATCTTCGAGACATTGGTACCCTCCATTTCGCATCCGCAGCCGAATATCATAAAACCGAGGGAAGCCATCTTCGCGCTGGCCGGCATCTCGACCCACCAGGTTCCGAGCCACTGGTAGAGGGATGTGGTCGTGAACCAATCGCTGACTCCGATGAACTTGATAGCCGCACCCAGGACCATTATGGCCGCTGAAAGGACGCCGGAGAACCTTACTCCGAGCTTGTCGAGTATCACGCCGGCTATGATGAGGAAGCCGCATACGTTGAGGATATATTCCGAAGCCGCATATGTTCCGAATACACTGCTGTTCCAGCCGAGGTTGCTCTCGACAAGGGATTTCAGCGGCGACATCACATCCACGAACATATAGGCGAAGAACATCATCAGCGCCACGAGGATAAGGACGGTCCACCTCGCCAGAGGTGAATCGTTCATCAGTTTCTGAACTTTTTCTGCCATTGCTGTCTATAGTTTATTCAATTATATCCGAATTAACCTGCTAATTTAATAAAATTGTATCAATTCAGAAAAAAGCCGTACCTTCGCAGCGATGATTTTGGACAATGTCAATTCCCCTGCCGACCTGAGACGACTCAGCGAGGAACAGCTGCCGGACCTTTGCAAGGAGATCCGGGAATATATCGTGGAATGCTGCTCGCACAACCCGGGACACCTGGCATCCAGCCTGGGTTCGGTGGAGCTCATCACCGGCCTTCACTACGTATTCGACACCCCTGAGGACAAACTTGTCTTCGATGTCGGACACCAGGCCTATGCCCACAAGATTCTCACCGGCAGGAAAGAAGCTTTTCGCAACAACAGGAAGCCCGGCGGACCCAGCGGATTCCCAAAGAGGGACGAGAGTCCTTACGATGCTTTCGGCACGGGTCACGCATCCACGTCCGTCTCCGCCGCTCTCGGTCTGGCAGAGGCAGCAAGGATTTCGGGCAAAGGCGGGAAAGTCGTGGCCGTGATCGGTGACGGAGCGATGACGGGCGGACTTGCGCTGGAGGGACTGAACAACGCCGGAGAGAGCAGGGACGACCTGCTTGTCATATTGAACGACAACGAGATGGCCATCGACGGGAACCAGGGAGCGCTCCACTCATACCTCCTCAAGATGACCACCGACCCGGCATACAACAAACTGAAGACACACGTCTGGGACAAGTTGGGAGCCGGAAAGCTCAGGAACTGGATCCAGAGGACGGTCAGGCAGGCCAAGTCCGGACTCGTCAACCGTTCCGGTGGAGACCTGTTCGAAGCCTTCGGTTTCAGGTATTTCGGTCCCATCGACGGGAACGATATCCACCAGGTGGTCGATATCCTGCAGAGGCTGAAGGGTATCCCGGGGCCGAAACTGCTCCACGCCTATACTGTCAAGGGCAAAGGCTATGCCCCGGCGGAGGCAGATCCTACGACCTGGCACGCCCCCGGAGTATTCGACGCGGCTACCGGAAAAAGGCCGGCCAAGGAATACAAGGCTTCAAGGTACCAGGATGTATTCGGAGACGTGCTCTGCGACCTTGCCGCTGCCGATCCGAAGGTGGTCGGAATAACCCCCGCGATGGCTACCGGAAGCGGGATGTCCAGGTTCAAGACGCTGTATCCCGACCGTTTCTTCGATGTGGGAATCGCCGAAGAACACGCAGCTACCTTCGCGGCAGGACTGGCTGCGGGTGGGATGAAGCCGTATTGCGTGATATATTCCTCATTCGCCCAGAGGGCATATGACGAAATCGTCCACGATGTTGCCTTGCAGCACCTTCCGGTGGTGTTCTGCTTCGACAGGGCAGGACTCGTAGGAGAGGACGGAGCCACCCATCACGGGGCATTCGACCTTGCTGCGATGCGGAGTATCCCAGGAACCGTGATAGCTGCTCCGAAAGACGAAACGGAATTCAAGCATATGCTCTGGAAAGGGCTCGAGGTCACGGAAGGACCATATATTATAAGGTATCCGAGAGGGATGGGAGAAGGTACCTCCTGGAAGACGGCTCCCGTGGTCCCTATTGAAATCGGAAAGAGCGAGGTCCTGCAGGAAGGAGGGGAAGTCGCCGTACTCGCCCTGGGTCCTGTGGCGAACAGGGCCGCCGAAGCGATAGGCCGGCTCAAGGAAGAGACCGGAAAGACTCCCGCCCTGTACAATGTCAGGTTCCTCAAGCCGTTCGATCCGCAGCTTCTGTCGGAGTTTTCCCGGTTCAAGTATGTGGTCACCCTCGAAGACGGCAGCCTCCGCGGAGGGCTGTATGGTGAAGTATGTGAATATGTCGCCGGGAACGGCCTGGACTTGACCGTGAAAGGCTTCGGAATACCCGACAGGTTCATCTCACACGGCCCTGTGGACAGCCAGAGAGACGAATGCGGCCTGAGTGCGGAGAGCATATTCAGGACACTGGAAGGGATATTCAAAAATAATTGAAAAAGTTTTGGCGAATCCGATTTTATACCTATCTTTGCAATCCCTTTTGCAAAAGGGTCTTTGAAATAACGCCGAAATAGCTCAGTTGGCCAGAGCACGTGATTTGTAATCTCGGGGTCGTGGGTTCGAATCCCTCTTTCGGCTCACACACAGCCTCTGGTATTTCGGAGAGCAGAATTGGGAGGATCGCATAGCGGCAATTGCGGCGGACTGTAAATCCGCTCCTTCGGGTTCGGTGGTTCGAGTCCACCTCCTCCCACAAAATTGCGGAAGTAGCTCAGTTGGTAGAGCATCAGCCTTCCAAGCTGAGGGTCGCGAGTTCGAACCTCGTCTTCCGCTCCATAAAAAGCCGGTGTAGCTCAGGGGTAGAGCGCATCCTTGGTAAGGATGAGGTCATGAGTTCAAATCCCATCACCGGCTCAAATTGCGTATAATAAATTAGTTAACACATTTTAATCATAATATTATGGCAAAAGAAACATTCCAAAGAACCAAACCGCACGTCAACATCGGTACAATTGGCCACGTTGACCACGGTAAGACCACTTTGACTGCCGCTATCACCAAGGTTCTCGCTGAGAGAGTCGCTGGTAACGCTGACAAAGTAAAGTCCTTCGACCAGATCGACAACGCACCTGAAGAGAAGGAGCGTGGTATCACCATCAACTCCGCTCACGTAGAGTACGAAACAGCTAACCGTCACTATGCACACGTAGACTGCCCAGGCCACGCTGACTACGTTAAGAACATGGTTACCGGTGCTGCCCAGATGGATGGTGCTATCCTCGTTGTCGCTTCTACCGACGGTCCTATGCCTCAGACCCGTGAGCACATCCTGCTCGCCCGTCAGGTAAACGTTCCTAAGATCCTCGTCTTCATGAACAAGGTTGACCTTGTTGACGATGCCGAAATGCTCGACCTCGTTGAGATGGAGATCCGTGACCTTCTCGCTTTCTACAAGTTCGATGAGGACTGCCCTGTCATCCGTGGATCCGCACTTGGTGCTCTCAACGGTGAGAAGGAGTGGGAGGACAAGGTTATGGAACTTATGGACGCTGTCGACGCTTACATTCCGCTTCCTCCACGTCAGAACGAGAAGCCGTTCCTTATGCCTATCGAGGACATCTTCTCCATCACCGGTCGTGGTACCGTCGTTACCGGCCGTATCGAGGCTGGTACCATCCACGTCGGCGATCCTGTTGAACTCGTAGGTTTCGGCGACGAGCCTAGGAGCACCACCGTTACCGGTGTTGAAATGTTCCGCAAGCTCCTCGACCAGGGAGAGGCCGGCGACAACGTAGGTCTTCTTCTCCGTGGTATCGACAAGAAGGAAGTCAAGAGAGGCGAGGTCGTTGCTAAGCCAGGTTCCATTACTCCTCACACCATTTTCAAGGCTCAGATCTATGTCCTTAAGAAGGAAGAGGGTGGACGTCATACTCCATTCCACAACCACTACCGTCCTCAGTTCTTCATCAGAACTCTTGACGTTACCGGCGAGATCACCCTTCCTGAAGGTGTCGAGATGGTTATGCCAGGCGACAACGTTGAAATCACTGTCAACATCATCACTCCTGTAGCCCTCAACGAGGGACAGCAGTTCGCTATCCGTGAAGGTGGCCGTACAGTTGGTGCAGGACAGGTCATCAAGGTCATCGAGTAATTCTCGATTGGAAATCAGGCGGGGCTGAGGCTCCGCCTTTCAGGGGAATAGAACAAGGGTAGTTCAGCGGTCTCCAAAACCGTCGATGTGGGTTCGAATCCTGCTTCCCCTGCTAATATCAAAGGTTACGATTTGGTAATTGTTTAACAGACATCGTATACGCTTCCAAATTACGAGGTCCATTAAATGCAAAGATGAGAAAGTTCATTAACTATTGCAAAGAGTCCTACGTGGAACTCACCAAGAAGGTCACTTGGCCGACCTGGAACAAGCTGCAGAGCTCTGCTCTCCTTGTTATGGTCACTACCGTGATCCTTGCGTTGGTACTCTTCGTAATTGACTTCGTTTTCGAGCATCTTATGACATTGATTTACACATTGTAATTTTCGCGATTACTATGGGTGACATGAAATGGTATGTCCTAAGGACAGCAGGAAGCAAGGAAAAGAAGGCCGCAGAGTATCTTGAGAAAGAAATAGAGCGGTTCAAGCTCCAGGACCAGGTTGCGCAAGTCCTCGTCCCGGTAAAGCGTGAGATCGTAACCAAGAACGGCAAAAGGAAGGTGGTCGAGAGGCTGCTTTATCCTGGCTATGTCTTGATTCAGGCCACCCTTTCACCGGAACTCGAGTTCATTATCCGCAACGATGTTCCCGGTATGTCCGGATTCCTTACTGAAAAGAGGACTAACGGATCTCTCACCGAAAGGGTACCTGTGCCGATTCGCGACGAGGAGGCTCAGAACATCCTTGGTAATCAGGATTACAATGCGGAAAGTCCTGCAGAAACGGAAGTCAATTTCGAAATCGGTGAATCTGTGAAGATCACCGACGGTCCTTTCAGCGGTTTCAGCGGAACAGTTGAGGCTATCGAGGAAGACCGAAGCAAACTCAAGGTGATAGTTGTGATTTTCGGCAGGAAGACCCTGCTGGAACTCAGCTTTACTCAAGTAACAAAAGAATAACAATCAATTATGGCAAAAGAAGTTACCGGATTCATCAAGCTCCAGATCAAAGCAGGAGCCGCTAATCCAGCACCTCCGGTAGGACCGGCACTCGGTTCCAAAGGCTTGAACATCATGGACTTCTGCAAGCAGTTCAATGCTGCTACGCAGGGTGCTGCAGGAAAGATCCTTCCTGTTGTCATCACCGTATATTCGGACAAGTCCTTCTCGTTCGAGGTCAAGCAGCCACCTGTGGCCATCTCCATCAAGGAGGCAGCCAAGGTCCAGAAGGGTTCGGGAGAACCTAACAGAAGGAAGGTCGCATCCATCACCTGGGACCAGGTAAGGACGATCGCTGAAGGCAAGATGCCAGACCTCAATGCTTTCACTCTTGCTTCCGCAATGAAGATGGTTGCCGGAACCGCAAGGAGCATGGGTATCAGAGTCACCGGAGAATTTCCTGAGAACCTTTAAAGTTCACAAGCAAAATGGGTAGAATAACAAAGAACCAGAAGGCAGTCGCAGAAAAGTACGACTCTTCAAAGCATTACACTCTTGCACAGGCCTGTGAAATTCTGAAGGATATCACCTACACGAAGTTCGATGCCTCTGTTGAACTGTCCGCGAACCTTGGTGTTGACCCTCGTAAGGCCAACCAGATGATCCGTGGCGTCGTCACCCTTCCTCACGGAACGGGTAAGGTCGTCAGGGTTCTCGTACTCTGTACTCCTGACAAGGAGACCGAGGCCAAGAACGCAGGCGCCGACTTCGTCGGACTCGATGAGTACATCGAGAAGATCAAGGCAGGATGGACTGACGTCGACGTCATCATCTGCACCCCTTCCGTTATGGCCAAGGTCGGTGCACTGGGACGTATCCTCGGTCCTAGAGGCCTTATGCCTAACCCTAAGACAGGTACCGTTACGATGGAAGTAGGCAACGCTGTCAAGGACGTAAAGGCAGGTAAGATCGATTTCAAGGTCGACAAGACCGGTATCATACACGCAGCTATCGGCAAGGTTTCGTTCACTCCTCAGCAGATTTGCGAGAACGCGACCGCCCTCCTCAACGAGATCCTCAAGCTCAAGCCTCAGGCTCTCAAGGGTACCTACCTCAAGGGTGCTGCCATCTGCACAACAATGAGCCCTGGTCTCAAGATCGATGTCAAAGCATTCACAAGCGGCAGCGCTGAATAAAAAACCTATCACGTTATGAAGAAAGAATTGAAAGATCAGGTTATTGAAAGCATCTCAGCGCAGCTGAAGCAGTATCCTAACTTCTATGTGACCAACATAGAGGGTCTGAATGCGGGCGACACCGTAAAACTCCGTCGCGAGTGCTTCGAGAAAGGTATCAAGCTCTCAGTCGTGAAGAACACTCTGTTCAAGCACGTCATCAAGGGTCTTGAGAACGAGGAACTCAACCAGCTCCTCCCTATCTTCACGGGCAACACCGCGATTATGTACACCGAAACCCCTAACACTCCTGCGAAGCTCATCAAGGATTTCCAGAAGAAACTTGCGGGCAAGCCTGAGCTCAAGGGTGCATACGTACAGGAATGCGCATTTGTCGGAGCAGACAAGCTCGACGAACTCTGCGCAATCAAGTCCAGGGAAGAACTTATCGGAGATATCATTTCTCTCCTCCAGTCTCCTATGCGCAACGTCATTTCCGCTCTCCAGAATGGTGGTGGTCAGACTATCGCCGGACTGGTCAAGACACTCTCGGAAAAAGAAGCAAAATAATAACAATAAACAATTTAATAAATCACAATTATGGCAGATGTAAAAGCACTTGCAGAAGAGTTGGTTAACTTGACTGTAAAAGACGTTCAGGAACTCGCAAAGGTCCTCAAGGAAGAATATGGTATCGAGCCTGCAGCCGCAGCAGTGGCAGTAGCAGGTCCTGCAGCTGCAGCTGAGGCTGCTCCTGCTGAGCAGACCGAATTTGATGTTATCCTCACCTCCGCAGGTCAGGCTAAGCTCCAGGTCATCAAGGCCGTCAAGGAAGCTCTCGCCCTTGGTCTGAAGGAAGCTAAGGATCTCGTTGACGGCGCTCCTAAGGCTGTCAAGGAGAAGGTCTCCAAGGCAGAGGCTGAACAACTCAAGGCTGCCCTTGAAGAGGCAGGCGCTGAAGTTGAGATTAAATAACTCAGCTTCTCCCCTGGCGGGAAAATCAACAGGTTTAGAGTCTTTTTAGGCTCTAAACCTTTTTGTCGTATTAAGTTTTTCTCCATTTCCTAAAGGCAGAACATGTCAAAAAAGACTAATAACAGGCGAATAATGTTCGCCACCTCTAAAATTCTGGAATATCCTGACCTTCTGGAAGTTCAGTTGAAATCTTTCAAGGATTTCTTCCAGTTGGAGACGACGCCGGAAAACAGGAAGGACGAAGGTCTTTTCCAGGTGTTTCAGGAAATATTCCCGATCGAAGATACGAGGAACAACTATAAGCTGGAGTTCATTGACTACTTCATCGACCCTCCTCAGTATTCGATCGACGAATGTCTTGAAAGAGGACTTACATACAATGTTCCTCTGAAGGCAAAACTCCGCCTTTCGTGCACTGATCCCGAGCACGAGGACTTCGATACAAGAGTCCAGGATGTGTACCTCGGCAACATACCGTATATGACGCCTGCCGGCACATTCGTAATCAACGGATCGGAAAGAATCATCGTATCCCAGCTGCACCGTTCTCCTGGCGTATTCTTCGACCAGAGCATGCACGCTAACGGAACGAAATTGTATTCGGCCAGGATCATCCCGTTCAAGGGTTCCTGGATTGAATTCGCGACGGACATCAACAACGTGATGTACGCTTACATCGACCGCAAGAAGAAGTTGCCTGTGACCACTCTCCTCCGTGCGATCGGTTACAATTCTGACAAAGACATCATCGACATATTCGGTCTTGCCGACGAGATCAAGGTCAACAAGAAGAATCTCGAGGAGAACAAGGGCCGCAAGCTTGCAGCCAAGGTTCTGAAGACCTGGACCGAAGACTTCGAAGACGAAGACACCGGTGAAGTCATCCCTATCGAAAGGACCATCCCTATCGTAGAGAGAGGCGAGATCCTCGACGATGACACTATCAAGAAGATCTCCGACACCGATGTGAAGACCATCCTTCTCCAGAAGGACGAGACGAACTCCAACGAATACGCAATCATATTCAATACTCTCCAGAAGGATCCTACCAACACGGAGATCGAAGCTGTCAACTACATCTACAAACAGCTCCGCAATTCCGAACCGCCGGATGAGGCTACCGCAAGGGACGTCATCGACAAGCTCTTCTTCTCCGAGAAGAGGTACGACCTCGGCAATGTCGGAAGGTTCCGTCTGAACAAGAAACTCGGCCTGGACACCGATCCTGAGGTCAGGGTTCTCGAGAAGGGCGACATCATCGCCATCATCAAGTACCTGATCGAACTGATCAATTCCAAGGCTACCGTCGATGATATCGACCACCTGAGCAACAGGCGTGTCCGTACCGTCGGCGAGCAGCTTGCCAACCAGTTCAGCGTCGGTCTTTCCAGGATGGCCAGGACCATCCGCGAGAGGATGAATGTACGTGACAGCGAGCAGTTCAACCCTATCGACCTGATCAACGCCAAGACTCTGTCTTCCGTCATCAATTCCTTCTTCGGTACCAGCCAGCTGTCCCAGTTCATGGACCAGACCAACCCGCTGGCGGAGATTACGCACAAGCGCCGTCTTTCCGCTCTCGGTCCTGGCGGTCTTTCCAGGGACAGGGCCGGATTCGAGGTCCGAGACGTACACTACACCCATTACGGACGTCTCTGCCCTATCGAGTCCCCTGAAGGTCCTAACATCGGTCTTATCTCCTCCCTTTGCGTCTATGCAAGGATCAACGGGCTCGGATTCATCGAGACTCCTTACCGTGAAGTCCACGGAGGCAAGGTGGACCTGACCGACAAGGGATGGCACTATATGACCGCAGAGGAAGAAGAGAACAAGTATGTCTCCCTCGCGAAGGTCAAGATGGAAGACGACGGTACCATCGAAGAAGACAGGATCCAGTGCCGTCTCGAGGCCGACTTCCCTGTGGTTTCGAAGGAGCAGGTCGACTATATGGACGTAGCGCCGAACCAGATGGCTTCCGTCGCTGCTTCCCTCATCCCGTTCCTCGAGCACGACGATGCGCATCGTGCACTTATGGGTGCCAACATGATGCGTCAGGCAGTTCCGCTCCTCACTCCTCAGGCCCCTATCGTGGGAACAGGTCTCGAAGAGAGGGTTTGCGTGGACTCAAGGACCCAGTTCATCGCAGAGCGCAAGGGTGAAGTCACCTACGTCGATGCAAGGGAAATCCGGATCAAGTACGACAGGACCGATGACGAGAAGTTCGTCAGCTTCGCTCCGGAAGAGACTGTCTACACGCTTCCAATCTACAGGAGGACCAACCAGAGTACCACCGTCACCCTGAAGCCTATCGTCCGCAAGGGCGACAAGGTCGAGGCCGGACAGGTGCTTACCGAAGGCTATGCCACCCAGAACGGAGAGCTCGCGCTTGGACGCAACCTTATGGTGGCCTTTATGCCTTGGAAGGGTTACAACTACGAGGATGCTATCGTCCTCTCCGAGGAGATGGTCAAATGGGACGTGCTCACTTCCGTACACGTCGATGAATACCTCACCGAGGTACGCGACACCAAGCGCGGAATGGAGGAGCTCACCTCCGATATCCCTAACGTCAGCGAGGACGCCACCAAGGACCTCGACAGGCAGGGTATCATCAGGATTGGAGCCCACGTCGAGCCTGGTGACATTATGATCGGAAAGATCACCCCTAAGGGTGAGAGCGATCCTTCTCCTGAGGAGAAACTCCTGAAGGCCATCTTCGGTGACAAGGCCGGAGATGTCAAGGATGCATCCCTTAAGGCCAATCCTTCGCTCAGCGGCACCGTCATCAAGACCGCCCTCTATGCGAAGGCTTCCAAGGAAGGCAACAGGAGGAGTGCCAAGAGCGACCAGAAGGCCCGCATCGAGGCTCTCCAGGAAGACTTCGAAAAGAAAGCCGCCAAACTCTACGCTGATTTCTTCAAGAGACTCAGCACCCTCGTGAAGGGCAAGAAGAGCGCCGGTATCAGCGATCTCTACGGAGTTGAGATCATCCCTAAGGGCAAGGAAATCACCGCGAAACTGCTCGAAGGAGTCGATTTCAAGAATATCAACTCCAGCAAGTGGACTTCGGACAAGGAAACCAATGCCCTCATCCAGGACCTCATCAACAACTACTGCATCACCTACAAGGTGGCCGAAGCCGAAAACAAGAGGCTCCAGGACAAGATCAAGGTAGGAGATGAACTCCCTAACGGAGTGATGCAGCTTGCAAAGGTCTACATCGCTAAGAAGAGAAAGATCACCGTCGGTGACAAGATGGCCGGACGGCACGGTAACAAGGGTATCGTAGCCAAGATCGTCCGTCAGGAAGATATGCCGTTCCTCGAGGACGGAACTCCTGTGGACATCGTGCTGAACCCTCTGGGTGTGCCTTCCCGTATGAACCTCGGCCAGATCTATGAAACCGTGCTCGGTTGGGCCGGTTCCAAGCTCGGACTCAAGTTCAGCACACCTATCTTCGACGGAGCCACGATCGACGAGATTTGCAACTACACCGACAAGGCCGGTGTCCCTAAGTATGGAAAGACCTTCCTCAGGGACGGCGGTACCGGCGACTGGTTCGACCAGCCTGCTACCGTCGGCGTGATCTATATGATCAAGCTCGGCCATATGGTCGACGACAAGATGCACGCCCGTTCCATCGGACCATATTCACTCATCACCCAGCAGCCTCTCGGCGGTAAGGCACAGTTCGGAGGCCAGAGGTTCGGAGAGATGGAGGTATGGGCCCTGGAAGCCTTCGGTGCAGCAAATGCTCTCCAGGAGATCCTTACGGTCAAGTCGGACGACGTGACCGGACGTTCAAAGACTTACGAAGCTATCGTCAAGGGCGACCCTATGCCGAATGCCGGCATTCCGGAATCCCTCAACGTCTTACTCCACGAGCTCAGAGGACTCGGACTCAAGGTTACTTTGGATTAATTCAAGACTATTGAAATTACAGAATATGCCTACTTTCAACAATAAGGAAAACAAGGTAAAGAGCAATTTCTCGACGATCAGCATTTCTCTCGCATCACCTGAAGATATTTCTGCAAGGTCCTGCGGAGAGGTCCTCAAGCCGGAAACGGTCAACTACAGGACCTACAAGCCTGAGAGGGACGGTCTCTTCTGCGAGAAGATATTCGGACCTACGAAGGATTACGAGTGCTATTGCGGAAAGTACAAGAGGATCCGCTACCGTGGAATCGTCTGCGACAGGTGCGGCGTCGAAGTCACCGAGAAGAAAGTCCGCAGGGAAAGGATGGGCCACATCGCCCTGACCGTCCCGGTGGCCCACATCTGGTACTTCAAGAGCGCGCCTAACAAGATTTCCGCACTTCTGGGCATTCCTGCCAAGAGGCTTGAATCCGTGATCTACTACGAGAAATACATTGTTGTCAGGCCTGGTGAAAGCGGCATCGAGAAGATGGAACTCCTCTCCGAGGATGAATATCTCGACGTGCTCGCAAGACTCCCTGAGAACGAGAACCTTCCGGACGACGATCCTAACAAGTTCATCGCCAAGATGGGTGCAGAAGGTATCTACGACTTGCTCAAGGATACCGACGTGGTCGGTCTCTCCAGGGAACTCCGCCAGAAGATGCTCACCGAGACGTCCCAGCAGAGAAAGGCTGAGATACTCAAGAGACTGAGCGTGGTCAAGTGGTTCCTCGAGTCGAAGGATATCAACCGCCCTGAGTGGATGATTATGAAGGTAGTTCCGGTTATTCCGCCGGATCTCCGCCCTCTCGTTCCGCTTGATGGAGGCCGTTTCGCAACGACCGACCTGAACGACTTGTACAGAAGGGTCATTATCAGGAACAACCGTCTCAAGAAACTCATAGAGATCAAGGCTCCCGAAGTCATTCTCCGCAACGAGAAGCGTATGCTCCAGGAAGCTGTCGATTCTCTCTTCGACAACTCCAAGAAGTCCAGCGCAGTGAAGAGCGAGTCCAACAGGGCTCTCAAGTCACTGTCGGATTCCCTCAAGGGAAAGCAGGGACGTTTCCGCCAGAACCTCCTCGGAAAGCGTGTCGACTACTCGGCCCGTTCCGTCATCGTCGTGGGTCCGGAGCTGAATATGCACGAGTGCGGTCTGCCTAAGTTCATGGCTGCCGAGCTCTACAAGCCGTTCATCATCCGCAAGCTCATCGAAAGAGGTATCGTCAAGACGGTCAAGTCCGCCAAGAAGATCGTGGACAGGAAGGATCCTGTCATCTGGGACATCCTGGAAAACGTAATGAAGGGCCATCCGGTGCTCCTCAACCGTGCACCTACCCTCCACAGGCTCGGTATCCAGGCATTCCAGCCAAGGATGATCGAAGGAAAGGCCATCCAGCTGCATCCGCTCGCTTGTACGGCGTTCAACGCCGACTTCGACGGTGACCAGATGGCTGTCCACCTCCCTCTCGGCAACGCCGCGATCATGGAGGCCCAGCTGCTTATGCTCGGTTCCCAGAACATCCTCAACCCTGCCAACGGTTCCCCTATCACCGTTCCTTCCCAGGATATGGTGCTCGGTCTGTATTACATCACCAAGATCAGGCCGGGAGCAAAGGGAGAAGGACTGACGTTCTACGGCCCTGAAGAGGTCATCGTTGCCTTCAACGAGAAGGCCATCGATATGCACGCCAAGATCGGAGTCAGGCTTCCTGTCGACAAGCAGGATGCTTCCAAGGGCGAGCACATCGTGCAGACCACGGCCGGCCGCATCATCGTGAACCAGTACGTTCCGGAAGAGGTCCCATTCGTCAATGAAGTCCTCGGAAAGAAAGCCCTCAGGAAGATCATTACCGAAGTCATCAAGAACACCGGTGTCACCAGGACAGCACAGTTCCTCGACGACATCAAGAACCTTGGATATGACCAGGCATTCCGTGCAGGTATCTCCTTCAACCTCGGTGACGTCATCGTCCCTGCGGAGAAGGCAGGCCTCATCGAACAGGGTTACAAGGAAGTGGAAGGCGTCAAGGCCAACTACTCGATGGGTTTCATCACGAACAACGAGCGCTACAACAAGGTCATCGACCTGTGGACAACCATTGACAACAAGCTCACCGGCATCGTCGAGAAACAGATTTCTGCCGACCAGCAGGGCTTCAACCCTGTATATATGATGCTGGATTCCGGAGCCCGTGGTTCGACACAGCAGATCAAGCAGCTCTGTGGTATGCGTGGCCTTATGGCGAAGCCTCAGAAGTCCGGAGCAGCCGGAGCGGAGATCATCGAGAACCCTATCATCTCCAACCTCAAGGAAGGAATGACGGTGCTTGAATACTTCATCTCCACCCACGGTGCCCGTAAGGGTCTGGCCGATACCGCCCTCAAGACCGCCGATGCAGGTTACCTCACCCGCCGTCTCGTGGACGTCTCCCACGACGTCATCATCACGGAGGAGGACTGCGGTACCCTCAGGGGTCTTATCGCGACCGCCATCAAGAACAAGGACGAGATCGTCGAGTCTCTCGGCGAAAGGATTCTCGGACGTACTTCCGTACACGACATCTTCAACCCTCTCACCGGTGAACTGATCATCAAGGCAGGTGAAGAAATCAGGGAAGCCACCGCAGAACTGATCGACAGCCTTCCTATCGAGCAGGTCGAGATCCGTTCCGTCCTCACTTGCGAGTCCCGCAAGGGTGTCTGCGCAAAGTGCTACGGACGTAACCTCGCCACAAGCCGTATGGTCGAGAAGGGAGAAGTGGTCGGAGTCATCGCGGCTCAGTCAATCGGTGAGCCTGGTACACAGCTGACCCTGCGTACCTTCCACGTCGGAGGTGTCGCAGGAAGCGCTACCGCCGATTCCACCATCGAAGCCAAGTACGACGGAAAAGTCGTATTCGAGGAACTCAGGACCATCCAGAAAGTCGAGGCTGACGGTACGAGCGTAGATATCGTAGTCAGCCGTATGACCGAAGTCAGCATCATCGACGAGAACACCGGCATCACTTACTCCCATTACGACGTTCCTTACGGCTCCAAGCTGTACTTCAAGGACGGCGACAAGATCAAGAAGGGCGACCTTCTCTGCGAATGGGATCCGTACAATGCCATCACCATCGTCGAGAACGCCGGTAAGGTTCAGTTCGACAACCTCATCGAAGGTGTCACCTTCCGCGAGGAAATCGCCGATGAACTTGCCGTCAACAAGGACAAGGTCATCATCGAGTCCAAGGACAGGACCAGGAACCCGTCCCTCGTCATCGTGGATGCTGAAGGCAACCAGATCAGGCAGTACAACCTCCCTGTCGGTGCCCACATCATCCCTAACAACGGCGACACCGTCAATGTCGGAGACGTGATCATCAAGATTCCTCGCGCCATCGGCAAGTCCAGCGATATCACCGGAGGTCTTCCTAGGGTTACCGAACTCTTCGAGGCCAGGACTCCTTCATCCCCTGCCATCCTCTCTGAAATCAACGGTGAGGTACTTATGGGCAAGGTAAAGAGGGGTAACCGCGAAATCGTCGTCAAGAACAAATCCGGAAAGGAGATGCACTATCTCGTTCCGCTCACCAAGCAGATCCTCGTCCAGGAGAACGACTACGTCAAGGCCGGCACCAAACTGTCCGACGGAGGTACCTCTCCTACCGACATCCTCAATATCCTCGGACCTGTCAAGGCCCAGGACTACATCGTCAACGAGGTCCAAGCGGTTTACCGTCTGCAGGGTGTGAAGATCAACGACAAGCATTTCGAGATCATCGTACGCCAGATGATGCGCAAGGTCCAGATCACTGATCCGGGAGATACCGAATTCCTCCAGGAAGAACTGGTGGACAAGTGGGAGTTCATGGACGCCAACGACAACATCTTCGGCAAGTACTATGTGCTTGACCCGGGCGATTCCCAGAAGTATATGATGGGAGACATCGTCAACGCACGTGATATGAGGAACGAGAATTCCTCTCTCGAGCGTCAGGGAATGAAGATGATGGCAGTCCGCGAGGCCAAGCCGGCTACCGCAAAGCTTGTGCTCCAGGGTATCACCAGGGCAGCCCTCAGGACCAATTCATTCATCTCGGCAGCCTCCTTCCAGGAGACCACCAAGGTTCTCAGCGAGGCCGCAATCCGTGGTCGCGTGGACTACCTCGAAGGTCTTAAGGAGAACGTCATCTGCGGTCACCTCATCCCGGCCGGAACCGGCCAGAAGGAGTTCCAGGACATCCTGGTCGGCCGCAAGGACGAATACGAAGCCGAAATGTTCGAACTCTAACGGAGGATTCCCGATGCAAAACCGGAAGGCGCGGCCAAGAGGTCGCGCCTTTTTTATTATGAATATATCAATGTTCGTTACTTCGTACCGTTCAGGAAGCACTTGATGGTGTTTTCCATAAGGCAGCAGATGGTCATCGGGCCAACGCCGCCAGGGACAGGAGTGATTACGGAAGCCTTCGGGAATACGGAGTCGAAGTCAACGTCCCCGCAGAGTTTCCCTTCCTCATCCAGGTCCATACCCACGTCGATTACCGCAGCTCCTTCCTTGACCATATCTCCGGTAACGAATTTCGCCCTGCCGATGGCCACGACCAGGATATCTGCGTTCCTGGTATAGGAAGCGAGGTCGGAAGTCCTTGAATGACAGACAGAAACCGTGGCGTTCCTGTCCAGCAGGAGCTTGGCGATCGGCAGGCCTACGATCTGGCTCCTTCCGATGACGACGGCATTCTTTCCGGCTATCCCATATTCCGCAGCATCAAGCAGGCGGATGATTCCGGCAGGGGTGCAAGGAACGACGCAGGATGCGTTCGGGCGCTTCTGCCAAAGGGCTGCAGTATTCAGAGGGTGGAATCCGTCCACATCCTTGGACTGGGCGATTGCCTCAATGACTTTCGGCTCGCTGATCTGCTTCGGAAGAGGCAGCTGCACCAGGATGCCGTCCACGGAGTCGTCCGCATTCAACTGGGCGATCTTGTCCAGGAGTTCCTGTTCCGGAGTGTCGGCAGGCATCCTGATAGTTGTATTCCGTATTCCTACAGCGACGCAGGCCCTCTCCTTGTTCCTGACATACGTCTGGCTGCCAGGGTCGTCACCGACCAGTATCACCACCAGATGAGGGACCCTTCCGTATTTCTCCGGGAAGGTCGCGACCTGCTCGGCCATCTGGGCCTTGAGTTTTGCTGAAAGTTCTTTTCCGCTGATAATCATCGTAATCCTATTTTAGATTTTTCAATTACTATAACACCCAATGTCCTATGTCCGTACGATGGAACAGGTTCTCGCAGCGGATCTTTCCGACTGCGGCAAGTGCCCTGTCCCTTGCATCCCTCAGGTCGCTGCCCGAAGCCACTACCATCAGGACCCTGCCTCCGGCCGTACGCATTCCTTCGGAAGTGCCCATATGATATATGCGTACCTGAGGATCCGCAAGAGCCTCCTCGAATCCGGTTATCCCGAATCCTTTCTCATACGAGCCAGGATATCCCTTGGAAGCCATCACGAAGCCCAGGACCGGCTTGTCGGACCACTTGAGTTCAGGCATAAGGACAGAAGCCGGAACTGTCAGGCCTTCCAATGCAATCGTACTCTCAGGCAATTCAGGGGTTGAACCTCCTTCAGCTATCGCGCAGAATACCTCGAAAATGTCAGTTTCAAGGCGCGGGAGCACCACCTCGGTTTCCGGATCTCCGAAACGGCAGTTGAACTCCACCACCTTGATTCCGGACGGTGTCTTCATCAGTCCCCCGTACAGAACTCCTTTGAAAGGGCATCCCTCGGCAACCATACCTGCGGCGACCGGTTTCATGATTTTTTCCAGGGCGTATTCATAATCCTCTTCAGTTATGAACGGCACCGGGGAATATGCGCCCATTCCTCCGGTATTAGGTCCCTTATCACCATCGAATGCGCGCTTGTGGTCCTGGGAAAGGACCATAGGGAATACTTCCTCCCCGCATACGAAGCAAAGGAACGAGAACTCGGGACCGGTCATATATTCTTCGATCACCACCTTGCCCTTCCCGAACTTGTCGTCCAGGAGCATATCCTTGAGGGTAGCTTCCGCTTCTTCCAAGGTCTCAGGGATGACGACGCCCTTGCCCGCAGCAAGACCGTCGTATTTGAGCACCACAGGGAAGGAACCGTTACGGACATATTCCAGGGCTTCGGCATAATCGGAAAAAGTCTTGTAAGCAGCAGTCGGGACTCCGTATTTCTGCATCAGGCGCTTGGCGAAATCCTTGCTGGACTCTATCATAGCTGCCGCTTTGCTCGGACCGAATATCGGCTCGCCGGCTTGGGTGAATACATCCACGATTCCTTTGGAAAGAGAAGCCTCAGGCCCAACTACGGTGAGGTCTATTCCCTTTTCTTTCACGAATTTAAGTAGCTCGTCAATCTGGGTATCCTTGATTGGTACGCATTCAGCCTGGCTGGCGATGCCGGCATTGCCGGGAGCGCAATAGATCTTCCCGACGTGACTGGACTTGTAGAGAGCATCCACTATAGCGTGCTCCCGTCCTCCGCCTCCGACTACGAGCACTTTGGCATCAGACAGGACGGACATCCTGCGACGGAACTCGACGTAGGCCTTCTTGTCTGTCTCGACGTTGCTGTTTTTCCAAGGCAGCAATGAATTGATTCCCATATCCGCTAATGTTTGAAGTGTCTTTCTCCCGTGAACAGCATCGCGATGCCGAGTTCGTTGCATTTCCGTATCGAATCTTCATCCCTGATGGATCCGCCTGGCTGGACTATGGCCTTCACGCCGTATTCGGCGGCAAGGGTTACGCAGTCGTCGAACGGGAAGAAGGCGTCGGATGCAAGGACTAGCGAATTCTGCTCAAGCGGTTCGACCGCCTCGCTCCGCTCGGCCCCACCGTTCGCTCCACTTCGTTCTGCTCCGGTCCCCCCTCTAGTGCCGAGGGTGGCATTGGTCGAACCTGCTTGACAGACCTCTTCAGCATGATTTAATGCTATTCCGGCGGAGCCGATACGGTTCATCTGGCCGGCGCCGACTCCCAGGACCATTCCGTGGGCTCCGACGACGATCGCGTTGGATTTGACGTGCTTGACTATCCTCCAGGCGAAACCCAGGTCCTTAAGCTGCTCCTCGGTAGGCTTTGTGTCAGTAACACATTGAGCGGCAGTTACTTCGCGGGTTTCCAGGTCCTGATTCTGGACAAGGAGGCCTCCGTTGACGCTCGTGCAACGCATCTGCTGCTTGACGTCTCCGTCCATATTGACTTCCAGGACCCTGAGGTTCTTCTTGGAACAAAGCAGTTCCAGGGCATCGGGAGCGTATGACGGAGCCATTACGATTTCCAGGAATATCGGCTTGAGCAACTGCGCAACTTCGAGGTTCACCTCCCTGTTGAAAGCCACGATTCCGCCGAATATGGAAGTCGTGTCTCCTTCGTATGCTTTCTTCCAGGCATCCACGATGTCGGTCCCCACAGCCGCACCGCAAGGGTTCATATGCTTGAGGCCCACGGCGAAAGGCTCTTCCTTGAACTCCCTCACGATGTCAAGAGCCGCATTGGCATCCTGTATATTGTTGTAAGACAGCTCTTTCCCGTTGAGCTGGCGAGCAGTAGCCAAGGAATAAGGGGCCGGTTTAAGGGTCTTGTAGAACTTGGCGCTCTGGTGAGGGTTCTCCCCGTAACGGAGAGGCTGGCATTCGTCATATTCCAGGAACAGCTTTTCCGGAAGGCCGGCTTTCGGACGCATCCAGGAAGCTATCGCGATGTCATATTCCGCTGTGTGGGTATATGCCTTCGCGGAGAGTTCAAGGCGTGTTTCCCTGGAAGTGTGGCCGTCAGCCTTGAGTTCGTCCAGTACCGTTGCGTAATCCTCGGGATTGACGACTATGGTCACTGATTCCCAGTTCTTTGCGGCGCTCCTCACCATAGACGGGCCTCCTATGTCGATATGCTCGATGGCGTCTTCCATCGTTACGTCCGGCTTTGCGACAGTCTCCATGAAAGGATACAGGTTGACACAGACCAGGTCGATCGTGCCTATTCCGTTTTCCTCAAGCTGGCGCATATGGTCGGGAATATCCCGCCTTGCCAGGAGGGCTCCGTGGATCTTCGGGTGAAGAGTCTTTACACGTCCGTCGCAGATTTCAGGGAATCCGGTCACGTCGCTGACGCTGGTCACAGGGATACCTGCCTCTTTCAACATCTTCATCGTTCCGCTGGTGGAGAGAATCTCCCATCCGAGCGATACGAGTTCACGGGCGAAATCCACTACGCCCGTCTTGTCACTCACACTGATTAAAGCTCGCATTATATGTTCTTAGTAACTACACTATCAAGTTATTTTCAGTAACTCTTATCAAGTTGTTTCTACAACTCCTGTCAAGGAATTGCACCAACGGGCGCTTGCTGCTTCGCAGCCCTGTACGGGTAAATGCGCCCTTGTGGTGCAAGTCTTTGACCTATAACTATTTAATGACCACTCCAGGGGTGTCGGTCACGCGGCCGATGACGGTGGCCTTGTCGCCGTGCGAGGCGAGGATTCCGATGGCCTTGCCGGCCTCGGCCTCGTCCATAGCCAGAACCATTCCGATACCCATATTGAAGATGTTGAACATCTCCCTGTGAGGGATATTCCCGTACTTCTCAAGAAAGTTGAATATCGGGAGGATAGTCCAGGTGCCTTCTTCGACTTCGATGCCTTGACCTTCGAGGAGGATGCGCGGGATGTTTTCGTCGAAGCCTCCTCCGGTGATGTGGGCTACTCCGTGGACGTCGCAGTTGTGGATCACATCCAGTACTTGCTTGACGTAGATCCTGGTCGGAGTGAGGGCTACGAGGCCGAGGGGTTGTTCAGGGTCGAGTTCAGGATAGACTTTGAAAAGGTCGAGGGCGTTGTCGGAGAATATCTTCCTTACGAGGCTGAATCCGTTGCTGTGTACGCCTGTGGAGGCGATGCCTATCAGTACGTCTCCTACCTTGACCTTGGTGCCGTCGATGAGCTTGGACTTCTCCACCACTCCGGTGGTATAGCCGGCTATGTCATATTCGCCCTCGGCATACATTCCGGGCATTTCGGCAGTCTCTCCTCCAACCAGGGCGCATCCGGCCTGGCGGCAGCCTTCGGCCACTCCTGCGACTATGGCTTCTACTACTTCAGGACGGGTCTTTCCTTGGGCGACATAGTCCAGGAATACAAGTGGTTCGGCTCCTTGGGCAAGTACGTCGTTGACGCACATCGCTACGGCATCGATTCCGATGGTGTCGTGCTTGTCCATTGCGAAGGCGAGTTTGAGTTTGGTGCCTACTCCGTCGGTGCCGCTGACAAGGACCGGTTCCTTGATGTCAAGGGCGGAGAGGTCGAACATTCCGCCGAATGAGCCGATGTTTCCCATTACTCCGAGTCTTTTCGTCGAATCGACGTGCTTGCGGAGGCGTCGTACGACGTCGTATCCTGCTTCAAGGCTTACTCCTGCCTTTTCATAGTCTACTGCCATAATCTATTGAATATTACTATGTTTTACTATTTCTTCCTTGTCCTTTCTGCGACCTTTCGTCAACGGGCGCTTGCTGCTTCGCAGCCCTATATGGGTAAATGCGCCCTTATGACGAAGGTCGCAGGAGCCAGGTCATCAAACCTGTACTTTACTGTTTCGCGACCCTGTACGGGTAAATGCACCCTTATGACGAAGGTGATTCTTCGCAGAGAGGGCCGAATACAAATTTAGTCAATAATGGGGGAATATACCACCGATAATCGGGGAAGATATCAACAATCTATCCGTATATTTCGCGGAGAACCGAGAGTGACCTGACGTTCACCTTGGATTCGGTGTGGAATTCGATATATTTGAGGATGCTTTCAGCGATTTCATTGCGGTCGGCACCCTTGAGAGGCAGGAGCATCGCTTCGGTGAACGGCTTCGTAAGCAAGGATTCTATGCTGCGCAGATGATCTCCGGCGAAAGGAGCGATCAACACCGGGTCCGGGTCGAATCCCAAGGCTGTGCACAGGTTCAGCAGGAAGAGAAGGTGGAAGTTGGCGAAGTCGCTTCCCAGGGCATCCAAGGTCAGAATCTGGCCTTTAAGCCAGTCCGCAAGCCCGTCTTCATTGCTCTGGTCCTTCACTACCCTGTACAGCACTTCGCTCAGGAACAGAGTGATGGTATTCTTGTGGATATTGCCCCTGATGCCGTTGAGAGGGGCCACGCTCACGAAATTACGGGCCCACCAGAGGTCCGACTTGGGATTCTCCGTTACCTCGGCTTCAAGTATATTCAGTGGCAGGAAAAGCGCCATTGCCGTCTTGGGGCTCACGCGTACGAGGAATCCCCTCCTTCCGAACTCCCTGCTGAGGGTGTGGAGGACGATGGAATTCTCTCCGAACTTGGTGTGGTTCAGGACTATGAGCTCAGCCTTTGTCCTCATCGCCCTTGCGGATTGAAAACAGATAGCCGGCCATCGCACGGAGGGCCTTCCCTCGGTGGGAAATCTCATTCTTCTGCTCTTCGGTGATATCCGCCGCCGTCAGTCCCGGATACTCGTCGGGAATGAATATGGGATCGTAGCCGAAACCTCCTTTGCCGGATTTTGCACGGGCGATCGTACCTTCCATAGTCCCTTCGAACTGGTGCACTTCCCCTCCGAGGATCAGAGTCACCACGCTGCGGAAACGTGCCCTGCGGCTGACTGGGCCGGTCTCCGCACAAGCCTCAGCTTCAAGAGCTTCCAGCTCCGAAAGGACCTTGTCCATATTCAGGTCGAAATCCTTGGATTCTCCGGCGTAGCGGGCAGTATAGACTCCCGGGGCACCTCCGAGGGCGTCAACTTCCAGGCCGGTATCGTCGGCGAAGCAGTCGTATCCCTTTTGGGAATACAGGAACTCAGCTTTCTGTAAGGAATTCTCTTCCAGGGTGGTACCGGTCTCGGGGATATCTTCGGTTATCCCGAAATCAGCCGGTGTGAACAGCTCGAACCCTTCTCCGAGGATCTCTGCCGCTTCGCGCAGCTTTCCGCGGTTGCCCGTAGCAAATACTATCTTGGTGGCTTTCATAAATACAAAGATAGAAAATTCTTAACTTTGTTTCTTGGCACTGAAGTTGTGCTGCCCGAATCATTGTATGGATAAAAGAATAATCGCAGCCACGCTGGCAGTATTGGTCAGCTCTGCAACCTTTGCACAGTCACAGAGTTTCAAGCTCGGACAATGGACCGAAATCCAGAATTCCATCCTGAAGGAACTCAGCCGTTCCTATGTGGACTCCCTTCCGATCGACCGGATGGAGCGCGCCGGAATCGATGCCATGCTCGAGAGCTTGGACCCATATACGGTATATATCCCGGAAGAGGACAATGAGGACCTCCAGATGATGATCGCCAAGACATACGGCGGCATCGGAGCGATCATCTACAAACCGGACAAGGACGGCAACGTAATCATAAATGAGCCTTACAAGGGCTCCCCTGCCGACAAATACGGGCTCCGGTGCGGAGATGAGATCCTTGAAATCGACGGGCAGACCACCCACGGCCTGACCAGCGCCGAGTGCTCCGAAAAGATGAAGGGCAAACCGGGTACCACCGTGAAGTTCAAGGTGAAGAAAGTACGCACCGGTGAGATAGTGGACATCGAAGTCCTTCGCGAAAGGATCCATATGCCCGACATCGAATTTGCCGGGATGCTGGAAGACGGTACCACCGGCTACATCTACCAGAGCGGCTTCACGGAGAACGTCTCAGGAGAGCTCCGCAATGCGTTCCTGAAGCTAAAGTCACAGGGTATGAAGAAACTCGTGCTCGACCTTCGCGGCAACGGCGGCGGGCTTATGAGCGAGGCTATCAACATCGTCTCCCTCTTCGTTCCTAAGGGGTCCCTGGTGGTGTCTTCCAAGGGCAAGTCCGATGCTTCCGAGACACAGTACAAGACGACCAATGACCCTATCGACACGGAGATTCCGATCATCGTGCTGGTGGATTCCGGATCCGCATCCTCTTCCGAAATAGTCACCGGAGCCCTCCAGGACCTCGACAGGGCCACCGTAATGGGTACCAGGACGTTCGGTAAGGGCCTGATCCAGAGGATTCTGCCTCTCCCTTACAACGGGCAGCTGAAAGTCACGATCGGCAAGTATTATACTCCTTCCGGTCGCTGCCTGCAGGCTATCGATTATTCCCACCGCAACGAGGACGGAAGCGTCGGGCATATTCCTGATTCATTGACCCACGAGTTCAAGACGGCCCACGGCAGGACCGTACGCGACGGTGGCGGAATCACTCCGGATGTCATCATCAAGGGGCACGACTACAGCCGCCTGACATATTCTCTGGTATATTCCGGAATCATCCAGGACTACATCCTGGAGTTCGTGCGCAAGCACGAGAGTGTGCCGGAGGACTATCGTCTGACCGATGCGGACTGGGATGATTTCGTGGCTTTCGCCAAGACGAAGGACTTCGACTACCGTTCCAGCGCCAAGACCTACTTCGACCAGATGAAGAAGGAGCTTGACAAGGACGGACTTTCCCAGAATATGAAGGATCAGATCGCGGCGATGCAGAAGGCCCTGGAGATGGACAAGGAGACTTTCCTGGAGCTCAAGAAGGACGAGATCGTTCCGTTCATCGAGGAAGAGATCGCTGTCCGTTATCACTTCCAGGAGGCCGGCATCAAGGTCCGTGTCCATTACGACGACCAACTCAAGGAAGCCCTCACGAAGCCGCTGATCAGCTACTAGGGAAGACTTAAGCTTCCACAAGTTCGTAGTCGAGGAGGCGCTGGTCGAGGTTGGCTGATTTGACCTTGATCTTGACAGGGTCACCCAGGCGGAATACCTTGCCTGTACGCCGGCCCGTGATCTGGTACTTGGACTCGTCGAAATCGAAGAAATCGGAACGGATATCCCGCAGGGCGACCATACCCTCGATCATCTCCGGCTTGATCTCCACGTACATTCCCCATTCCGTAAGACCCGAAACAGCTCCTTCGAAGGTCATTCCGACCTTGTCCTGCATATATTCGATAAGCTTGTACTTGATGCTGTCGCGTTCCGCGTTCGCTGCGATCTGCTCACGCTCGGAAGCGTGCTGGCACTGGCCCTCGTAATATTCCTGGTTCTGGCTCTCGCGGTTGGCGAGGTACATCGAAAGCAACCGGTGCACCATAGTGTCGGGATAACGACGGATCGGGGAGGTGAAGTGGGTGTAATACTTGAACGCAAGGCCGTAGTGGCCGATATTCTCGGTTGAATATACTGCCTTGGCCATCGAGCGCAGTGCGATCATCTGGAATGCGTCGCACTCCGGCTTGCCCTTCGCTGATTCCAGGAGGGCGTTGAGAGATTTGGCGATATCCCTTCCGTTTCCAGTAGGCCCCAGTTTGTAACCGAAGTTGCCGACGAACTCACCCAAGCCGGCGATCTTCTCGGTGTTCGGCTCACCGTGGACACGGTAGACGAAGGTCTTGGCATTCTTGTCGGCCTTACCATCCATCTTGCCGGAAGTCGCAATGAATTCCGCTACCGAGCGGTTGGCCAGGAGCATAAACTCTTCGATCAGCCAGTTGGCTTCCTTGGTTACTTTCTCGTATACCCGTATCGGACGTCCTGCCATATCGACTTCGACTTTCATCTCCGGGCGGTCGAAACTGATCGCTCCGCTGGCGAAACGCTTCTTGCGGAATATGGTGGCGAGCCTGTGCAGTTCGAGGATGGCTCTCTTGATCTCTTCAGGAATAATGCATCCTTCAAGGACGCCCTCGCCCATCGCTGCCGCATTGCGGTCCTTCAGCTTGGCTGCGGCCTCGGGAGATGCCTCGAGCACAGGGTCCTTGATGGGGACAGTCTTTCCGTCGGTTCCTCCCCGGAGTTCCATCTCTAGGGATTTCTCTCCGTTGTCGATGATCTGCTGGGCGGTCTCGTATGCAAAACGGTAGTCCGAGCATATCACCGTGCGGCCGAACCAGCGGTCCAGGATCTTTCCGTCCGGAGCTATCTCGAACACGGCCGAGAAAGTCAGCTTGTCTTCGTTAGGTCGAAGCGAGCAGAGCCTGTTGGAAAGCTTTTCCGGAAGCATAGGGACAGTCCTGTCCACAAGATATACCGAAGTTCCCCGTTCCTGGGCGACCTGGTCCAGCGGGGAACCGGGCTTGACATAATAGGAAACATCGGCTATATGGACGCCCACTTCGAAATTGCCGTTGTCAAGTTTGACGAAGGACAATGCATCGTCGAAGTCCTTTGCATCCTCAGGGTCGATAGTGAAAGTCAAGGTCTTCCTGAAATCTCGACGGCCGACAAGGTCTTTTGTAGTAATCTTTTCCGAAATCTCCTCCGCAGCCTTCTCCACGGCCGGATCGAACCGGTACGGGAGGCCATATTCGGCTAGGATGGCGTGCATCTCGGTCTCGTTCTGTCCCGGCTCTCCCAGGACATCCACGATGTGTCCGGAAGGATTCGGCTCCTTGCGGTCCCAGCTGTCGATGACGGCAGCCACCTTCATTCCCTTCTTCGCTCCTTCCGGCAGCGAGAAGAAATCGACGGATATGTCATAGGGCATCGTCTTGGACTGCATAAGCACCCAAGCCTGCTTTCCGACTGTATGGAGTATTCCTACGAAAGGAGTATGGCTGCGCTCTACGATCTCCACAATCTCGCCCTCGCGTCGACGGACGGTTTCCACCGGCTGGAACGACTTGCCCTTGGAACCCTTGCCACTTTTGCCACCTCTGGCAAAGGCAGGCTTCTCCTGGGTCTTCTCACGGGTGACCACGCACCTCACCGTGTCGCCGTTCAAGGCACCCCTGGTCTTGGAAGCCTTGACGAAAATGTCGTTGTCAGTCCCCTCTCCCACGATTACGAACACATACCCGTCCCTGGTCATCTGGACCCTTCCGGTCACCTCTTCGAACCTTTTCTTCCCGACCTGTTTCGAACCGAACTGCTTGTCGCGGCCTTTCTTTAAAGCCTTCCTGCCTTTCTTCATTTCTTAAATTTGCTAAATACCTAACAAAGTTACTAAATTCCGACTATCTTTGCATAAGAACCCGACGATAATAACTTATTTGGAATATGTCTGATATCAGAAACGACAGCAGAATCGTCCTGACTCTGGATGCCGGCGGCACCAACTTAGTCTTCGGTGCAATGAAAGGCGGAGAGTATTACGGAGAGACCCTCACACTTCCATCAAACGCAAACAACCTGGACCTGTGCCTTCAGGCGATGGTCCTCGGATTCGGAACCATCATCGAAAGGCTTGGAGAAGAGAAACCGGTGGCCATCAGCTTCGCCTTCCCGGGACCGGCCGACTACCCTAACGGAATAATCGGAGGCTTCCTCCCCAATTTCCCTTCTTTCAGGGACGGAGTCGCGCTCGGACCTTTCCTGAAAGAGAAGTTCGGAGTACCCGTATTCATCAACAACGACGGCGACCTGTATGCTTATGGCGAAGCCCTTGGCGGAGCACTTCCGGAGATCAACGCCAAACTTGCCGAAGCAGGAAGTGCAAAACGCTATCACAACCTCATAGGATACACTTTCGGAACCGGTTTCGGTGTCGGAACCGTGATTGACGGGCGCCTCAACAGGGGCGACAATTCCTGTGTGGAAACCTTCTGCCTGAAGCATCCTGACTGGCCTGACATCATCGTTGAAGACGGTGTGTCCATCCGTGCGATCAGAAGGGTTTACGGAGAACTTTCCGGACAGAAAGACCATAATCTTTCTCCTAAGGACATCGGTGCGATCGCAAGGGGTGAGGCCCCAGGCGACAAGGAAGCCGCCATCAAGGCTTTCGACAAGATGGGAGAAGTCGCAGGTGACGCGATGGCAACGGCAGTTACCCTTATCGACGGCCTGATCGTGATCGGAGGCGGAATAATGAACAACGCCGAATTCCTGATGCCTGGCATCCTCCGCTCTATGCGCGCAAAGATGCATCTCCTCACCGGAGAAGAGCTGGACCGCGTCCAGATGAAGGTCTACAACCTCGACAATGCCTCTGATTTCGAAGACTTTGCACGTGGAGATGCCCGTACCATCAAGGTCTACGGAAGCGACAATGAAGTCGTATATGACCCTCAGAAGCGTGTCGGCGTGATGCGCTCGAAGATAGGCGCCAGCAAGGCAATATCCCTAGGAGCATATGCCTTCGCCCTGGCGGAACTTGACAAATAACCTGAAATGGACCTCTATCCCCTGAAATTCAAGCCTTGGCTCCGCACGATGGTGTGGGGCGGCGAAAAAATCGCAAAGTTCAAAGACATATTCACGACGATCAACCGCATCGGTGAGAGTTGGGAAATATCAGCAGTCGAAGGACACGTTTCCGTAGTGGCGAACGGACCTCTGGCCGGGAAGACTTTGACTGAGCTTATGCATATGTTCAAGTCCAGGCTGGTAGGCAAGAAAGTCTGGAATGAGACCGGCGATGAGTTCCCTCTGCTCATCAAGTTCATCGATGCGAGGGACGACCTTTCCATCCAGGTACATCCAGGCGACGAACTAGCCGCCAGGACCAACCCCGGGATGAAGGGCAAGACCGAGATGTGGTATGTCGTAGGTGCGGACAAAGACGCGCATCTGCTTAGCGGCCTGACGCAGGAGATCTCTCCCGAGGAATATGAGGACAGGGTGCGTGACCACACCATCACCGATGTACTCGCCCGCCACGATATTGCTCCGGGAGACGTATTCTTCCTCCCCGCGGGTCGTATCCACGCCATCTGCGCAGGATCGTTCGTGGCCGAAATCCAGCAGACTTCCGACCTGACCTACAGGATCTATGACTACGGGCGCCTGGGTCTGGACGGCAAGCCTCGCGACCTGCACATCGAGCAGGCGAAGGAGGCCATCGACTATTCCGTACACGATGATTACAAGACGCAGTACCTGCACAGGAAGAATGTCGAAATTCCGTTGGTGAGCTGCAAGTATTTCACTACCACGCTGTTCGACGTGGACAAGGCTTGCTCCAAGGATCTTTCGGAGCTGGATTCATTCCTCGTGGTGATGTGTGTCGGAGGCAAGGGTACACTCATCGATTCAGAGCCGAACGGACTGGATTATGCCGTCGATCTCCGCCAGGGCGAGACCGTCCTGATTCCAGCTACCTCCAACGGCATATCCCTGCGTCCAGACAGTTCGATGACCTGCCTGACCAGCTGTATCCGGTAACCATTCCCCAACATTCGTCATTCCCGCATTCGTCATTCCCGGCTTGACCGGGAATCCCCCGGCGGTTGATTGGTGATGCCCGACCAGGTCGGACATGACGGACTACCTCAGCACGAAGGTGTGGGAGATGTCCCGGGAGTCGCCGGCGTGGAACTCGACGGTGACGTGCTTGCGGGTGACGTTCAGTTTGTAGGAACCGGCAGCGCGGGATAGTGAATATGCCCTCAGGCCCGGCTTGTATTCATTGAACAGCTCCACGTCATCGGCGGGGAACTCCTTGCCGCCAGCCTCTGCCTGTTTCTGCCGGATCGATCCATAACTCTCAGGACCTTCGGACACGATATCGTATTTCCCGAGCTCTTCCTTCGACCACACGCTGTTCATCGTCATCTGCGTGATCCTGCCGCCGTCGCCTAACCAATCATAGAACTCGGTCGTATGGATATGCCCGCAGAGCGCTATTGCGTTGCGTTTTGCGAACTCTGCGCGGAAATGACGCCTTTCGTCGGTGTGCTTCCTGTACCCGTGGAAGAACCAGCGCGAATCGCCCCCGTCGTAAGGCAATATAGGGCCGTGTGACACCACGAACGTATGCCTTGCCCCTTCCGTCTCCTTCAGCAGCTTCTCGATCTCGTCGTTGTCCGGTTTATTGAAGTCTATGAATATGAACGCATCGTCCCCTATGTTGAACCCGAAGGTGGTCTTGGCAATCTCCTTCCCGAGTTCCTTCGACATCCGCGCAGGCATATAGTCCTTGTATGCCTTCTCCGCATCCACGCCTCTGATGTCGTGATTCCCCACGACCGTGACGAACGGCAGGTCACCGAAAGTCCCTTTGAACCGGTTCATCACGTCATCGAGCATCTTCGTGTGCACCTCGCCGCTGCCGCAGTCCCCCTGGATCAGGTCTCCCATCTGGAACACCATCTTCGTATCCCTGGAAATCAGGCTTGCAGCCCTGTCAAGCAGCCTCGGGCACCGCTCCCTCCACATTTCTCCGTTCCTGAGGAACTCGTCATAATGTACTTTGAAGCGACGCTCGTTCGGTTCGGAATACAGCGAATGATACACCGAGGTCGGCTCGGTGTCGAAATGGGTGTCGCCCAAGATTATTATCGAATACTTGCCTGAATCCCTGGCACAAGCATCAAGCAACGACATTTCACCGCTGAAAGCAAGCCCCGCCAAGCCGATCGAAGAAAGACGTATGAATTCCCTCCTGTCCATAAAGACTCTGTTTGGTTTCAGTAAAGTTACAAAAAAATACCGCTATCTTTGTATTCAAGATCGATTATGACCTATGGATAGGGAAAGGCAGATTTACAAGGTGACACTTGTCGGAAGTGCGGGGAACGTACTTCTGGTCATAGCCAAGTTCATTGCCGGCATACTGGGACACAGCTCCGCGATGATAGCGGATGCTGTCCACTCCCTGTCCGATTTTGCAACCGACATCGTGGTCCTGGTATTCGTCGGAATCAGCGCCCGCCCTCAGGATCCGACACACGACTACGGGCACGGGAAGTTCGAGACCCTGGCCTCCCTTTTCATCAGCCTGGCACTCGTAGCGGCCGCAATCGGCATAATCGTCTCCGGGGCCTTGAAGTTCGCCTCCTGGCTGAACGGTGAGGACATTACGCCGCCACATACCCTAGCCCTTTGGGTGGCCCTCCTGTCCATCGCAATCAAGGAATTGATGTTCAAATACACAGCCGCCAATGGACGCAAGTTGTTCTCTACGGCATTGACGGCCAATGCCTGGCACCATAGGAGCGATGCCCTGTCTTCCATAGGAGCAGCCATCGGAATAGGTGGATCGATCCTACTGGGCGGCCGGTGGGCGGTCCTCGACCCTCTGGCCTCGATCGTAGTGGGAGCGATGCTCCTTGGGGTAGCTTGGAAGATACTGCGCCCGAGCCTGGGAGAACTCACTGATGAATCCCTTTCCGAGGAGACGGAAAAGGATATCCTCGACATCATACACTCCTGTGACGGAGTATCAGAACCACATAATCTCCGTACCCGAAAGGTCGGCAAACGCGTAGCCATCGAGGCTCACATCCGGATGGACGGCTCCCTGCCTCTGGTCGAGGCTCACGAACTCACTTCACAGATAGAACGCCGGCTGAAAGAGCGCTTCGGGGCCGATACTCTCGTGACCATCCATATGGAGCCGGTCACAAAAGAATTGCAGCACGGGACAAAATCCCATACTGCAACTCAATAGACGATGTCAATCCTCTGGTACTAGAAGGCGAAGCCGACTCCGAAGTAGAAGGTATTGCGCTTTACGTTGATGTCGTTGTATCCCAAGGCTTTGCTGTCCTTGATACACTTGGTGATTCCAAGGTCGTAACCAGCCCTGAGAACGATAGCGTCCTGGATTACGGCTGAGAGGCCGAAACCCCATTGTGCATCAGGCGCCCTGAGCCCCATATAGGTAATTCCGGTACTGAACATATTCCCAGCAAGCCCGAGATTGAACCTCGGACCGGTGAAGGCAGCCAGGGCGAAACCGTCGGTCTCCATAGGAATCTCGTATTTGAGGTTGACCGGAATCCGGATATAGTTGGCGTGATAAGACTTGGCTTCTCCTTTATTGAAGGAAAAGGCCTTGCCGTAGTGCATAATGTAGGCACCCGTCTCGACCGAAAGGCCTTCGATGGTGGAGAAGGCATAATCGATGTCAGCTCCGAAGTAAAAACCAGGTATGACTTCATCCATAACGAGTCCCTGGTCGCTTCCGGTAAGCGAGAACATCGTAAAGCCACCGCCTGCAGTCATTCGATACTCGCCCTGGGCCATCTGTGCGAAAGCACTGGTTCCAAACAGCGACAACATCGCCGCCAGGATTACTGTGAACAATCTTTTCATATTCCAAAATTAGTCAATTATTCCGGAAGGCCCAAATCCTTGAAGGTACGAGGAGCAGGAACGCCCGGCAGGTCTTTGTTGGATTTGGTTGTCTTGATCTGCTCCAGGGCGACCTCGATCGCCTTCAGGAGCTGCTGGTCTTCCCCTGCATATTCCTTCACCGGGTCGTTGTCCAGGAGGATGTCCGGATCCACTCCGTGGTTCTCCACTATCCACTGCCCGGTCTTGGCATCGTAGTTCGTGAAGAACGGGACCCTGACGTCCGTACCGTCCATATAAGGCAGCGGACCGCTGATGCCCACGATGCCTCCCCAGGTGCGGGTGCCGATCACGGTACCCAGGTTGTTCGCCTTGAAGCTCCAAGGGAACAAGTCGCCGTCGGAAGCCGAATACTTGTTGATGAGGAGCACCTTCGGGCCGGTGTGCGTACCCTCCGGAACAGTCCCGATCATACTCGATCCACGCCTCATCGTGAGCCGGTAAGCCTCTCTCTGGAGACGCTCGATCACCATCGGGGAAATGTTTCCGCCTCCGTTCTCACGGTCGTCGATGATGAGGGCTTCCTTGTCCAGCTGAGGATACCAGTAGCGGGCGAATTCATTGAGTCCCTCGGCTCCCATATCAGGGATATATATGTATCCTACCTTGCCGCCGGACTTCTCCTCAACGGTCTTGATGTTGTTCTGAACCCACTCGTAGTGCTCCAGAGGGTATTCGTCGCCGATAGGCCTGACCACGACCTTGCGCCCGCCATCGGAAGCCGACTTGGAAACGGTCAGTTCGGTCAGCTTGTCAGCCTTGCCGACGAGGAGCTTGTAGATATTGTCAACGTCCTTGAGGGACTTGCCGTCTATAGCGGTTATATAGTCACCCTCGGAGATATTCATTCCTGGCTCTGTCAGAGGGCTGCGGAGCTCGCTCCTGTAGGTAGCCCCGGAATAGATGTGGTCTATCCGGTAATATCCGTTCTTCGCCTTGCTGAGCTTCGCCCCAAGCAGGCCCATCGGGATACGCTCAGGTTTCGGGTAGTCGCCAGGACTCACATAGGCGTGGCCGCTGGCCAGCTCTGCAATCATCCCGCCGATCACATAATTGAGGTCGAGGCGTGTCTTGACATAAGGAAGGAATACGGCATATTTCTCCTTGATGGCCTTCCAGTCGCGTCCGTGCATATTCTCGAGGTAATAACCATCGCGGAAAGCCCTCCAGACTTCGTCGAAGACCTGTGGCCACTCCTGGGAATAATCTACGGTAGCGTACATATTGTCCACATCGACCGGGTCGCCGCCGCCTACCTTAGGAGCCGGGAAGCCGACCACGGTCCACTTGCCCTTGCTGCTCAGGATGGCCTTCTTGTCGCCAGGACGGTACATCAACATCCCGTCAGTGCAGAGATCGGTCTTACCGGATTCGAAATCAAGCACCTGGGTACCCTTCTGGTCCCTGAACCAGAGCTTCTTGCCATCGCTGAAGTACATCCTGGTACCACCGACAGGAAGCTTTATGACACGGTCGAGGATGCCGTCCGGATCCACAGTTACCGTCACTTCCTTCTTCTTGTCGGCCGGCTTCTCGCCCGGTTTTTCATCCTTCTTGTCCAATCCGGCGGATTCGCTGTCGGATGGGAGCATCGGTGAAGGAGTATCCTTGGCAAGCATTGTCATATAGACTCCGGACATATCCCCGTAGGCATAGTTCCACTCGATGCGGCTGTAGATAGGACGCAGGTCGCGGTCGGAAGAATAGATCAGGTATTTTCCATCGGAAGAGAACACCGGCTGGGAAGAGTTGTACCATTTCTCCGTGACTGGATACTCCTTCCCGGTAGTGAGGTTGTACAGATATACGATGCCCATCTGGTTGGAGGCCGGTTTGGTGTAGGTAAGCCACTTGCTGTCCGGGGAATATTCCACACCCCTGAACTCCGACTCAGGGCAGGTCATCACGGTCCTGGAAGTCTTGGCGACAGGATCCACCTCCACGATGCGGTTCTTTCTGTCGGTATAGAGAATATGCTTGCTGTCTGGGCTCCACTTGAGGCTCCTGATATAGGTGTCGTTGTCCTTCGTCAGCTGCACCGGAGCGCCTCCGGCGGCAACTTCGTAGAGATACACCTCAGTCTCGCCGGTCACATCGCTGATGTAGGCGATGTACTTCCCGTCAGGACTCCAGACCGCGCTCCTTTCGTTGGCTCCAGGGGTCTGGGAGACGTTCCTGGTTATACCCTTGCCCACCGGCACGTCGAAGAGCTCGCCGCGTGCGGTAACGGCCACACGCTTCCCGTCAGGGGACAGGCTGAAGCTGTTGCGGCCCTTCTTGCCCACGTTCATCCTCTCCGGACGGGCATATACCAGGTCGGAAGAGAGGGTGATGTTAACCTTGGTGGAGACCTTCGTGGCAGGATCGAGGATATAGATGTATCCGCCCTTCTCGAATACCACCTTCTTGCCGTCGGTGCTCGGGAACTTGACGTCATAGTCGGTGAAGGAGGTCACCTTTGAAGTAGTCTTCTTCTTGGTGTCATAGACGAATATGTTCATCGTCATATCCCTGTCGGAAGCGAAATAGATCTCGTCTCCTACCCACATCGGGAATATGTCCTGGGCGACGTTGTCGGTGATCTTCTCCACCTTCTTGCCGTCATATACCCATACCTCGTCGGCCATTCCGCCACGATAGTACTTCCAGGTGCGGAACTCCCTCATCACACGGTTGTAAGCCAGCTTCTTCCCGTCCGGGGAATAGCTGCAGAAACCACCCTCCGGGAGAGGTATCTGCTCCGGCATACCTCCGTTCACGGACACTTTCCAGAGCTTGCCCGGGAAGCCGTCGCCGGTCCTGTTTCGGTACACGATGTACTTGCCGTCAGGGGTCCAGCCCATCACGATGTTGTTCGGGCCCATCCTGTCGCCAAGGTCGTCGCGGCCGTTGGTGGACGTAAAAGTCAGGCGCACAGGCTCACCTCCGGTGGAAGGGATCCTGTACACTTCGCGGTTACCGTCATATTCACCGGTGAAGGCGATTGTCTTGCCGTCCGGGGAATAACGGGCGAACATCTCGTAACCGATGTGCGAGGTAAGCCGGGTGGCCTGGCCTCCAGTCACCGGGACGGTGAAAAGGTCACCGGCATAGGAGAACACTATCTCAGTCCCGTTGGTCGCAGGGAACCTGAGGAGCCTCGCCTCATCTGACTGTGCAGAGGCGGACAGATACAATGAAGCCGCCAGTGCAATCAAAAATAATCTTTTCATATTATGTTCGTTCTATAACAATTCCTATTCAAGACCGCGGGCTTTCAGGAGGGCACCCGGGTCAGGCTCGGCACCGCGGAACCTCATATAGAGCACCATCGGCTCTTCGCTTCCTCCGCGCTCCATCAGGTTCTTGCGGAAGCTGGCGGCCACCTCGGGATTGTATATTCCCTGCTGCTTGAAATACTCGAAGGCGTCCTTGTCCAGGACCTCCGCCCACAGGTAGCTGTAGTAGCCGGCGCTGTAGCCGCTGTTGAAGATATGGTTGAAATAGGTCGTGCGGTAGCGTGGGATTATCTGCTCAGGCAGGCCCATCTCCTTGCAAACCTTGTCCTCGAAAGCAGCCACATTGGCGGCCTGGTCGCCTTCGGACATAGCAGCGAGGTCTTCCTCGTTGAGAAGATGCCACTTCATATCCAGGATCGAAGCTGCACAAAGCTCGGAGGTCATGAAACCTTGGTTGAACTTATGTGCGGAATTGATCTTGGCGACGAGGGAATCAGGGATTACCTCACCGGTCTTGTAGTGCTTGGCGTACAGCTCAAGGATCTCAGGCTGGAAAGCCCAGTTCTCGTTGAACTGCGAGAATGTCTCCACGAAATCCCTGGCCACGCTCGTGCCGCTGACCGAAGGGTAGGTGCACTTCGTAACAAGGCCGTGGAGTGCGTGTCCGAACTCGTGGAAGGCAGTCTCCACCTCGTCTATGGTAAAGAGTCCCGGAGTCGAATCGGTAGGAGCCGTCAGATTGCCCACGTTGATGATCACAGGGCGGACGTCGTTGCCTTCCCTGTCGATGTACTGAGGGCGGAATTCCGTCATCCAGGCACCGCCTCTCTTCGAAGCACGAGGGAAATAGTCGGTCATGAATATTCCAAGCAGGGAGCCGTCGGCATCCGTCACCTTGAAAGCATCTACAGCAGGATTATAGACAGGAACGCCGTCAAGAGGTTCCACGTTGATGCCGTAGATCTTGTTGGCTGCTGCGAAAACTCCTCCGCGGACATTCTCCATCACAAAATATGGCTTGGTGAGGTTCTCGTCCAGGGCATATTTGCGCTGGCGCACCTTCTCGGCATAGTAGAACCAGTCCCAAGGCTGGATCTTTGCTCCGGCCTCAACCTTTCCGGCAGCTATGTCCTCATCCAGGATCTTCTGCATCTCTGCCACTTCCTCCAGAGCCTTGGCGTTGGCCGCGTTCTGGATGCGGTCGAGGAAATCCTCGACGGTCTGCGGGTCGCGGGCCATCTTGTTGTCCAGCTGGTAGGCAGCGAAGGTTTCGAATCCGAGCATCCTGGCCTTCTCGGAGCGGAGCTTGAGGATCTCCAGGCAAAGAGCCTTGTTGTCATACTCGTTGCCGTTGTTGCCCCTGGAAGAATATGCCTTGAACATTTCCTCGCGGCGAGCCCTGTCCTCGCAGGTGGTCATCTCTGACGTGTAGGAAGACACCGGGATTCCGAACTTATCCTTGAAGGCGTTGTTCTCGGCCAGCAGGTTGGTTCCGAACTTCTGCTGGGCCGCGGCTATCTTCTGGTTGATCTCCTTCATCCGGGCCTGGGATTCTTCGTCCAGGTCCACACCGTTGCGGGTGAAGCTCTGGTACAGCTTCTTGAGGACCATCTGCTGCTCACGGGTCAAGCCGCTCTGGTCGGCGTCATAGACAGCCTTCACCCTCTCGAAGAACTTCTTGTCCATCGAGATGTTGTCGCTGTGCGCGGTGATCAGTTCGGTGGCCTCTTCGACGATCTTGTTCATCTCGTCGCTGCCTTCGGTCTCCTGAAGGTTGAACAGGACGTTCGAAACCTTGTCCAGGATGTCGCCGGAAAGCTCGTATGCGGCGATAGTGTTCTCGAAGGTCGGAGCCTCCTGGTTGTTGAGGATAGCGTCAAGTTCCGCTTTCTGCTGCTTGATTCCCTCCTTGACCGCAGGGATATAGTCGGAAAGCTGGATCCTGTCGAACGGCGGGATGCCGTAAGGAGTGTCCCATTCCTGCAGGAACGGGTTCTTGTTCTGTGTACAGGCTGCCATCATTACGATTGCTCCCAAAGCTAAAATTGTTTTCTTCATATATAAATAATTAATATTCATTCTTTTACCAGGCCATGTTCCAGGCGGCGTCCTGGGCACGGCGGCTGTGAGCTGCGTTCATCTTGCCGAAATTCCATTTTATGCCGAAGAGGATGTACCTGCCCATTACAAGGCGGTAGGAGTCCTCTATGTAATTCCCTGTGACCGAGTGGGTCAGGTTCCGTGTCTGATCAAGGATATCGTGCACTGTCAGGCTGAGGTTGAACGCCCCGACGTTCTTGGAGGCAGAAGCGTTCCACTGCCACTCGCTCTGCCCGTATCCGACCGGATATCCCCTGTAGAAAACATAGGAGATGTCGCTGGAAAGCTCGAACTCTTTCTTGGAAGTGTAGGTGACATCATACGTCAACCTGGTGTCCAGGGTGTTCCTGTTGAAGTCCGGGTTCAAGGAGTATCGTGATATATTCCCCGTAGAATTCACCCCGGTCCACATAGACAGGCTCTCGTGATTGTATTTTATACGGAAAGAAAGGTTCGGAGAAACGTAGGTCGTATTGCTTTCACCGAAGCCACTCTCCCCGGAGAAGAACCTGTCGCCTGATTCGTCGCCCCAGAAACGGGACATGAAAGCAGAGTAGTCGAAGGTGTCCTTATCCAGACCTGAGATTACCGATTGGGTCTGATAGCTGGTTGTGGCTATGTATGACGTGCTGCCGGACAAGGTCAGGGACCATACCTTCTTTTCATCCAGCGGGGTTGTGTATGATGCGTAAAGAGAGGAATTCAACGACGGCTTCCTGGCATTGACGGGCACTGTGTAGAGGATACCGTCATGATCGTACCAGCGGGCATAGGTAATGGGGTTGGAAGAAACCTGTCCGAACAGATATACCATAATGTTCGAGAACTTCTTCTTATTGTTCCTGTTCCAGTTGGCGCTCAAATATGTCATCGAGTACGGCCTCAGATAAATGTTGCCGACGACCAGGCTGGAAGGGTCGGTGATGTTCAGGACAGGAAGCATACGGCTCGAAGAAGGTCTCTGGGTATATCCGGAAGCACCCAGGATTATCCTGTCGTCGCCCTTCGTATGCTGGAATCTCAGAGTTGGTGTGAGGAACCAGTTCCATTCGTCTTCTCCCGTGGTCTGGGATATTCCGAAACTTTTCGAGAATGTTTCATTGAGAACCCCGCTCATCTGGGCTCCGAAAGAAAACCAGCTGCCCTGCCCGAAAGAATACTGAGCGCTCAGGCCGTACTGTTGGTTTATGGAGCGGGAGTCGGATTCAGAAGAATAATAATCATTCCGTCCGGAAGCGTCGAAAGCATCCCTGATACTGTTCCGGTGTGAGAAATCCAGGGTCGCCGTAGTAGAAACGGTCCATTTCTCACCGAAAGGTTCAGTGAACATTATCGATCCTCCCAACTGGTAGCTGCCTGAGCCGGAATCGTATCTCATCGATCTGCCTTCTGTCTGCCCGACAATATGCAATACAGAATTTTCGGTACTGTTCCCTTCGCCGTCACCATAGCTGCCGTTCAGACCCACGCGCAGGCTCCTTTTCTTCTTGCCCCACAGTTCGCGCACCGTCACGTCCGAGGAAAAATCAGCATCACGGTTGACATAAAGCGCACGCGATGCGTTCTCGGAACTGTTAATCCTGATCCCTTCTCGTTCGGCGGCCGACGCTCCCGACGTCAGCCGGTCGGTGCGGCCATAGCGGAAAGACGGCCTGAAATGGAACCATACCTTGCCCTTCTCCTTCTTCATCTCCAGATTCGATGAGAAACTGTCGAGGAATGACTTCCCTGAACGGCTCACGGAAGTGAATATGTCTCCGCCTTCCTGAAATGTGGTCCTGTAAGTTTCCGAACCGGTATCCGTATCGGTATAACGGTAGCTTGCACTGACGGTGCTTTCAACATCCTTGATACGCGATGTGTTCAAATTGAGACCGGCCTGGGCGGTACTTGATAGTCCCATATCAAAAGACGACGGGTCCGATTCCTCGCCACCCCTGTAACGGACGATCACCAAGTTGGAATCGTCTGAAATGTTCTGGGCACTGCCTATCAAGGTAAGTTGGTCTTTCTTGTTGTATGCCGAAACCAATGCATTAGCGCCGAAAAGCATACCTCGGTCATCCCTGAGAGGCTCGCCCTCTCCGACGGAGGATGCCGTCGTACCTCCCTTGATTCCTGCATTTCCGAACCAGCCTTCTTCGTATTCCTTCTTCAAGGCTACATCCAGGACCTTTTCCCTGCTGCCGTCCTGGATACCTGAAGCGCGGGCCGACTCGGATTCCCGGTCGATCACCCGCACCTTGTCCACCACCGAGGCTGGCAGGTTGTTCAAGGCCATGCTCTGGTCGTCGAAGAAGAAAGTTCGCCCGCCGACAGTGAGCTTGTCGATGGTCTCACCGTTGAACTTGACTTTGCCGTCCTCTGTAATCTCCATTCCGGGCATCCTGCTGATGAGGTCCTTGAGCATAGCATTGGCTCCCACGCGGAAAGACGAGGCATTGAATTCGACCGTGTCCTGTTTCACCACAATGGGGTTGCCCACGTCTGTCACCACCGCAGCCTGGAGGAATTTCTCGTCCGGGCGGAGAAGGATGGTGCCCATTTCCACTATCCGTTCACGGAAAAACTTGCTCTTTACGACCGGGATGTATCCCATCATCTCTATGTGGAATGAATACTCCCCGTAAGGAATCTCCTCGAGTTTGGCCATCCCCTGGGCATCCGTCAGGGTGAAATTGGAGATCGTAGTGTCCTTTGCAGGAATAACGTACACCGAGGCGAAGGACACCGGCTCCCTCGACACCGAGTCGAGTACCGTGACCCTGACCTCGCTCAACCTGCCGGCAAACAGGTTGTCGTTTAATATAACGACCTGGGCCTCCGACACGAAGCCGAAGGCCAGGACAAGGTATAATGCTGCAAGGACTCTTTTCATCAATGTTTCTGAACTCCGTCAATATCGACAAGAGTAAACTGGGCGGCACCGTTATAGTTGGTCAGGATGCCGGTGAAATCCACCTTCTTGCCGGCCAGAATCTCAGGATCGATTTCAGAGTCCGAGAATTTGGCGTATCCGCTCGAGCGGACCTGGATCTCAGTCCCTCCTGTCATCCTGAAATACTGGCTCACTGAATATGCAGATGCGTTGTTTATCAGCTTGGTCCTGTTCGCAGGATCTCCTACGGTACCGTAGTTGTAGTCCCCCGAATTACCAATCTGAGCAGTATCCCAGACACCCCAGACAAGATATTCCTTCATCTTGGAAGCGCTCATCGCCCAGGTGGTCACTCCCCACTGCTTGTCTGAAAGGAAGAGTCTGTTGGAGGAAGCCTTCTTGTCGGCGTTGGAGTCCATATAGATGAGGACGAAAATCTCATTGGCGTATGTCAAGTTCCTGAGCGTCACATATTTCCCGAAAAGCGGGCTCTTGTAGCCAAGCTTGAGTGCGGCATTGACTTCTGCCTCGCTCACTTCGACAGGAGAGATCTCGGGGCCTTTGGCTCCCCTGAAAACATGGGAGTCTATCAAGGACTTGACATCGATATATGCAGTCTCGTATTCTCCGGTAGGGTCGCTGTAGCCGATCTGAAGCATTCCGCCATAGTTGCCCAGGGTAAGCCCTTCGCACTTGACATAGAGAGTCTGGCCGAGCTTGTAATCGTTATAGAGCCCCGTCGAACCGATCTTCACCTCGATCGCTCCGGTCTCGTCCTGGATATAGACTGAACGGTAGATGTTCCCGGAAATATCTGAGGATATGATCTTGCCTGAGATGACTATATCATCCTCGATGTGGTATGGCTTGCCCGTATAAAGAGCCTTCAGGGCGGCGATGGAAGTGTTCACCTGGCTGTCCATATTGACAGCTGCAGCCGGATCCGGAACGCCCTGGTTGGCGAATACAGGATCCCACTCTGAGCACGATGTGGCTGCTGCGGCAAACAGGATGGCTATCGAATATAATATCTTTTTCATTGTCGTTCCTCCCTAGCTTTAGAATCTGAAATAAAGGTTCAGCATATAGTTGAATCCAGACATATAGAAGTACTTAGGATCGAACTTGTAGTAGCGTTCCTTGCTCACGGTGTTGTCCACGATACGGGTCTGCTCGAAACCGCCGGTCTTGATGTCCCTGTTGTTCAGGATGTTCTTGGCGTTGAACGAGAAGCCGTACTGGTATTTCCGCTTGTAGTACCAGGACTTGCCAATCGAGAAGTTGACCACCCAGGCATTATTGAATTTCTCCTGGGAAGCCATATATTCCACTTCCTCCACGGTTATGTTCCCGTCTGCTCCTGCCGTCGCAGCGTCCGTCCTGTACAGAGGGCTCATATCTAGGTAGGAGTTGGCGAAATAATCTACGTCCGCATCGATGAACCAGTAGTTGTGGAAGAAGGACAGGCCGAGACTTGCCGCCGTCTGAGGGGTGCTCGGGACATAGTGCTTCTGGATCGAACCGTCCACCTTCGGATTGCTCTTCCAGTAAGGCACCAGGATGTTGTCGTAGATGATTTCGGAGCTGTTGTCCACGGTCGCCGTCATCGTAGGATTGGAGGTGTAGATATATTCACCGGTCGTGAAAGCACCCACCACGGAGAGGCCGCTTACCGGGGTCGGAATCTGGAAACCGAGCTCCATTCCGACGTGCCTTTCATCGATACCCTTCAGCGCGAAGTTACCGAAGGAGTTGTTGAGGTCGTAATAGACGCTCATCACATCGGTCTGGTCCTTGATCGTAGTGTAGAAACCTGTGACGCGCAGGGCATAGCCGTTGTTCGCGTACATATAGTTGACATCTCCGGATAGGGTCTTCACATTCGTCAGGCCGCTGATCAGGGTGTTGCGGGTCCTCGGCGCGACGAAAGCCTTGTCGAAAAGAGGTGCCTCGCTCGAATAGCTGGCGTCTGCATAGAACCTGTGTCCTCCGGTGAGGGTATAGTTGAGATTGAGCTTACCTGCGTATGTGAGGAATCTGGACTTCTCGGACAATCCCTTGGAGGTTATCATCTTTCCCTCTGAATCATAATGGTTCACGAGGGTCGCTCCGCCATAGGAGATTTCGGAACCGTCATCGTTCAGTCCAGGGAACAAACCTTTCCTCATCAGGCCTTCCCTCCAGAAACTGGATGTTCCTACACGTCCGCCGGCATTGATCTCGAGGCCTCCGAAATTGAATCTGCCGTTGCCCCAGACCTCGCCTTTCATCACGTGGGCGTAATAGTCATAGCCATATTTCCCGCCGGTCGTGATCTTCTCCGCTTCGTTGTGGGTGAGGAAGTAATCCAGGTCGTTCTGAATCATCGTAGCCGAAGAAGAATAGTCCCTTTCGGCAAACTGGTCCACATTGAGGAAATACTGTCCGCCGAGCAAGTCGTTGACTTTCTTGTAATACTCGGTCCTGTTGATCTTTCCGTTGGCACCCAGGGTCAGGAGGATGTTCATCTTCGGACGCCATTTGACGCTGGCACCCAGGTTGAGGTCGTTCTGGTCCACGTGGCGCTCTTCAAGGGCATATTTGGAACGTCCGCCGAGGGCGTTGTAGTTGACATCGTAGAGCCTGTCCCAGTTGACGTGGGCTACCGAGGCTACGTTGTTCTGCCAGGCATCACGTGCCCACGCCGCCTTCGCAGGGTTGTTGCGGTTGAAGTCGGTATTCTCCATATAGAAATAGCTCGGGAGATTCCTGTAATAGTCAGGACGCGGATCCGGAGCATCGTACCAGTCGAGGGCGGTATAGCCGTTCTTTCCGGTCCTCCAGAGGAGGGTTGCGGAGACATTCAGTTCCCTTGACGGGGTGAAGTCGTACTTGAGGAAGGTGATAGGCTCGAACGTTATCCTGTTGCGTGCGTTGCGCACCTTGCCGTTCTGGTAACCCCAGTTGGAGTTGTACATATTGTCCCCCATCAGGTCGTACACTTCCTGAGTGGAAGCGTTCTGGGCGCCGCGGGTGCCCGGAGTAGCGAAGGTGACCAGTGCCAGGCGGTGGATGTCGTTCCAGTTCTTCTCGATACCGGCATAATAAGCGAAGGAGCGATAGTAAACTCCTCTTATCCAGTCATTTCCTCCAAGACGGGCGGATGCGCTCACTGCATAGGACCAGCCTTTGTCGTTCTCCGGGACGGCATAAGTGCCCATAAGGCGGAGCCTGTAGAGCGCGCTGTTGGTCAGGATGCTGTAGCGGTTGCCTGGACGGACCTTGGAAGGAGTCGCATATATGTTGGTCAATCCGTTGTAGCTGCCGATACCATATTCGGAAATCTCGGAGCCGACAACGGTGGACTTGCTCCTCATCACCTCATTCAGGCCGGTCCAGAGGGAATATGGGGAATAACCGGTCAGAGCATCGTTCATCCTGATTCCAGCCAGGTAAACGTCCTGGGACTCACTGGCATAGCCGCGGACCTTGAAACGCACTGAACTGAAATTGTAGCTGGCGATGTTGTTGAACACGTCGTTCTGGTCGTAGAGGATCGTAGGTGTGTCCTCATAGCCCATTCCGTCAAGGTCGAAATCTCCGAAGGATGAATCGTCGATATCCATCGTGGCGATCGAAGGAGAAAGGCTGAGGTTGAACATATTCTTGACATAACCGTCGACGACAGTCACGTTGACCGTGGTCTGCAGGAAGCCCGGGGCATCGATATGGAGGTCGTACATTCCGTCCGCCAGTTCTCCAATAAGGAAGTTTCCTGAGGCATCGGACGTTACGGTTCCAATCTCGGTGGCTCCCGAAACCAGCTTCAAGGTGGCGCCGGCGACCGGAGACCTGTCCGATCTGTTTATCACCGTACCCTTAACACCTCCGGTCGGAGCCTGGGCGAGAAGGGCGATGCCTGCCATCAATGCAGCAGCAGCCGTGATGAATTTACGTATCATATATCAGATTATTTTTTCGAGATGACTATGTATGTAGGATAATGGTCGCTGTAGCCGTTGATGAATGCACCGTTGCTCATAGTCCTCTTCGGCTGGCCCTTGTACTGTCCTTCCTGTTCAGTCATAAACGGAAGTTGGAATACGCGGCCGTAGAACTTCTTCTTCACTATCGGCCTGATGGTGAAGGAACCCTCGGGGGCAGCGACCATTGCCTTGTTGACCAGGATGATGTCGAATATGCTCCAGACTCCCTGATAAGCGAGGGAACCGTAACCTGCCTTGAGCATCGACAGGAAAGGATTGAAGAAATCGAGGTCCCCGACTTCAGGTATCGTCTCCTTTCCGTGAAGATATTCGCACATACTCACGTCGGTAGGGTTGTCGTTCATATCCCCCATCACGGCGATCTTGATGCCCGGATATTCTTCCATCACCCGCACTGCATCCCGGTAGATGATCTCGGCTCCGCGGCTGCGGAGGTCTCCGCTCTTGCCGCCGATCCTGGAAGGAAGATGGGCCACGTAGAAAGCGAACATCTCGTCGCCGATGGTTCCGCGGACGAACAGGATGTCCCTGGTGCGGAAGTCGATCTGACGCAGGGAATCGATGTTGAACTCGATCTGCGTGTCTTCGAAGGTGAACGGTATCGAACGGCTCTCCAGCAGGGAGAACTGGTCCGGGCGGTAGAGAAGGGCGCAGTCGACACCTCGCCTGTCCGGTCCGTCGTAATGGACTATCTGGAAGTTCGCATCGGCAATCTCAGGCTGCGCTACCAGGTCCTCGAGGACGTGACGGTTCTCGACTTCACTCACGCCGAGGATGGTGTGATAGACCTTGTTGGCATCCTTGATGGCACGGATCACCGAAGCCATATTGTGAAGCTTTTTCTGGTACTTCACGTCAGTCCATTGGTTTGCTCCGTCAGGAAGGTATTCATAGTCGTTCTTCCCGTCGTCGTGGTAAGTGTCGAAAAGGTTCTCCAGGTTGTAGAACCCTATGACGTGGCTCTTCTGCACTTTCTGCGCACCTGCGAGAGGTGCCAGAAGGAGAAGGGCAGTGAATATGCAGAATACTTTTTTCATCAGTTTCGTGTGTTATTGCCACCACCAGGACACGGTGGATGGGGTTTCTTCTTTAATCTTCCTGACAGTAGCTTCGTCCACCTTGTCGGAGAGGTTTACGAACAGTCCGTAACCCAGTTTCTTTTCCAGCTCGGCCACCGACATCGACATCGACTTGGTAACGCCCGAGTTATTGTATTCCTTGTGCTCCATATAGAAGGCACAGCCCATATAGCCTGAATACCCGATGGTGGAAGATTTCTGGTAGCGGACCACCGCCTTGAAATAGGCGACCGGTACGGTGACCTTCTTGCCGTAATTGTCAGTGCAGTAAAGGGTGCTCCCCTCGGGGACGCATCCTGTCACCACATAGAGAGTGTCGGACTTGTATGCCCAGTTCCTGACCATCCCTTCGAGCGTGGCCCATACAGACGCATTGAACCTGTCATTGATCTGAGGGGTCATATTCGTGAAATAGAAAGTCATTGAATTCGAGGCATATGAGGTGAGCCTGTCTGCGGACGCTATCTGGTGTCCGCGAGCGTGCCAGCCGGCGTTACCGTCGCCGTATGCCTTGTAAAGCACCGGCTGACTGTCCGTCGGGAGCAGAGGGTCGAGTTCCCAAGCATCCGTCCTCTTGACCGAACTTCCTATGTTCCAGCTGCAGAGCGGATAAGCCACCCATTTGGCCACGAGGTTGTCGTAATCCCAATAGAAAGAATAGTTCCTAGTCTTCTTGGACAGGACTTCCATATCGTGGGTGAAGAACTCGTAAGGGTCGGTAGAGGAGGTCTCAGGGAGCTCCAGCCAGCGGACCATGGCGGCGGCGTCACCGTATCCCCTTCCGTCTCCGCCGATAGGGATCACCGGTTTCTTGTTCTGGGTGAACCTCACGGTTGCCGAACCGCCCGGATTAGTGACGGTAAGCGTTGCGCTGCGGTCTTCCTCGCCGGTGTTCTCGGTCCAGGAAAGAACTACCGTATTCGAACTGGACGTCCCGGATGAAGGGGTTACGCTAAGCCAGCTTTCGCTGGAGACCATGCTCCAGTTTCCGACCGAACTGACTTCGATGAACTGGTTGCCGCTTTGATAACCCGCAGGATTGGTCCTTATGGAGATCGTCGGTGGAGCCGTGTGGGTCTCCTTGCCGGAATCTCCACAGGAAACTGCCAGCACTGGCAGCGAAAGCAACGCTGCCAGTGCAAGGCAATTGACTATGTATCTCCTGAGTATCAATTATTTCTCGGCTTTGATTCCGAACAGGATGACCCTGGTGTTGGTTCCGGTTGTGGTGACCGTCACCGTTACATCTTCAGTCAAGGTCTCAGGAAGGGCCATCGTGTAATGGTCGCTGTCCGTTACGGTGATTGTGTAAGGAGAACTGTTTGCAGCACCAGTATTGGCGGCGAGAGCCTGAGTATATAACGGGGTATCTCCGAGCAATACTTGGACTGAAGCCGGCTTGTCCTTCCAGGACACGCCGTAGAATGATACGGACTTTGTACCCTTGGGGATTAGGACGGTAGCCGTACCTACCTTCGAGCTCGTTCCGAGCTTGTAAACCTTGACGTTGGCTACGCCGTTTACGGTCGCAACACCGTCATCATATGCATTGGTCCCGTTGGTCCACGTCACGTTGCTGGAGAAATCATCATCTCCGCCAGGGCCCGGAGGCGTTTCACCGCCTTCACCCTTGATCTCGGTAGCGATCACATAGAGGTATTTTCCGTTGGATGCGAAATAGAGGAAGTAGCCGGTCACGGTCACGACCTTGCCGTTGAGAGAAGAAAGGTCTTCGTTAGGCTTGACAAGGGATCCGGTGACGGCAGTGGCACCTTCCACGTTGAGGTTGTAATAATTGCCCGAGATACTCAGGGTGGCCTTGAAGGTCACATATTCACGGGTGTCGGACTTGTAGCTGTCGAATGTGGAGGTGATATCCTTTGCCGTAGGATAGGAAACGGTGTTGCCCTTGGAATTGACAGTGACCTCCGTCACGTTCGTAAGCTGGGCGACTCCGCCGTATTCTCCGCGGGTCGCGGTCACGGTGACGTTGTCTCCGACCGCCACGGTATTGCTGCCATATACATAAAGCCTTGCGCCGTCCTGTTCGATAAGGAATCCGGCGGAAGCGGCAGCTACTACGAGTGCAGGACCGACCTTGAGTTCAGCATCCTTCTCCGCTGCTATAGCACCGGCGACGCTGACCTCCTGTACCGTTCCGCCCTGGCCTTCGACGAAGGAAAGGATATATGCATTTACGACCTCGTGCTGCTCCTTGGCTGCATAGAAGTCATACTTGCCGGCAAGGGTCACGGTGCCTCCGTTCTTGACCTTGCTCGACCATTCGTCCTTGTTGTCCACGCTGTAGACATAGATCTTGCCGCTGGCATCGGTCAGGTCGAAGCTGCAGTAGGTAGCATTGAAGCCGCTAACCTCTCCGGTGAGCTTGTAGTATTTGTCCTTGTCGGCCGCAGCGATGAACTCGGCAACGGTCTTGGCTTCGGCGTTCTGGTAGTCATCACCTCCACCCTGGCCTTCGGTCTGGCCGTTGAGGGAATAGATGTAGCTGGCACCGCTCTTTACGGTTTCAGGAGTGTCGCCCTTATAGTTGACCACCTTTCCGCAGACGATCACTTCGTCGCCGACCTTCACGTCAGGATTGCCGGAAGTCCACTTCTTGTTGCCGAGATAGAGGGTCTGGAAGCAATAGAACCTGTTATCCTGGTCGTTGCTGCCGTCTCCAGTAATGTAAAAGTTAGCATTGCCGTATGTACCGCTGGCCTCGAAAGTCATCTTGACCTCGCTTACGATACCCTTGACCCAGACCACGGAAGGACTCTCCTCGTCGGCTGCAAGGGTCTTGATATATGCAACTACGCCGGCCGGGTTGTAAGGATCTGCCTGTGTGCCGCTTCCGGCAGGCTTGTTGGTCGTATCTTCGCCCTTGTCGCCTGGCTGGGTGACAGTGATGGTCTTGTAGTCGAAGTCAGTGCTGACAGTGACGGTTCCGGTACGGTTGAAATCCGCATTAGGAAGAGCCGTTACCGTGATGGTAGCGTCCTTCTTGGAAGCACTGCCGTAAGTAGGGTTGACAGCAAGCCAGTCTGCGTCAGCCTTCACAGTCCAGTTACGGTTCGACTTGACGGTGAAAGACTGCGATCCGCCTGCCTTGTCTACGGTAACCTCAGTAGGATTGACAGAAAGTGAAGGAAGTTCTGAATCCTCACCGGTCTCCTTGCAACCCACGAAAAGTGCGGCTGCCGCAAGGATGGAAACAAACAGTTTTTCGAGTTTCATTTTTCTGGATATTTATTTGATTGAATTAGCTTATGCTTATCCTATGCAGTTTGTAAATATACAATGAAATATGATAAAATCAAAGGCTCAGTTCGAGTTCGACAGGGCAGTGGTCGGAGCCGAAAATCTCGTTGTGGATCTCCGTCGCAACAACCTTGTCACGCAAGTTTTCCGAGACCAGGAAATAGTCTATGCGCCATCCGGCGTTATTCTCCCGAGCGTGGAAACGGTACGACCACCAGGAATATTTCACCTCCTCCGGATGCATCATCCTCCAGGTGTCCACGAAGCCGGATTCGAGCAAGGTGGTGAACTTGCCGCGTTCCTCGTCAGTGAACCCGGCATTGCGGCGGTTGGCAGCAGGATTCTTGATATCGATCTCCTTGTGTGCCACATTCAGGTCGCCGCATATCACCACGCCCTTCATTGCCGCCAGGCCGTTCACATATTCCCGGAAAGCATCCTCCCAGGTCATCCTGTATTCCAGCCTCCTCAGGCCGTCCTGCGAGTTAGGTACATACACGCATACCAGGAAGAATTCCTCCATCTCCAGGGTAATCACCCTCCCCTCGTGGTCGTGTTCCTCTATCCCGATGCCGGAAGTCACCTCCAGAGGCTTGTGCTTTGAATATATCGCCGTTCCGGAATAGCCCTTCTTCTCCGCAGAGTTCCAGTAGGAGGTATATCCCAGATACTCCAGGTCCAGCTGGCCGGGCTGTAGCTTCGTTTCCTGCAGGCAGAAGAAATCTGCATCCAGAGCATTGAACGCCTTGTCAAACTCACCCTTCCCGGCGCAGGCCCTCAGCCCATTCACATTCCAACTAATGAATTTCATGTCCCATTGCTTTAACTCTAACAAATATACCAAAAAGATTCATCTCTCCCTTCATCTTTCCCAATCCTCACACACCCCGCCTTCCCGACCCAGTCCACCAATTTCTCCTGCACGCTCTTAGCCACACTCTACTGCTCCATCTTCACAAGTCTCGACACCGGCTCTCCTGCACCATCTTCGCAACTCTCGACACCACCTCTCCTGCTCCATTTCCCTCAGCCTCTCCACCGTCCGCTTCAAAAGACGCATCTCCATACTCTATCACTGAGCCATGTGGTCCATTCTTCGGCACACATGGTCCGGTCAGGCGCCCTCTGCGAGCCATGTGGTCCATTCTTCGGCACATATGGTCCAGTCAGGGGGCCTCTGCGAGCCATGTGGTCCACTCTTCGGCACACATGGTCCAGTCAGGGGAATCTGAAAAACATGATTGCGCCTAAATACTTTCCAATATTCCTGCAACATCAGAATAAGAAACACCTATCACCCTGGCAATCTGGCTAACGTCAGCAAAGAAACTTCGGCGTATACTAAAAATGAGTTCTGCCAATTCCTGCGCACTTAATTCAGATACAGACCTTTTCTTGAAAACCGTCCGGCATATGTCTGGCACAGCTGCCAGAATAACTTGATCCTTGAATGAAGGAACCCCACTGTCCAATCCATTCAGCCTCTTCTTGGCCTTAGAAGAATTCACCATGAAGTAGTTAAGTCTCTTTGGCGATCTGAATATCGATTCCACGAATCTCACAGGAATATATGATTCCGGCAATATGTATCCATATTCCCCAATCATTGTTTCTCCTGGAATATCTGACTTGGTATGAAGAAGTCTGCGACGGGCACGCCTAGAAAGATCTCTTGACAATATACCTTTGGAGGGACGGACTTTGAAATAAGAACTGGCACTGCTCCAAGGATAATCAGAAGCATTCAAGCATATATTCGCGGAAACAGGATTCATCAACGTGTAGGCTATCGCTCGCTCAAGCGACTGTTCTTCGAAGTTAACTTCTTGAATATCAGTCTTGTTACGACGAAGGAACTCAACGGTACCATAACGTCTGCTAAGATATTCAGAATAACGCCTTTTCAATTCATTAATAAACCAGATCGCCTCTGCTTCAGAACATTGAAGCACAATGTGGACATGGTTGGACATTAGAACGAATGCCAGGACTTTGATACCGGTGAGGAGAGAGATTATTGCGATATAATTCATCCCGACCTTGAAATCTTGCTCATCCCTGAACCAAATGCTCTCCGTAAGATGGTCGGTGGTCACGAAATAGAATGAGAGTTTGTTGTTTATTCTCATGATAGTTTAAGTTTATTTCTCTGAATATACGGATTTCTTCCCAAATGTCCAAATTTCAAGGCGTCTGAATAGAATTTTCGCTCCCCAGCGAGCCATGTGGTCCATTCCACGGCACACATGGTCCGGGCAGGGGGTCTTAGCGGGACATGTGGTCCATTCTTCGGCACACATGGTCCAGTCAGGGGGCCTCAGCGAGCCATGTGGTCCATTCTTCGGCACACATGGTCCGGTCAGGGGGCCTCTGCGAGCCATGTGGTCCATTCTTCGGCACACATGGTCCAGTCAGGGGGCCTCTGCGAGCCATGTGGTCCTTTCTTCGGCACACATGGTCCAGTCAGGGGGCCTCTGCGAGCCATGTGGTCCATTCTTCGGCACACATGGTCCGGGCAGGGGAAATACCTGACCGGCCAGGAGATTCGGAAGAGGTGAAAGCGGCGTAGGGAGTGGTGGGCGTGGAGATCCAGAGGATGTAGAGAATGTAGAGGATGTAGAGAATATGAGGGAGGAGTCGTAAATGCCATGGATATGAAAAAGCAGGCGCCGTCTGAACCCTGCGCCTGCTTTAAAGAATGGATCAAGTCGTTATTTCCTGCTGAAAAACTCTCCGGCATAACCTTTAGGGTTGCACTGGAAGAAGTTTGCGTAGGCGTTGACTGTCTCGCGGTTAAACACATTGGAGTTGGACAGGACGGTTCCGAAGCCACAGATCGCATTCATCGTCTTTGATGAATATTGGGTCAGGGTCTGGAACGTAATCGCAGCCGAAGTCCTGTTCCTGTACATAAGAGTATTGAAATCCTCCGATACAGTGAACCACATCCAGGAATAGTCGGGATCTCCCTGCTCCGTCTCATAATAAAGCCAAGGCTGCCCCCAAGTCGAGCTGGAAGGAGTGCAAAGCCCAGGGAAGAACGTGACATATTTTCCGTTCACAACCTGCCCGGCACCATCCCTTGTGTCCAGGAACAGACCTACCTTCACGCTCATGGCATCGTAGTCGATGTCTACACAACCATCCAGGACAGCATCTCCGAACAGACCGGTGATTCCGATATTGTTGGTACGGGAAACGCCATCTGCATCTGTCAGCGGACCGGACACGCGAGGTCCGGCTACCGTAACGTTGAAAGTCTTCGGATCTCCGGCAGTGGTGATCGCACCGGAGCCTGCGAATACCTTTGTCACGAAACTCCACTCTCCCTTGAAGTCATCGGCTCCGATCTGGGTAACGGTGCAAGAAGTCCCGTCAGGAAGAGAGATCTGAGCGCTCCTAGGAGAACCGGTGGTGTTCGCAGTCCAGGAAAGCTTGCCCGAGGAATATGACAGCCAACCCTCTGAAGCAGAGCCAGAACCAGCGGCGAAATCCTTGCTGCCGGCACCGTCGCCTGTCCAGAATGCATCTGTCTTGGAAGGATTGACCGTCTTGCTGAGAGTCGCCGAAGCACCCCAGGAATCATTGGCCACCAGAGTCACCTCGAAAGGAGATGAAGTCGAGACCGAACCAAGAGCCTGGGAATATTCCTTCTTCATGGAGGTGAACTTGGGATACTTGTAGAAATCGGCAAGGATCTTCTTGGTCGCGATCACGCTTCCACCCTGTTTGAGGGTCACGACATAATCGTGCACGAACTCGTCATCCGTACCGGCGGCCCACTTCGCGGTAACCGCACCGTCTTCAACGGAAACCTCCAAGGTAGAAAGTTTCGGAGCGGCGTTGGAAAGGCTGAGGGTAGTGTGGTTGTACCTGGTGAGATTGGCCTTGGTCTCCGGGTCAGGGAACTGCATGGTCAGAGGCTCCTCGATCACCGCACTGTTGTAGAAGTCCATCCTCAGGATCCTCATGTTCCCGTTCTTGTCGAACTGGAGCAGGTTGCCCTGGGAGAATTCGTTGCAATCCTTCATGACCGTGTTGCCGGACATTTCCTCATAACCACCGGCTTCGATTGCCATGTAGCGCACGGAAGCGCATCCCAGCACGGTGAAGCCTCCCTGCCAGACCGAACGAGGGTCCTGGAGCGGGAAGTGGAGATGGCCACCGAAGTCAACCACCTGCGGATATTTGTTGAAAATATCAGTAAGAGCCTTCGTGGCCCAGTAGCCGGAAGTGGAAGACCATTCCCCGTCGGCCTCTCCGAGGAGGCTGCCGTAAATCGTGTTGTAGATCATAGGATGGGTGATCACCACCACATACTTGTCAGGCTCGGCTGTGGTAAGTTCGGAGAGTTTGCGGTCAAGCCAGCTGAGAGCTTCGGTGTCGTAGGTGATAGGGCTCGTCCCGTTCGGCGAAATGGCCAGGACGTTGTAGTCACCGATCTTGCAGTGCCTGCACTCCTTGGACACTCCCATCTCCTTGTCCTGGTCGAACAAGAAATAATTGTCTCCGAAGGTGCTGCGCATGTAAGCAGCCTCGCTTACCATCGAGGAAGTCCACCTGTAGTTGTTCACATCGTGGTTACCGACAGTGTAGACCATAGGGATCTTTGTCGGATCGAACACGGATTCATACGTCGACTTGAAAGTCTGCAGGTACGAAGTATTCGGGTTGTCGATAAGGTCACCGACCACCAGGACGCCTGCAAGGCCGTTTGGATCCTGCTCGGCAGCCTTGTCCCGAAGCTGCGTAAGGGCGTTCTTCCACTTGTTGGTCTGGGCCGCTGCGTTGTTGATGTGCACATCGCTCACGACTCCCATCGAAAGCACGATGTTCGACGCATCGAAGCTGGTGGATTTCTCGATCTCACCACCATAAACGAGCGGTACATAGTGGGAAGCCAGGGTGCTGATCCCATTGGAAACGTGCAGCGAAACCGAGGCTCCGAGATCGCCTGCAAGCAGCTCCTTGCTGAGTTTGCTGCAATCCATCTTGACATTCAGGTAACCTCCGGTGACGTTCACTGAGGTAACAGGAAGATCGACCATCTCTCCGGTGATCGCCCGCGTCTTGGTGTACACCGCCTTGGCCGACCATATGGTGGACTTGTTGCCGTACAACTCATTAAGGACGTTCTCCGGAAGGATTTCGTACTTCATGGTTGCATAATAAACCCCTCCCGTCTTGAATACTCTGGCAGCACCGTCCTGATATTCAGGAATATAGACAAAGCTGTCGACAAGAGAGAGAGGGCCGCCGGTGGACAATGGGATGGAGAGAGAAGTCCCGTCGGCGAGGACCACCTTGAGGAAGCCCCCGTCAACGGTCACGCTTTTGAACATTTCTTCGCTTGAAGCTTTGCCGAGCTTGGTCCAGGACTTTCCTCCGTCGTAGGAGACATACCAATCGTTGTTATCGATCTTGAATGTAGGAGTCACTGCATCCTTCCCTTCCGCCTGTACTTTCTTACCGCCTGCAAGAAGCCATTCTCCATCCACGGTCCAGTAATATGTTCCGTCGGTATCGGCCTTGACTCCGATGACCGGAGTCTTGCCGTCGGTTCCGTGCAGGATGGTTATGGTTCCGCCGGATTTGAAAGAGATGACATAGCCGCTCTTGTCAGAGAGCTCCTTGAAACCGGTAATGGAATCACCGTTCTTCACCGCATCGGCCAGTGCCTGAAGGGAAGAAGTATTGGTGTTGACCTTCGTCTCAAGGGCGGTAAGCCTGCTTTCCAGTTCTGAAACTCTCTTGCTGAGGGCAGAATCATCATACCCGCCGCAGGAGAAAAACAGGAGCAGCGCAAGGATTATCGAAGGAATATGCATTTTTGCTTTTATGGTCATTTTCAAGTCAGGTTAATCTTATAATCAAGCCGGCCCGGTTAGGGCCGGCTAATAATAAGTATGAACTAAAAACTAGTCCATAGTGGTTGCGTGAACAGGATGGTTGGCAGGACCGGTCCAGTTGAAGTAATTGCTCTTCACATAGTAGTTCTGCCATTCGTTCAGTGCATCAAGCAGAGTCGTGCAAGACTTGTAGTTGACAGTTACGGTTGCACTGAGGGTACCTTCTTCATCATAATCGATTACGGTATCGACCCTTGCAGCAGTTCCATCGGTGCCCACAGGGCCGACCTTGGTCTTAGGATAGTAGCAGAAGTGTGCATAGTTTCCACTCTGACGGCCGATGAGTTCTCCCATAAACATCAATTCTGCAGCTGTAGGTTCTGCGTGGTCGGCACGTCCGACATAACCACGGTTATAGTTGTTCTGGATTGCAGAATTGGTGGTGAGGTTACCCATAATACCTCCGACATACGGAACGGTAAGAGCAGTGGAAGAGTAAACTACGTCTCCATCGTTGTAGCAGTTGTATAACTGGAGATGGTCACTGCTGGTAAGATAGTTGGAGACGTTTGCTCCGATGCCGCCGATGATACCTCCGGCCACGGTTCCGTTGCCGGAAGCACGGGTGCCGGTGATGGTGCCATGGTTGGCGCAGTTCTTAACGGTCTGACGTCCGACATAGCGGCTGAAGCAGTAGCCGATAATACCACCTACCCAGTAAGGGCCGCCGGTAACATTACCGTCGTTCACACACTGGTCGATCTGCTTATAAGCTGGTTTTGTCGCGTTGCCATGATCGCCGCAGAGGCCGATAATACCACCGGTATTGACACAAGGTGAAGAAACATTGCCGCTGTTATGACATTTGATAACATTAGAAGCCTGTGAAGCATAGGTGAGAAGGGTTCCTATGATACCACCGGTACCTGCATTGAAACCTCCGATTCCGCGAGGATAGCTCTTGCCGGTGCCGTCAACATTGGCAGCGACAATGCCTGAATTGGTCAGATTCTCAAACATAGGCTTTGCTGATGAGCTGCCGTTTGCGAAACCGACGACTCCACCGATACCTGTCTTTCCGACAACATTACCGGTATTGCTGCAATTCGTGATAGCACCTGAAGTGTGTACCCAACCGATCACGCCGCCAGCTGCAGATCCGAAGCAGCATTGCATCTGAGAACCGATGTTATTGCCTTCATAGTATCCGTTACCGGTAATGTTACCACTGTTGGTCGCTTTGTCAACGGCTGTCCAGTAAGTCGTACCAGCAACGCCACCAATCTTGTTGAAACCGGCGATGTCTGCAGTGTTGGAGCAATTCTTAATGGTTGAATTCTGTGCCCAACCGACTACGCCACCTGTGCCGCTGTTGTAGTTGGAATCAGAATAGTTGTTTCCGGCAGGGAAGAACATACCGGAACCGGCAGTAGCAGTGGAAGTAACCTTCTCGAGGTTCTTGCAGTTATCGATGCTGGTCTGGTAAGCATATGCAACCACACCGCCTGCGCAGACATTGGAGGTAGTGATGGTAGCCTTGTTGGTAAGATTGATAAGTTTAACTTGGTCTTCTGCTGTACCGTGAGCCCAGCCGACAACACCACCTACGTCGATACCTTCAGAAGTAACGGTTCCATCGACGGTGAGGTCTGAAATCACGGCTCCATTACTAACGTTGCCGAACAGGCCGATTTCATCTGGGGATTCACAGTTTGCACCGTCGATGTTCAATGTGACAGTATGGTTGTTGCCCTTGAATATACCCCTGAATGGGAACTGGGTGTCATCAGAAAGGTAGTAGCCGACAGGTTTGGTGACGGGTTCGGTAATATCAGCCTGTAGACTGATAATCTGGCCGGTATATGGCTGGCCAAGGTTGACAGAAGCCGAGAAAGCTGTCCACTCTCCAAGGTTATTGATGACATATGGATTCCCTTCAGTTCCTTCTCCGGTAAGACCGGTGGAAAGGTTGCTTCCGATGCTGCCCATATCCACGATCGTGTTCAAGGCAATCTCATTGGCCTTCGTCGAGGTGAGGGTCTGGTAACCACCGTTGCCACGGAGTGCGGTAGCGGTGAAGTTTTCAGCATAGGTGCCAGGAGCTACAGGAATATAGTAATCTCCGTCAACACCACCTACCGCTACGGTAGCGGCCTTCGAGCCGGAAACCAACGTCAGGGCAGGAGCGTCGCCGCTCAAGTCGACGGTGAAGGTTCCTGTCATAGTATTCTGGGCATTGAACTGGAGGATCTCGACCACGTTGCCGGAGTTGACCTTAAGCTTGAGGATTGCAGTTGCGTTGCGCATCCTGAGGGTCGTTCCACCCTCTCCGGTCTCAGCAACGCAAATATTCGCGCTTGCAAACAAACCATCAGGGTTGCTAGGGATCTTGATGCCTATCTTTCCTGAGGAAATACCATTTGCTGCTTCCACAGGATAAACAGCATAGTATGCCTTGTCTTTCATATTGACCTCCACCTCGATGGATGTCTTGCCGGCGTCAGCCTCGGAGATGGTTACATCGTCATAGAAAGTACCCGTGCTGTTGTAGATACGTACCTTGTCTCCTGCGACCCAGGCGGTCTTGCCGTCTACAAGGGTTGTTCTGGTAGCATCGAAGGCGAGTGTAAGAGTGGTTACTTCCTCCGGGTTGACCGGCATAGGCTCTTCCAACTCAGCCTGCTGGCAAGAAGCAACTGCGAAGACACTTGCAGATGCAAGAAGGAATAAATATATCTTTTTCATATTCTGGTCATTTTGAAGTTAGTCATTACCAAGTCCACTGGCCATTGCCGTAATCCTCGAGACCACCGAGTCCAAGGACTGATTTAGGAATGAAGATTCCGAATATCCCGTCAAGGGTATTCTGCTCGGAATCAGTAAGTTCAGGAGCACCTGACTTTGCGATGTTGAAGCCCCTGAATTTGAAGTTGCCCCACCAGGCATCGGTCACTTCGACCACACCGGCGGTGACATCGCCAGGCCTTGAAGCCGAAGCCGTTACAGTACCAAGGGCGGTCCAGGCGTCAGGACGGTATTGATAGCCTTCCATAACCACGATCAAGGTTCCGATAGGAATCTGGGCCTTCGGGAAGATATGGGTGGAAGCGAACTTCGTGAGGTTCGCATCCGAAGCTGCTGTTCCGTTGAAACCGGTCTTGAGGGTGGAACTTTCAGTGGATGCGAAGTAAGCATTGTGGATGATGGTTATCGGTACCTCGACATAGTCGGCAGGATTGTAGCCGGCAGCGGTTATCATATTCTTGGCACCTGCTGCATCCGCAAGCTTGGTCTTACGTGGCAGATAGTTCACGCTTTCGGTCACCTTGAACGGATTATCGATGGCGCTGTTGACAGCCTCCTTGATTGCCGGGAGGTAGTAAGACTCGTACTTGTACTTCTCAGGGTTGAAGGTGTAGTCGACTGCGGTGATATTCTTGTCCGTCAATGCCTTTGCCATCGTAAGAGCGGCGGTAAGACGTCCGACGTTCACGGAGAGATTGACACCGTTGCTGGTCAGGTTGTCCTCGAAGAAACTCGTACGGAGATTCTGGACAGCCGTTCCTACAGGGATGATCTTCTCGAAGTCAGCCTTGCCTTCGATATTGCCCTTGACGGCAGAGACAATAGCATCGTACATATCGTCCTGGCTATTGTCATAAGCCTTGAAACCGGCATTGGTAGAGGAAGCCTGGTATGCCCAGGTCATATACCAAGCGAAAGGAACATATTCGCAGGTCTTGCGGATGGTCTCCACGATCTTGGTGACACCTGCGTCGAATGTCGTACCCTTGCCACCGTCTGCGATGGTCTGTCCGAGGATGACATAATCCCAGTCATCCGGAGCGAGTACGTCGGTAACGAGAGTATCCCCATCTTTCCAAGTGCCTTCGGCATCGGTGCAGAAATACTTAAGGGTAGCATTCTCAGCGGAAATCTTCTCTGCCTGTACATCGAGGTTGTCGTCCACCTGGAAGTATCCGACCTTGAGGTTGGTGTAGCCAAGGGCAGTCAGGATAGGATAAATGTCCTGCATAGCATCCTCGACTGCGGAATTGGCCACTGCAAGGAGCTTGAGAGTGTGAGGGTCGACGTTGGCAGGCTTCTGGGTGATAGTAACCGTAGCCTTGACATTAGGATCGCTCTTGGAGCTGAAGGTGATGGTACCTTCCCTCGGTGCGCCGGTGTCATTGATGTCGATCTCGATCACATAGCCTTCGGAAGTGACTTCCTTGACCCTCATCCACCTGGCATCAGGAGTCACCACTACTTCATCATTGCTGGTCACAGGGATGACGATGGTCATTCCGCGAGGGTTGACCGTCCTTCCCTCCAACCCGACTGAAATGGTAGCATCTCCAGGAGCCTGGATTATCTCGACGGTCTCGGAAAGAGTCGTGCTCTTGATGGTCACGATGCCCCTGCGCTCCTTCGGGAGAGGGTTGGCACGGTAACCGACAGTTACGACGTGTGCTTCAACGGCTCTGGAAGAAGCCACGTAAAGCCATTCTTTTGCATCGTCGGAAACGGTTGCAGTGAATTTGTAATTAGCCTGCAAGTCGATGTCCAGCGATCCTTCATTCTTGTCCACGGAATAGGTCTTGGTAGGAACCGTGAGAACCTCTTCCTCTGGTGGCTCCGGAGTAGGTTGCGGTTTCTCTTTACAAGAGAATGCAAATACTGTCGTAAGAGCCAGGAGAACTAATAATCCTTTCTTCATGGTGTTTAAATATTAAGTAAATAGTGTTATGAATTAATCTTTAGGTTCGACATAACCGAAAGCCTCGAATTCCCAGAGATCGATGAATCCGGTGCTGTTGTAGGAGTTCCTGAAGACAATGGCTATGTAGCGCCCGGCCTTCGGAGAAGCAGGGACGAATTCCTGCACCGGCTCGTTCTGGGTCATCACGGTCGAAATGACAGGATCTCCGAAGTTGCTCACTGCGTTGGCATCGTCCACGTTGAATTTCGTATCGCTTACATATATGTTCACCGAACGGATGTAACGTCTTGTCTGTCCGTCAGGATCCGGGTCCTGGTAGAAGACGAAATGATTGAATGTCTGTGCGTTGTTCCCTGAGAGCTTGGTGTCGATCAGCAGGATCTTCGGGAACCTGCCGCGGTAGGCCGAGGCATTGGAGCTGAACCAGCGGCTGTTGCCATCGTCCTTGATACCGTCAAGAATCAGTTCAGGCTTGAAATTATCACGGATCTGGTTGGACGTGACCGTAACTGTAGCAACATCTCCGTCCACATTGGTAGCTATAGGATATGGAGACCTTATCCAGTTGGATGTCCACACCGTATCGATTCCTCCTGCAGGACAGAAGGCTGACTGATACTCGAAATACTCCCACTTCTTGGCGTCAGGAAGGATGATTTCGTCCTTGTTGGAAGTCAGGTAAACCTTGTTCTCAACGGTCTGCCCCGAAGAATTGACATAACGGAATTTGGTCACTGCCACCTCATCGGTCGCCTTACCCATCTGGATCCGGGCACCGGTACCTTCCATTTCCGCGTACTTGATGGAACGATCGGCGTGGGACACCAGCCAGCTCTCAGCGAATGGAGATGCGGTGATCTCGGCTGCCAGCGAACGGTTCCCTTCTTCGTCGAAATTCACGATGTCAAAGGTGTAGGAACGGTCTTCCAGGCCGTCTATCACGGCTCTGACTACTCCGCCAGGATATTCGGCGTAATTGAATTCCTGCTCGTAGGTGTAGCTGTCCCAGTAAAGCTTGGCCGTGCGGATGGAAGGATCCATCGGGAGGGTCCACTGGACCACGATCCTCTTGTAGCCCCGCTGGGCCTCGACATTGATCGGTTTGGCAGGATAGATATAGCCGCCCTCCTTGACCCATTCCTTGTACACGGTGTCCTGCTTGGCGCAGGAAACAGCGGCCAGAGCGAGGGCCAGGATCGTTAGGATGTAATATACCTTTTTCATAATGGTCAATCGATTATAGGTTGTCCGAACGGGGTCACCTCGCCGGTCTGGACCTGACGGTTCTTGGTGTAGTGACCATATTCAAAGGTGGAGAAAGTATTGAAGAATACAACCCTGAGGTACCTTACCTCGTCGTTGCAGCGTGGGAACTGAACCGGATCCAGTTCAAAGTCGTTACCGTCATTGTACACCTGGCTGTCCTCAGGGGTTATTTCTCCAGGCAGGCCGTTGGACAGGTAGCCCGAAGGTTTGGCCTGAGTGAATTTACCCAGACAGAACCAACTGTCGTCAAAGCCGAAAGGATTGTCCGATGTAGGTGGAACTGCCTCCCCTGTTGGAGCCAGACTGCCCCAGAACTCGTAATCACGGACCGCGCCTCCGCCATATATTACATAACCGATTCGCGGCAGGGTGGTGATACGGCTGAGGCGGGCCTTGTTGCCCAGGTCGATGGTCAGCCAGGTAGGGCTGGGGCCGCTTTCCTCACTCACGAAGAAGTGAGGGATGGAGCTCAAGCCGGAGCCGTCCCAGAGGGCCTCGACAGGGTAGTAACCCGGATTGGTACTCTTGCAGTTGTCGTCTCCAAGATTGGCATTCTTGAATACGTAGTGGAGCTTTCCGTTCACCTTGACAGTGTCCAGCTTGGACTCCACGATAGGTGTCAGGATGGAGGTCAGCGTATCGGAAATATTGCCCCAGTGGTCACGCAGGTAGAGTCCGAATATAGCCTCCTTCGGCTCCAGACCGCGGCGTGAAAGGAATATGTCCTCGCTGGCGGTAAAGAGCGTCGTGACTTCCGTCCATTTCATATCGCTGAGCTTCTTACCATAATCGGAAAGATCGTCATCCTTGAGGATGCAGATTGCGAGGTCCGACCTGGAAGTGTTGTTCTCGATGTGGACTTTGACCCCTCCGAACGATTCCGCAATAGATGCTTTCACGGTCATAATGGCCGGCGGCAGAGGTGTGAACTTCACCGGAACCGCCGCAGAGCGCTCCTCGTTGACATTGAATGAATAGATATTGACGGTGTGTTCCTGGGTGTCGGCGTAGCCTTCCACGAACAGGCTGTCGACGTAGCGGGAGATCTTCGTATTGACCTCGACACCTGCCCTTTCATACACCGCAACTACTCCTTTCAGATGGGGATCATCAGGAATGGACACCTTGATGACGGCTCCTCCGCTGATAGGCCGCACCCCAGTAACAGTCACGGGGGAAGGGACAGGTACGTTGGCGTACTGGTCGATCCGCCCTCCGAGATCTGTAGCACAAGAGGCTGCAAGGAAGAGTGCGAGCAGAACTATTATTCTGGAAATCTTCATTTTCTTGTTCTTATATAGTTACAGTTAAGGATTATATTACCAACCGAGGTTTTGGACCAGGTTCGGATTCTTGTAAAGATAAGAAGTATAGATAGGCCAGAAGTAATCCTTGAGACCAAAGGTCTGGGTGGCCACAAGGTTCTTTACATAGTAGTCTTCAGGAGAAGCTCCTGTCACCGTATAACCGTAGATGCCTTTCGAATACTCTTGAGGAGCTTCCTTCCAGCGGCGGATATCCCAGAAACGCTGGCTCTCGAAGCAGAGTTCGATCAGGCGCTCCCTGTGTATGATGGAACGCATTCCATACTGGGAATTGTAGTAGCCCGGGTTGTTGCTGTAGGTGTCCCAGGCTGTCCTGACATCCGGTATTCCCGCCCTTGAGCGGATGGCGTCAAGGCAGGCGAACAGGTCGTCCCGATGCTGTCCGTTTGGACCTTCGGCTTCGTTGATAGCCTCGGCGTACAGAAGGTAGAGATCGGTAAGGCGCATCGTAGGCCAAGGGAACCAGTAAGTGGAGAACGAGTTCTGCGCCGTGAACATACACTGGTACGGATACAGCTTCTTGGCGAAATAGCCCGTCACAGGACCGACCTCGCCACCGGATTTACCTTGCTCACCTCCGTTGCGGCAATTGATATATGGAATATCTTCTGGCTGGAGGTCGTTGAAATTGGCTATCTGGCCGAGCCACTTGCCCCCATCGAAGCCAAGAAAAGCATAGAACCTGGGCTCACGGTCGAAGTTCTGGGCAACGGTGGTGTAGTCTTCCTCGAGGTAGTAGTTGTATTCCGCGGTGACCCTGCGGAGGGCCTGGGTATTCACTCCTTCCCAAGCAAGGTCATTCTCGATCGGAAGACCGTGGTTAGTGTAGAACTGGTCCACGATCTTCATCGGTACTCCTACGAAGCGGTAGCCGCCTGTAGAGTGGGAATATTCAGACATATTCGGCATCGTCCATTGCTGGAAAGCCTGGATAGAGCCGTAGTTGTTGACATCCCTCTGGGTATTGCCCCAGATCAACTCCTGGTTCCATCTGAGGTTGAAGGCACAGCGGAGAGTCATATCGGTGAGCAGGGAGTCGCACATACGGTAGCTCGAGGCTATCGTGCTTTTGTCGAACAGCTGGAAGTTGGCTTGCTCGGCGGCAGCGATCGCTTCCTCGCAAGCAGTTACGGCATATCTCCAGCGCTCGAGCTTCTCTTCCTCGGTCTTGGAAGGGAAAAGCTGCTCTCCGCGGTCGTCCACAAGGGCTGATTCTTCCTCGTTGCCGTTGAACAGAGGACTGGCTGCATAGACCGCCACCCTAGCTTTCAAGGCTGCGCAGATAGGCCTGGTGATCCTGCCGAGTTCATCGTTGGACTGAACGGTCACCGGAAGGTTCTCCATTGCCTGGTCCAGCAGGGAGATGATATAGTCGAAGCAGTCGTCGATGTTGTCACGGTACATACGTACGGCCTCCATATCGGAATCGATCGGCAGGCTCTCGCGGATAATCGGAACCGGACCCCATTTGCGCACGAGATGGAAGTGGTAATATGCCTTGAGGAAAGTAGCCTCAGCCTTCCACTGCATCTTCTCCTGGAGCGTCATATCCGGAACACGGTCTATGTTCTCCACGAGGATATCGCAGCAGCGGATACCCTTGTACATATCCGCCCAGTCGTTGGCCCTGACGTTGGATGCGCTCTGGAAACCTCTTGCGATCTGGAAATAACCGTTCGGTACACGGGCGTTCGTGTTGGACACGATCCTTCCCACGAGATCCCAGAGTTCATCGCCGGTGAGCATCGCGGAATCGTGGATCACATTGCCGTCTACCGGCATATAGGAATAGCAGGTTCCAAGATAACGGATAGCGGAAGAACGCAGGTTGAAAGCCATATCGATACGTGCCACTCCGTCGTCCGGAACCACGTCAAGATATTTGTTGCAAGACACGGTCGTGGAGAGAACCACGGCTGCCAAAGCGAAACATTTCAGTATATTCATATTCTTCATAGCTCTCAATTATTTGAAGGTCACGTGGAAACCGATGTTGAAAGTACGCTGGATCGGGTAGTTGAGGCCTGATCCTGCAAGTTCCGGATCCCAGAGCTTGAAGCGGCTCCAGCAGAGCATATTGTTGCCCTGGAAATAGACTCGGGCACTCTCGATCCTCCATTTCTCGGTGAGCTTGAAAGGAAGGGTGTAACCGATTTCGAGCTGTTTCAGGCGGAGGAATGCACCGTCGCGCATCCACCAGGTACTGGTGGCTGAGTTGTTGTTGTTGGCATATGCGCTGTAGCGCGGCCAGAGAGCGTAGATGTCTCGGTTGTCTTCGCTCCAGTGGCTGTCGGCATAAGCCTTGAGCAACTGGGTGTTGTGGACGAACGGAGCCGTACCGGCGATGTTCCTGGACGGGTTGTAGTTCGTGCTGGCGTCGATCCAGAAAGACTCGTTGGCAAGTCCCTGGAAGAACACCGAGAAGTCGAATCCCTTCCAGCCGAGAGAAGCTCCGAAACCGTAGATGATCTCAGGAGTGGTCGGAAGGCCGATCGGCACCATATCGGCTTCATTTATTATTCCGTCTTGGTTGACATCGGTGTACTTGATGTCACCTCCGCCGTACTGGCTTCCGAAGGCAGACTGTGAAGGAGAGTTGTCTGCTTCCTCGTCATCGACGAACAGACGCTCGGCTATATATCCCCAGGTCTGTTTCAGGGAATATCCGACGTGCTGGCGGTAGCTTTCCGCATATTCAGGCTCCTCATACTTCAGGTAGCTGCTGGTCGAATAGGTGAAGTTGCCTCGGGCGGAAGTCCATAAATCCTTGCTCCAGACCTGCTTGTAGTCGGCCTGGATATCCACGCCATGAGCCTTGGCCTCGCCGATGTTGGCGGAGATTGCGGCTTCCAGACCCATCGTCTCAGGGATGTCGGCCCTGGTCATGAAGATATCGGTACGATGCTCCGTGAAGTACTCGGCGATGATGTCCAGTTTCTTGAACAGGCCGAGTTCGACAGCGTAGTTGCTCTTGTAGGATTTCTCCCACGTAATGGCCTCGTTGGCATAGCGGGAGACACTGATACCATCTAAGGTGACTCCCTGGAATTCACCGAAATAAGCCCTTCGTGCCGCGCTGGTCATATTCGTTTCGGAGAGGTAGTAGAACCTGTTGCTGGAGTCTCCGATGTTGTCGTTACCCACGAGACCGTAGGACGCACGCAGCTTCAGGTTGTTGACCACGTTGGTCAAAGGCTTGAAGAACTTCTCGTTGGATACCATCCAGGCGGCTCCCACAGACGGGAAGAATCCCCAGCGGTGGCTCTTGTGGAAACGCTCGGAACCGTTGTATCCGAAGTTGAACTCCGCGAAGTAACGCTTGTCCCATCCGTAGGTGAAACGTCCGGAGAGGCTGGCGTTCCTGGAAGGCAGAGACATCTGCAGGGAACCGGCGTTAGCATTGAGCTGCTCGCGGGCCGTGAGTACCAGAAGGCCGGAGACATCACTGCGTCCGAATTCGCGCGCCCAGTTGAGGCGGCTCTCGGAATACATCGTATTGGTGATGGTCTTGTCGCCCTCGGAATATGACAGGTAGTCGGTACCGTTGTCATTGATCCTCTGGACATGGTATTCTCCGGTGTAGGAGTCGTACCTGTCAAGCGTATAGTAGAACGGATGGAACTGGCGGTAGACCTGGTAGTAGCTCAGCCTCGTCAAGTTGAAGAGGGTCATGAAGTGCAGACCCTTCGTGATGAAGTCGAGATCCTGGTTGAGCTCCACGGCAGCGATCATCTGGGAACGCTGATTGTCCTTGTATCCGCGCACCAGGTCAGCGTATGGGTTGGAATATGAACCGTCGTCGTAGTTACCGAACATAATGTGCTGGATACCGACATGGTCGTCATCGGCCGGATAGTAGGCCGGGAACAGCACAGGGTCGGAATGGACAACCTGCTTGTACACAGCATCACCACCGTTGAGCGGTCCGGTATAGTCGGTGAAGTTACCGGTAAGCCTGACGGCCAGCTTGGTGGTTGGGGTGATGTTGATGTCCACGTTCGACCTGAGGGTGTACGTCTTCTGGTCGATATTGTTGTTGAACGAATTGCGCTTGTCGACTTTCAGGATACCCGTATCCTGGGTGAAGCCTCCCGTGACATAGTAGGTAGCCACCTTTCCACCACCTCGTGCCGAAACGTTGGCCCTGTAAGCGGTAGAAAAATCCTTGAAGAGCATATCATACCAGTCGTTGGCCGGATAGATGAGCCTGTTGGCTCCGGGCTTCCCGGTCTGCTCGATCTTGTCGTAGCTGTACATCAGCTCTCCGAGAGGATCGCGGGTCGAAATAGCTTCGTTGTATGACTTCATATAAGTCACCGGATCGGCCAGCTCCACCGTCGAAGTCGGAGTCGATATCGAAGTCTCCAGACGGGCGAATATCTTTGCCGGACCTTCCTGTCCCCTCTTGGTCGTGACATAGATGACTCCGTTCGCACCTCGGGCACCGTACAAGGCGGTCGCCGTAGCATCCTTCATAATGGAGAAACTCTCGATATCGTCAGGCTGGAGCCTGGCAAGGTCGGTGGAAGTCAGCTCGATGTTGTCGATGAGGATGAGAGGACTGGTGTTGGCTCCGAAAGTCGTAATGCCTCGCACGAAGAAATCGGCGTTGTCCTGACCAGGCTCTCCTGAACGCTGGTAGGCGATGATTCCGGCAACGTTTCCTGCAAGGGCTGTTGTGAGGTTACTCGACGGAACCTTCAAAGTCTGCACGTCGATAGCGGTCACGGAACCGATGACACTCTCCTTCTTCTGCTTTCCGAAAGCGACCACGACAGCATCTTCCAGCTGGTTCTTGTCATCGGAAAGCTTGATGATGAAGTTGGTCATATCTCCGACCTTGACTATCTGGGCGACCTTGCCGACTGCCTCGAACTTGAGGTTGTCGGAAGGCTTGACCCCAGTGAGCGTGAACGAGCCGTCCAAATTGGTGGCCACGCCCTTGGTCGTACCGGCGATCGTAACTGCAGCTCCGATCATAGGCTCACCCGTCTCGTCCTCATAGACAATACCCTTCACCGTTTTGGTCTGGGCCATCGCCGCCAGAGTGGCAAATACGAAACAGAGTGACAGTACAATTTTCTTCACTGACATATTATTAGTTAAAGTTATATGGCACTTAAAGACAAATTTAACCACTTTTCCACAAAAAACAATACTTTTGACTATCTTTGAAACTATGAAACAGACACTTCTAGCGGCAGGTTCCGCCCTGCTATTTTGCGCCCTTGTATCGGCGCAGGAACCAAAGATCACTTCATATGTAGATCCGTTCATCGGAACCGATGGAATGGGACACACCTTCCCCGGCGCTTGCGTCCCGTTCGGTGGAGTCCAACTCAGCCCCGACACCGACACCATCCCTCACAATATCAATGGCAAATACCAGCCTATGGTATATGAGACCTGTGCAGGGTACCGTTATTCGGACCCTACCATCGTCGGATTCAGCCACACCCACTTCAGCGGTACTGGACACTCCGACCTGGGAGACATCCTCATTATGCCGACCACGGGCAAGCTGAAACTGAACCCGGGTACCGCCGGCAATCCGGACAGCGGTTTCCGCAGCCGCTTTTCCCACGACAGCGAGAAGGCCGAGGCTGGCTATTATGAAGTGACGCTGAAGGACTACGGCATCAAGGCCAGGCTCACGGCAACCCAGAGGGTCGGAGTACATCAGTATACCTTCCCTGCCTCCGGGATGCCCGGACAGGCCGGGCATGACGGAACAGGACAGGCCGGGCATGACGGAACCGGACAGGCCGGGCATGACGGAACAGGACAGGCCGGGCATGACGGAACAGGACAGGCCGGGCATGACGGAACCGTCACTCCCGGCTCCGACCGGGAGCCTCAGAGCCAGGTCATCCTGGACCTGATCCACTCGATCTATGATTATGACGGAAAGACCCTCTGGGCTGAAGTCCAGGTACAGAACGACCATCTTGTCACCGGCTACCGCATCACCGACGGATGGGCCCGGACCAACTATACTTACTTCGCCATTTCATTCTCGGAGCCGATCGTAGAATATGGCTACACCGACAGGGAGAAGGTGAACTACAAGGGAGGATGGAGCAAGTTCGACCAATCCCGCAACTTCGCGGCGATGGCAGGACGCAAGCTTGTCGCCTGGTTCAGGTTCGACACTTCCATGAACCCGGAACTGACCGTCAAGGTCGCCCTTTCCGCCACCGGAACGACAGGAGCCCTGAAGAACCTTAAGGCTGAAGCTGAAGGCAAGACGTTCGAGCAGATCCGCAGCGAAGCCAGTGCAGCCTGGGAGAAGGAACTCTCCCAGATGGAGATAAAGGGTACCGAAGCCCAGAAGAAAATGTTCTACACCTCTCTCTACCACACGATGATCAACCCGTCTGTCTATATGGACGTGGACGGGACCTACAGAGGTCTCGACCACGAGCTCCACAAGGCAGAAGGATTCACCAACTACACGGTGTTCAGCCTGTGGGACACCTACCGCGCAGAGCATCCTTTCCTGGCCCTCTTCAAGCCGGACCGCGACCGGGATATGGTAGAGTCGATGCTGGCCCACTACGACCAGAACGTGCTCAAGATGCTTCCTGTCTGGAGCCATATGGCCAACGAGAACTGGTGTATGAGCGGATATCACGCCGTTCCGGTACTCGCAGACGCCATCACGAAGGGCCTGGACATCGACAGGAAGCGGGCTCTCGAGGCGATGGTCACCACTTCCAGGCAGCCTTGGTACGGTGGCTTGGGCGACTATATGGAACTCGGCTACGTGCCTTACGACCATATCACTACAGCCGCCAGCAACACCCTTGAATATTCCTATGACGACTGGACCATCTGGAACACTGCGCGCATCGCCGGTGACAAGGAGGTAGAAAAGGAATATGCCGCCAGGGCTCTGTATTACCGCAACGTATTCGATACCGGCCTCGGCTTCTGCCGCCCGAAATATGCCGACGGGTCCTTCAAGGAGGATTTCGACATAATGCAGACTATGGGAGAAGGATTCATTGAAGGCAACTCCCTGAATTTCACCTTCCACGCCCCTCAGGACGTGTATGGCGTAATGGACCTGATGGGCGGAGAGAAGAAGTTCACCGCCGCCCTCGACGAACTCTTCAGCAAGGACCTTCCGGAATATGCCTACGCAACCAACGAGGACATCACCAAGGACTGCCTCATTGGCGGTTACGTCCACGGCAACGAGCCAAGCCACCATATCCCTTACCTCTATGCCTGGACTTCCCAGCCTTGGAAGACACAGTACTGGATGAGGGAAATCATCAACAGGATGTACCGCCCGGAGATAAAGGGACTCGGCGGCAATGACGATTGCGGCCAGATGAGTGCCTGGTATATCTTCAGCGTGCTGGGATTCTATCCGGTCTGCCCAGGAAGCGACCAGTATGTTTTCGGGGCTCCTTACCTGGAATATGCCAGGATCGCGCTTCCTAACGGGAAGACTCTGGAAGTCAAGGCTCCTGGAGTATCGGACAAGAACCGGTACGTCAAGAAAGTGCTTCTCGACGGCAAGGAATATTCCAAGATGTACATCACCCACGAGGATCTCCTGTCAGGAGGCGCTCTCGAATTCGTGATGGCATCGAAGCCGAACAAGTCCCGTGGCCGCAAAGCCACCGACAAGCCATACTCTATGACCGGCAAGGTGCGCTGACCTGTCATCCCCGGCCCACTTGTCATCCCCGGCCCACTTGTCATCCCCGGCCCACTTGTCATCCCCGGCTCCGACCGGGGATCCCCGCCAGACTGCTGCACGTCCAGGGGCCTTGCAGGTGCCTGGAATGGGGATTGGCGAGAATCATTGTTTCAGGAAATCATTATCTTTGTGAATAATCAATCGTAGAACCATGAATATCGCAAAAGGATTAGCCATTTCGGCCATTGCTGCCATAACTCTTTCATTATCACCTGCTTCCGGAAGTAATAGGCACCCTGAAGCTGTGTCCTCCTGTGGCGTTGCCGCGAGTCTTGCCCCTCAGTCGCAAAGCGCCGGCACCCGATGGGAGCATCTCCCCGCCTATGGCGTGGAACCCGTAGTGAGCGACAGGACGAAGAGGTTGATCGATGATGTGAACGTGTTCGTAGGAACCGACGGGTTCGGAAACGTCTATCCGGGCCCGCAGCTGCCTTACGGGGCCATCCAGATCTCACCGGACTGCGATGACAAAGACTATGACTGCGCAGCCGGATACAAGTATTCCAAACCGTTCGTGCAAGGCTTCAGCCTCACCCACCTCAGCGGAACCGGAATCCCGGACCTCGGAGATTTCCTCTTCCTTCCCGGAATGAACGGCAAGCCGGAGTACTCCAAGCTCGACCACGGCAAGGAGCAAGCCCATCCAGGATACTACGGGATCACCCTGGACAGCGGAGTCAAGGCCGAAATGACCGCCGCGATGCATTCCGGAATATTCAGGTTCACCTATCCGCTCAAGCACGGAGCAGTCTTGATGATCGACCTCGACCACACCTTGAAATGGGACTGCGAATGGTCTGAAGTCAGGCTGCTGGATGAATATACCATTATCGGCAGCAAGGTGGTGGCGGGATGGAATCCCGGCAGGAAAGTGTTCTTCGCCGCCAGGTTCTCCGAACCGATCAAGGATTTCACCATCCTGCAGGACGGCAAGCCGGTCATATATGACACCAAGCGCTTCCGTAGCTCGCTCGAGGCCTGGGGACGCAAACTGCAGGTAATCCTACGCTTCGACGGAGACACCAGCCCGTTCACTACACGTCCTGAAATCGCAGCGCTGAGAGAGGCCGCTTCCACATCGTCAGAACAGCTGGCGATGGTAGCCGGCGAGGACAATGCCGCCCGCGGCACCAGCGGGGGGACCACGAGCGGAGTGAGTGGTGGGGCGAAGCGAAGCGAAGCGTCCGAGGGACAGCCTTTCCAGCTGGAAGTCAAGGTAGCAGTCTCAGGAGTCGGGACCGACGGAGCCCTCCTCAACCTCCGGGAACTTGACGGAAAAGACTTCCAAGCCGTCCTGGCCGAAGCCGAATACGAATGGGAGAAAGCTCTGGGGATATATTCACTCGACTCCGGCGATGAAGTCCTCCGGCAGACCTTCTACACCAGCGTCTACCGCACCATGCTGCACCCGTTCGTATTCCAGGACACCGACGGCAGGTTCCGCGAACATGACGGCACCATCGGAAAGGCCGAAGGCTTCACCAACGTGACCACGTTCTCCTTCTGGGATACCTTCAGGGCCTTCGAACCACTTATGAACCTGGTCAACAGACCTCTGCAGGCCGATATCGCCAACTCCATGCTCGCCCACTTCGACAAGAGCGCCGAGCATATGCTTCCGTACTGGTCATTCTACGGCGGCGAGACCTGGTGCATGATCGGCTACCACTCCTGTTCCGTACTGGCGGACATGATCATGAAGGATGTGCCGGGCTTCGACTACGAGCGCGCCTTCCAGGCTATGAAGACCACCGCCACAAACGCCCATTACGACTGCATCCCGGAATATACCACCCTCGGCTACGTTCCTTTCGACCTTGAGAAGGAATCCGTTTCCAAGACCTTGGAATATGCATACGATGACTGGTGCATTGCCCAGGTGGCCCGGAAACTGGGACACGAGGACGACTACGCATTCTTCCTCAGGAGGTCGATGAACTACAAGAACCTCATCGACCCGGAGACCGGATATATGAGAGGAAAGGACTCCAACGGAGAATGGCGCACACCTTTCGCTCCTATCGCATACCAGGGCCCGGGCTCAGTGAACGGATGGGGCGACATCACAGAAGGATTCACGATGCAGTACACCTGGAGTGTCTTCCACGACTTCGACGGATATGTCAGCATAGCTGGCAGGAAGAGGCTCAAGGAATATCTGGACAACCTGTTCACCATTGAACTGCCGGATGACATCCCCGGAGCGCACGACATCTGGGGACGTATCGGAGGCTACTGGCACGGAAACGAGCCTTGCCACCACGTTACATACCTTTACGACTATTTCGGTGAACCTTGGAATTGCCAGAAATGGGTCAGGTACGTTGCGGAGAACTACTACGGCAATGAACCGGGTTCGCTGAGCGGCAACGACGACTGCGGCCAGATGAGTGCCTGGTACATATTCAACTGCCTCGGCTTCTATCCTTTCTGCCCAGCCGCCGACTGGTATTATGTAGGCTCTCCTTGCGTTCCGGCCATGTCGGTGACCCTATCCAACGGCAAGCAGGTCAAGATGACCACCAAAGGCTGGAGCAAGGATGCCGTCTATGTCAAGGCCGCCTGGCTCAACGGAAAACGCCTTTCAGAACCGGTTATCCGCTACGATGACATCAAGGACGGAGCCACACTCCACTTCGAGATGTCCCGGAAACCCGTAAAGAAGGCCTTCAAGTAATACACCGCATCCCATAAAAAAAACCGGCCCCAAGAGGCCGGTTTTTTAGTTGCTTGACGGTTTATTGCCTTGTCAGGGTGAAACCGCCGGTATCCATCTTCTTGTCAGGGTTGGCCTGGTAGATGACGTTATAGGTAGTGTAAATGTCAGCTGCTTCCGGAGTGGCGTTCTTGGCCACGGCGCAGGTGATACCGATGATAGTCGTACCGTTGGAACCGTCTTTTCCAATCAGGAACTGCTTGTTTGGATAGTTGTAGTTGAGAACGTTGAGGTCGCTGTCAACGGTGAACCACAGCCACTGGTAGTTCTGGGTGGCACTTATCGGGATAGGAACGAAGTTCCAAGGACTACTCATGGCAGTCGAAGTCCAGACCGTACCGCACTCAGGGATGAAGCAGACGAAAGGATAGGTTGCGTTCCCGTTCGCTACAGGCTGAGCCTTACGCTCATCGAGGAAGAGGCCGAAGCGGGCGCTCTTCTCGGCATAATCGACATCGAGTACGGCATCAGCGACAGCGTCGAGGTACAAGCCCACGAGACCGAGATTATTGGTGTAGGTCTTGCCGTCGAAGTCGGTGAGGGTCTCGCCTACGAGCGGATCGGTGATGGTGACGTTGAAGGTGACATCAGCCGCAGCCGTAGTGACAGTCTTGTTGTTGGAGAAACGCTGTGTACGGAATGAGAATGTACCCTTGAAATCCTTCGGATCGAACTGGGTGACGGTAATTGAAGAGCCAGTGCTGAGCGTAAGGGTAGCCTTACGGATCTTGCCGGTTTCGTTGGCTGTCCAGGTAGCGGCACCGTTCTCGAACTTGAGCCAGTTGCCGGTTCCTGCTGCCTTGCCCTCATCAGCAGCTGCGCCGAAGAGTCCACGGAAGCCTGCATTGTCTCCCTTCCAGAGATCGAGAGTCTCCGGCTCGGTAGGCATACGGACAGTGACCGTAACCTTGCAAGTAGCCTTGAGTCCGTTCTTGGACGTAGCAGTGATGACAGTCGAGCCAAGATCAACGCCCTTAACCTTTCCGGTCTCATCGACAGATGCGATATTCGGATTGGCAGAAGACCAGGTGACGGTCTTGTAAGTTGCGTTCGACGGACCGACCGTTGCGGTGAGCGTCTCATACTCGTCGTAATAGACAGTCACCTCGGAAGGTTCGACGCTAATCTCGGTTTCGATGATAGGCTTGACGGTCACTTCGCAGGAAGCGGTCTGTCCGGCAGCGGTCTTCACCGTGATAACACAGTTACCAGGAGCGACACCATACACGCGGCCCCATCCGTCAACGGAAGCGACCTTAGTATCGGAAGATGTCCAGGTCTTGAGAGTGCTGCTTGCATTGGAAGGACTGACGACGTTTTCGATGGTCACCCAGTCACCAGGGTAGATCGACAGCGTAGTTGTGTTGAGGGATATACCCGTCGTCTCGATGAAAGGTTCTACCTCATCCTTGCAGGAGGTGAAACAGGCAATAGCGAAAGCTATTCCAAGTATTGCGAATATCTTTTTCATTTTCATTGTCTTTTGATTCTACCTTTCCCAGTATGAGTTAGTCTGAAGTTCCTTGAGAGGAATCTCCCACTCCATATCCTCGACACTCCAGGTGTAGTTCACCCAGTGGTTGCTGCCGGTACGGACGGAAGGTTCATTCCAACGCTTGTGGCAGTAGTAGCTGAGACCATTCTCGCCCCACATCTCGATCCTCCACTGGAGCTTGATCTGATCCCAGGTGGAGAGATTGCCCTTGTAGTTGTCGCAGGTCAATGCAGGAGCACCGGCTTTGGTACGGGCGGCGAGAAGCTTGTTGAGAGTAGTCTTAGCCTCGCTTTCCTTTCCAGCCAGGTACTGAGCTTCAGCAAGCATTAGCCATACCTCGGAAGTACGGAAGAGAACTACGTCTGAACCGACTGAAGTATAGGAACGCTCAGTAGCATTCTGATGGATGGTAGCACCGAACTTGAGGTTTGCATACTTAGGCAAGCTGGAAGGAGCATGACCGCTGGTAGAGAACCAAGGGAATTCAGAGATTCCGTGATCGGCGAAACGAGCCTTGCGGTAGTCGTTGTCGTCCATCTTCTCATAGAGGTCATCGCTGATCTGGAAGATCGATCCGGTAGAGTTGCTAGGCTGGATGCTGTTGAGGAAGCTGTAAGGATAAAGGGAGCCATCGTTGGTCCATCCGAACATTGCCTCAGGGTTGCAAGTCATAGAGAGGAATGCGTTGTCGTCATTCTTCACATCCTTCTTGCCGAGGGTCCACTCGTCGTTGGCAGGAGTTGCGATATCGTCCAAATCCTTGGTGTCGACACCGTAATGAGCCTCATCGATGAAGCCAGGATACTTTGCAAGGATCCTCTGGCAAGCAGCGATAGCCTTGTCATAAGCACCGTAGTCCAGGCAGGCACGTGCCAGGAAATAGTCGGACATAGTGCGGTCGATACGCCAGTAGGTTGCCTGGTCGGTAGGGGTCACAACAACATAGCCATCGGTAGCTGAGTTGGTTCCGGCAGCAAAATACTGACCGGCAGTCTCAAGCTCCTTGATAATCCACTCCCAAGTCTCCTGTGCAGTGCTAGGAGCCACCGGGTTGTTGTACTTGTACTCTGTGTAGATAGGCATACCCTGCTGCTCGCTTCCACCATACTTGTAGGCTTTGCGGAAACGCTCCATCAGCTGGATGTAGCCGTAAGCGCGGAGGGTCTTGGCCTGAGCTGCATACATCTTCACGGAAGGAAGGGCGGTAGGAGCCGTCGCGACCTCGTCGGTCAGGTATGTAGCAGCCTTGTTGGCCTGTGCGATGATGTATGAAGAGCTGAACCACCAGCCGTTGTTGGAAGCAGTCTGATCATTCAGTTTCGGGTCGAAACGGTGGGAATAGTAAGCAGCCCAACCGTCCGTAGTAGTTATACCGTTGTAACCGAAGATAACGTCTTCGCAACCGAGGTCGCGGAAGAGGTTCATCGAGTACTCATTGGCATAATTGTTCGAGAAACCGCCGCTGAGGGTGGAATGTGCAAGGCAGATATAACTCTCAAGACCGGAACCGATCGCTTTGAGAGTCTCCTCGACCTTGGCTTCGTCCGAGCTTGAGAGAAGTTCCCTGACCTGGTCGTCATTCAAACTGTTAGGGTTCGTGACATCGAGCAGGTCGGAACAAGACTGGAAGACCAGGAGGGCAGAAGCCGCGATTAAACCGAAAAACTTAATCTTATTGTTCATAGCGAGTCGATTCTTTAGAAATTGATGTTAAGTCCAAGGGAGAATGTCCTCATATTAGGATAGACATACTGACCTACCTCGAAACCACCAAGGATTGACATTGAAGGATCAACACCCTTCTTAGCGGATACGTAGAACAGGTTGTCGGCAGAAGCATAGACACGCAGGCTGCTGATTCCGATCCTGTCGAGGACAGCCTTAGGGAATGTGTAACCTACGGAAATATTCTTGCACTTTGCGTAAGTTGCGCTGAAGAGAGCCATATCCGTGTACTTCCAGGAACCGATGGTCGTACCATCATAGTAACCGTTACTGTTCCACCACTGGATAGGGAAGAATGCGTTGGTGTTGTTCTCGCCGTAGGTGTTTCCGATGAGGTCGGTTGAAGGCATCTCGGAAGTGACGGTGCAACTACCGCTCCTGTAGATACCGTTACCATATTCAGTAGAGAAGAACTTACCACCGATCTGGTAAGCGAACTGTGCGGAAGCATCGAAGTTCTTGAAACGGAAGTTGAATGTCAAACCACCGATCCAGTCAGGGGTAGCACTGCCCATTTCATAGAGGGAAGCATCGTCGCCGACGAGAGTCTTGACATTGTCACCCAGCTGATAGGAGGAATAGCGGCCGTTGTGGTCATAATTGCCGTTTTCATCCTTGGTGATATCCTTTTCAGTGACACGGTGCCAGTACATAGGAAGACCGGACTCCTTGTCGACGCCAGCATATTTATAGAGGTAGATGTTGTACCAGTCACGGCCCTCTCCACGGAGGTAACCGATGGTGACAGCTCCTGTACCGGAAGTTGAGAATGCTGCTACGCCGGACTGCCAGCAACCCATAGGGATGTCGAGGCCTTCGTTGTCAGGAATATTCTCATCCGGAACGTCGAGGAGGGTAGTCCTGTAGTGGGTTCCGTTGGTGGTCACGTTGAATGTGACATCCTTAGTGCGTACGAAGTCGACGCTGAGTTCGAGCTCGACACCACGGTTGCGGAGAACTGCTGCGTTCTGCTGGAGAGATGCACTACCGGAACCTGCGAGGACTGAGAAGTCAGCATTGTAGAAACCGTTGAGGGTCTTGTGGTCATAGTAGTCGAGAGCACCGGTGATGCGGTGGTTGAGGAAGCTGAAGTCAAGACCGAGGTCGAACTCCCTTGTCTTCTCCCAAGTGAGCTGCTCATTGACCAAGCTGCCGCTGGTGAGCTTGTAGCCATCAGGAATACCTGTACCGTTGGTCGTCTCGACATAGCTCTGAGCGCTGTATGACCAAATGTGGTTTCCATAGGTACCGATACCGTTCTGATTACCGAGGATACCCCAGCTTGAACGGATCTTCAAAAGGTCGAGCCAGTTCCTGGTGGAAGCCATAAAGCCTTCCTTTGAGATAACCCAACCTGCACCTACTGAACCGAAGAGTCCCCACTTGTTGTTGACGAACTTCGAAGAACCATCCTCACGGAGGGAGCCGCTGAGATAGTACTTTTCAGCATAGTTGTAGTTGAGACGGCCGATATAGGATTCCATCCTGAGGACATACTGGGTCCAGCCTGGGGAACCGCTCAGGGTCGTTCCACCGTTGTTATAGCGTCCGATGAAGTTTCCTGCAGAAATCCAGTCAGGGATAAGCTCATATCCGGAGACGTAGAGCAGAGAATTGTAAGAGTCGTCATTCCACTCGTGACCGACCATAGCGTCGACGTGGTGATCACCGAAGTCGTGCGAGTAGTTGAGGAGCTGCTGGGTATTGAGAATGAAGCGGTTGGTGAGAGTCTTGTTCAAACCACCGTTGACGCCGCCATTGTAAGTGCCGGCTGCACGATACCTCGTATAGTCGGTGTTGTCGGAGTCGTAGCTGAAATTGACAAGGAAGTTGAGATCCTTGGTGAAGAGGACCTGTGCATATGAACGGCTGGTCCAGATGCTGCGGATAGTCTCGTTCTTGTTGTGTGCGAACTCATCCATCACACCCTTGCCGAATGCGTTACCTACCGTAGGGCCGAGAGGTGAATATGTCTCAGTACTGTTGGTGATGTTCTCAAGCTTGTTGCCATTGGCATCATAGACATAGTTGTGGTTCTCATCGAGCATATAGATAGGGATGAGGTTGGAGGTACCGTTCACATAACGGAACACGTTACCACCTGCAGAACCAGGGTTACGTCCGTAACGGGTAGCCATTTCATTGGTCTTCGTACGGGTGTAGCCGATGTTGGTTCCAATCTTGAGCCACTTCAGAGGATGTGCGTTGATGGCTGCACGTCCGGTATATCTGTTGAATGCAGATGTCGGAATATAGGATGGATCTTCGTTGAAACCGAGGGAAACGAAATAGTTGAGATTCTCGGTGCCGCCTCTGAGGGAAACGTTGTATTCCTGACGGAAAGCGTTCGAGAAGAGGCTGCTGTATTCGTTCTCCTTCTGGAGGAAGTACTTGGCCTCAGGATTGATCTTGCCATCAGGGTTCACAAGGTATGCTCCAATCATCGTAGCAGACCTGTTCGTACCTGTACCAGTTGTCTCGTAAGTCACACCAGGGATGTCATAGACGAGGGCATTCCTCAAGGTGTTGCGCTGGAAACCAGTCTCGCTGTTGTTGTAGTTGAACAAGTGCTGTGAAGCGAACAGGGCTGCCTCTTCGTGAGTGTGGTTAGGATTGGAGAAGTTGGTGTAAGGAATACCGTCCGAACCTACCTTAGGGTTACCTGTTCCGTCAACACCGTAGCGGTATGAGTTGTAGATGGACCTCCAGGCATATTCATAGATGTCGGAGGCCTTGGTCATATTCGACATAGCGAACTGACCTACACTGTTCCAACCCACGCGGGTGTCGAATGAAACCTGAGCCTTGCCGGCTCCCGTACCCTTCTTTGTGGTCACGAGGATGACACCGTTAGCACCGCGGGAACCGTAGAGTGCCGTAGAAGCGGCATCCTTCAGGACGGAGATGCTCTCGATATCGGAAGGATTGATCGTAGAGAGAGGGTTGCTGGTCTGAGCCGGAACACCGTCGATGACGACGAGAGCGGTTGCTGAACCATCGACCGTAGAAGAAACACCACGGACACGGATAGCCATATCGAGACCTGGCTGACCGTCGACGGATGACACCTGGATACCAGGAGCTGCACCTTCAAGGGCGCGGGAGATAGTCGAGACGTTCTGAGCCGCAATGTTCTCACCCTTGATGGCTGTCATAGCTCCGGTAAGGTCTCTCTTCTTAGCGGTACCATAAGCCACGACCACGACATCATCGAGGAAGTTCGTGTCGTTCTTCAAAGTTACATTGATTACGCCTTGGGTGACCTGGATCTCCTGGGTAGCGTAACCGATGCTGGAAAAGACCAGAACGGCGCCCTGCCTTACATTCAGGGAATAATTACCGTTGTAGTCCGTCATTGTGCCGGTAGTCGTGCCCTTTACAAGGACATTGGCTCCGACAAGAGGTTCACCAGCCTCATCCGTAACCCTTCCGGATACGGCAGACTGGGCGAATGCCTGAACTCCTATTGCAAGGAGCACGAGCAATGCCGTTATTAAACGTTTACTCATAAAACAAATACAATTAATATAAAAGTGTTTCAGGTTTATACGTTCGCGTTAAATTATCAACAAATATAAGAATAGAATTCAAAATAATGATACTTTTTAAAAGAATTATGATACTTTACTGCTATTATCGATGCTTTCAGCCGATGATTTAAAGGCTCATCTGAACGACTATTTACGACAACTCCGCCGTAGTTCAGGACCCTTGGAAGGGCGTAAAGGCTTTCAAATGAGCAGGATTCTGCCTACATTAGTGCACAGACAGAAAAATAGACGTAATAACCACCAGAGCTAAAGCTTTTTGGCAGGATTGGATACCGCATCAGTGCAGCCCGTGAAGATGACCTCTTCGCGGGCGCATTGATTGATGAGCAGCAACCCGTTCAGGCTGACGTTGCGGCAATCCTTGAAATAGACCAGTGCCGGATCGCACCAGCCCTCCTGGAGATATCCCCTGTCCTTCTGTTCCTTGATGCAAGGAAGAAGCTTTGATGAATTGCCGTCGATGACTCCCAAGCCGAAAAGATGGATGTTCTCCTGACCATCGGCCACCAGGATAGCTGAAGCCGCACCGTATGAATAATAATCGTGGGCAGAAGGCACACCGACCAGCACTGCACCCTCGCGCAGTTGGATGGTCACATTGGACTTGAGGTACACCGTTCCTGTCAGGTAACGGCCCACCCAGAGGGTCAGGGTGTCCCCAGGACTGTTCTTGCTAATCCAGTCTACGGCATTCTGGAGGGACGTGGTATTGTTGGTAACCCCGTCCGACTTCATCCCGAAATATGATCCGTAATATTGTTTCGCCCCGAGGCTGACCGTTGCCAGCAGCAGGATGGCGGTTGCTATGGCCTTTCTCATTTCGTCTTGTATTTGATGATTTCCTTCTTCTTGCCGTTGCTCGGCTCGACAATGCTGATATCCTTGATCTTCAGCTTGCTTACATCGTCAGTCACGATTGCCGGACGATAGTCCTCAATCGCGGCCACCAGGCGGACACCTTCAAGGGTGATTCCTTTTGCGTGACGGATGTAAAGCCCCCAAGCCGGAAGCTCTTTGAACTGAGAGAATTCCGGATAGTAATCCTTCATCTCAGGGACGCTCTCAAGCTCCTCAGGAGTCGTGCCCCTGAAAGCATATCCGCTGTCCCCTCCTCCAGGATACACTATCTCCACGTTCCTGAGAGTCACGTTCTCGATAGGAATCTCAGGAATACCCACGATTCCTGCCGGGGATATGTTGCGTGGCAGGTCTTCGATTGGACCTTCATAGCTGTATCCGGCGTCCGCCTTTGTGGCAGGAACTTCCACACGGACGTTCGAAATCAGGATATTCCGGAGATAACCTCTCTTGCCGCCGTGCCAACGCTCCCCTGTCCTGAGGAATATGGCGTTGCCGGTATTGGTCGCATAGAGGCTGTCTACGACGACGTTCTCGATTTCGGCCCCATCAACCGACGCTATGGTTATCGCGGACCTGTATGTGTCATAGACACGGTTGTTTATGATACGGATATCCTTGAACCCTCCCCTTGAAACCGTTCCGAACTTTATGGCACTTGCGCTAGAGCGAGCCCTGCAGTTACGGATCTCGATGTCTTCGCACAGGTGATCCTTGGAATGGGATTTCAGGCATAGGGCGTCATCCGAAGCATCTATGTGGCTGTCCTTTATCAATACGTGACGACAATCCACGATATCTATTCCATCGTTGTTCCAGTAGTTCTTGCTGTCCATATCGATTCCGCTGATCGTCAGATGCTCGCACTGGTCGCATACGAGAGTCCACTCCCCGGCGTCCTTGAGCTTGACCCCGTCGATAAGGATCCCGTCGCATTCCCTCAGATAGAACAGCTTCGGCCTGCTGGAAGTCCTGTCGTGCCTGAGCGCATCTTCACGCACGCCCATATGCACCTGGATCACGAAATTGGTCGCAAGGGTGAATCCCTGCCCGTCGATCGTGCCCTTGCCGGTGACCGAAATGTCCTTCTGGTCCTTCGACAATATGAAACCATAGTTGTTTTCTACACTCTCGTAGTCATAAGGGTTGGTAGAACCCAGCAGGACAGCTCCCTCGAGAAGCCTGACCTCCACTCCGGTTTTCAGGAATATGCTGCCGGACAGATATTTCCCGGCAGGGAACTCCAAGACGCCTCCGCCTCGGGAACTGATCAGGTCGATCGCACTCTGGATAGACCTGGTATTCAGGGTGATGCCGTCCGGCCTTATCCCGAAACCGGTTGCATCATAGACCTTGGCTCCGGCACCAATAGAGAGGAATACCACCGCCAGGACAATTAAAATTGTCTTCTTCATTTGATTCTTTATAATAATTATTGACTACTTTGCTTCTCTTTCTTCAGGGTACTTGTCACATAATGATACTCTCCTATATAAGCCTTCTCGAACCATTCCGCAGGCATAAGGTTGATTGAATTGAAAACCAGGACGGAATCATTCAACGTGGTGACCTCCGCCTCTCCGGTTTCTCCGAAATAAAGGACTTTCATCACGTCATCATAATAGAAATCGGTTATGACCGCTGCCTGCGAATAATCCCCATACCAGAGAAACATACTGCAATCAGCTGTCATATCGATACGCCAGTACCCTGTCTTGATGAATGTACGGTCGGTAGTAGTGTTTACAAGCTGCTTTTCGGTATTGTATGCATCGTAACGATCGACGATCCAATTCCCGACCAGCCTCGTATCGGAAAGCATATAGTTTTTGCCGGATGAGCCGCCGGGATCATCTTCAACGCAAGAGACTGTGAATGAGGCGGCGATAAGGAACAATATTCCCAAAATACAATTCTTCATATCGTTTGCAGTTACGGTACAATAATACAAAAAAAACAGGCGCCGACAAATGCCGGCGCCCAAAAAATCATATCAATGAACTCTTAGTTGATCTGGTTGTCTACACATTCCGGATTATCCTGAAGTTCACGCTCTGGAATAGCAAGAGTCATCTTGTTGGCAGGGTAGTTGACAATCTTTGGATGGACTGTCGATCCGGACCTGTCTACGTTAACTCCCCAACGCTTGTTGTTGTAGTACTCACGGCCACCTTCACCCCACATCTCGATTCTCCACTGGAGCTGGATGAATTCGGCAAGGTTGCTGTTGTTGCCATAGTTGTCGCAAGTGAGGGCTGCAGCACCAGCCTTTGTACGGGCGGCGAGCAAGGTGTTGAGAGTAGTCTTTGCACCATTTGCGTCTCCGCTTGCGTTCTGAGCCTCAGCGAGCATCAGGTAGACCTCGGAAAGGCGGAACTTGGTGTAGTCGCACTTGGTGGTGGAAGCAGGAGTACCTGCACCGTCGGTACCATCGTTGTTAAGAGCATCGGTGGAAGAGAACTTCATACTTGCATATGAAGGAATCTTGGCGACAGCTCCGTTGACAGCGAACGTGTAATCTCCAACCTCGAAATTGAGGAAGGCATCCTTACGGATATCGTTGGCGTTGATCTTGTTGTAGAGACGGTCGTCGATACGTGCGGTGGACTTGCTGGATGAATAGCTTGAGAACATACTCGTAAGACCGAAGAATACGGCAGCCTGCTGATAGAACGAAGAGGTCACGGTATAACCGAGGATCGTCTCAGGGTTGACTGCGATATTCGTAAAGGCATTGGTCTCCGGCTTGACCTCGATTTCACTCGTAGGAGTCCAGGCTCCGGTGTTGCGTCCGCCATAGTTATCGTTTGCGATGAAGCTGTAAGCATTGCTGGCGATAATGGCACGGCAAGCACTTATACAAGTAGCATAGTCTCCGGTAAGGATAGATGCCCTTGCAAGAAGGAAGTTGGCGACACCGAGATCGAAGTCTTCAGCGTTTGCCCTTCCAGCAGTATAGCCGATTCCCGCATTGGAGAGGAGTGTTACTGCCTCCTTGATGTCTCCCTTGATGAAGTTCCAGGTTTCCTCAGAAGTAGAACGAGCTACAGGAGCCTGCTTAGGGTCATATTCCTTGTAGATGGAAAGTCCGAGTTTGTCCTTCCCGCCGAGAAGATATGCATCCTGGTACTCTTCCATCATACACATATAAGAATATGCACGGATGAGCAGGGCGCGAGCACGACCATCCTTGAACAGTGCATCCTTTTCAGCAAGTTCAGCGGTCATATAACCAAGAACACTGTTCGCCTGGTTGATAGAGTAGGCATAAGTCGTCCAGTGGCAGTAATTCGTATTGGAATTACCGATACGGTAGTCAACCACGAACTGATAGAGGTCGCGACCTGCAAGGTCGTAAGACTCGAGGTCGTAACCGAGGGCCACGTCATTGCCGAGGAGGCTGCGGCCCCACTCGATGCCGACATAGCTGTAGTTCATTACATTAGCACTACCGGTACTGCAGACATTATTCCTGTCATAGTTGTTGAAGTACTGAGCCATAGGATTGACAATCGCCTTGAGGATGGTTTGTTTCTGAGCTTCAGTACCATTTTCGAGCAATTCCTTTATCTGCTCGTCATAGATGCTGTTAGGAGGCGTGACATCCAGTCTGTCTGCACAAGATGCAAGCATTGCCACACTGGCCAATAAGACGACGCTCTTTATAATCTTTTTCATATCTATTTCTGTTAAAGATGTTTAATGAAAGTCACTCCTTAGAAATCAAGATTGACACCGAAGGTGTAAACGCTGAGGTAAGGATAAGAGAATGCGCCGACGTTCATACCACCAGTCATTGACCAGCGAGGATCAACACCCTTGTGGCTGTAGATGAGGACAGGGTTGTCGCAAGACGCATATATGCGGAGATTGCTGATCATTGCCTTGTTCACAAGCTTCTTAGGGAAGGTATAGCCAATGGTGACATTCTTGACGCTGAAGTAGCTGGCGCTGAAGAGAGACATATCGGTGTAGTTCCAACTGCCAAGAGTTGCTCCACTGCGCTGTACTTCAGAACCATAAATAACCATAGGGAACTTGGCGTCCACGTTGTTCTCGGTCCAGGTATTGTTCCAGAGTTCCTTGGAGACTGATACACCGTCAGAGAGATCCTGGCCAGCCTTGTAGCGGCCTTCCTCACCGGTTCCATAGTCTACAGAGAAGAACTTTCCACCGAGCTGATATGAGAACAGGGCGGTAAAGTCAAGGTTCTTGAAACGGACGGTAGTGGTGAAACCGCCTATCCACTCAGGGATAGCGTCGCCCATCTCATACCTGTTTGCGAGGTTAGTGTTGGTGGTATTGATGATATCACCAGCCTTTGCGGAACCGAAGGTGCCCGCTGCAGCCTCGGCCGCAGTAACAGTATGCCAGAAGAGAGGCATACCGGCATATGAATCACCCTTCGTGTAGCCGGTATACTGCTTGCCGTCATTACCGAAGTAAGTGACACCGCTGTTACCTGCTACGCCGGCATACTTGTAAAGATACATATTGAAGTAATCCTTACCGACACCGCGGAGATATTCCTGACCAGAAGATGATCCTTCACCGGAAAGTGACCAACCGTCTGAGTTGGCGGTCCAGCATCCGTTGAGAGCTTCGGAACCGGTTCCGGCAGGAACGCTTGTGATGATTGTGTTATAATGTGTTCCGACGGTCGAGAAGATTACATCCCAGTCGGTAGTCTTGACAGGCTGGTAAGAAAGTTCAATTTCGATACCGCGGCTGCGGATACCTGCCGTGTTCATCTGGAGAGAGGCCTGACCTGCTGCGAGGTAGGAGGCGTTCTGGTTCCAGATAGCGTTGACAGTCTGCTTGTTGAACCAGTCGAAGGTTCCAGAGAGCTTCCCGCCCCAGAGGGTGAAGTCTACACCGGCGTCGGTCGTATGGACATTCTCCCAGGTAAGAGCGTCGTTGCTCCACCCACCTTTACTGAGGGTGTATCCAGTAGGATATGTTGCAATGTTGGTACCTCCCCAACCTGATGCACCGTATGACCAGGTCTGATAGCCTGAATACATACCGATACCGTTCTGGTTACCGAGGACACCGTAGCTCGCACGGACTTTCAAATTGTCCAGCCAGTTCTTGGTGCCTTCCATCCAAGGTTCGGCGGAAATACGCCAACCGGCACCGATTGACCAGAAGGTTCCCCAACGGTTCTCAGGAAGCTTGAATTTCGAAGAACCATCACGACGGAGGGATGCAGATGCATAGTACTTCTCGTCATAGACATAGTTCGCACGTCCGAAATATGACTCCATTGCCATCTTGTTGAGATTACCACCCCAAGAGTTTCCATAAGTACCGTAGGACTGGGTACCGAGGAAGTTCACATAACCCATGAAGTCATTGATCAGTCCGTGACCGGAACCGTATCTGACAAGATCATAGTCATACTGATAGAACTCGTGTCCAACCATTGCGTCAACGTGATGTACACCGAAATCCTGGGTGTAGTTGACGAGCTGCTGGGTATTGATCGTCGTGTACTGCTCCTTGTCCTTGTGGATAACGGAACCGAGGTCGGCACCTACACGCGCTGCAGCGGTCTGCGTATTGAAGAAACGTGTGCGGGTGTTGAATGTGGTGCTGTAGGTGAGGTTGACCTCCGCAGTGAAGTGCTTGAGGAAGGCTGCCCTGGTGTAACCGCTGACGTTGAGGTCGTCATAGGTGTTGCCGTCGATTTGCTGCTTGTAGTACTCGACCCAGTTGATGGCCTGACCGAAGTAGTTGCGGGTAGGACCTACAGGAGAAAGGGTCGGAGTTGCATTGTAAGCAGTTGAGCCATCGTTCACGTTACCCATCTTCTCACCTGCCTTATTGTAGATGAATTTACCCTCAAGGTCACGAGCGTAGGCGTTGTCCAGAACCGTGGAAGCATCGATACGTGAGAACGGGTTCTCAGCGGTGGATCCAGGGTTACGTCCGTAACGGGTTGCAAGGGAATTGGTCTTACGATGAGTGTAGGCGAACTTTGCACCGGCCTTGAGCCAATCGGTAACCTGGGCGTTGACGTTCGCACGGGCATTATAACGGCTGAATGCAGAGGTGGCCACATATGAAGGATCAGAGAGGTAACCGAGAGAGAGGTGGTAGTCCATCTTGTCTGATCCGCCACTTGCAGAGACATTGTACTGCTGACGGAAGCGGGCAGATACGAGAGAATCGTGGAGCGTTCCGCCGCTGTAGAGCAGAGTCGCGTTAGGATTGAGTTTACCGTCCACTCCGACCAGATATGAGCCTCCGAGGGTCGACGAAGCATTGGAGCCGCTGCCAGTCTTTGTGAAGGTCATTCCAGGGACAGAGTAAGCAAGTCTGTTGTAAAGACCGTTACGGCCGAATGAAGTAGCATTACCAGTGAAGTCGAAGAGGTGCTGTGAAGCGAATTCGGCAGCCGCTGCCGCATTACCCTTCAGATTTTCTGAATTCGCGGCGTAGCCAGTGTAGACTGAGTTGTAGATACCAAGCCAGTAGAATTCATAAAGATCACCTGCCTTGTCGTTACCGATGACATCGAAATCAGAGTTCGGTCCGATAGCATTGATTCCCCATCTTCCCTCGAAAGAGATCTTTGCCTTACCGGATTTACCGCTCTTCGTGGTGACGAGGATGACACCGTTAGCTCCACGGGCACCATAAAGGGCTGTAGATGCAGCATCCTTCAGGATGGTGATGCTCTCGATATCCTTGCTGTTGAGGGCTGACAGAGGGTTGGTTCCGTCAATTGCTGGTGCGCCATCGATGATGATGAGGGCATTGGAGTTGTTCGCGCTGGCAGTACCGATACCACGAACACGGATACCCATATCGATACCAGGCTGTCCGTCAAGAGAAGATGTCTGGAGTCCAGGGATCTGTCCTTCGAGGGCGCGGGTTACTGAACCCTGAGCCTGAATCTCCAATGTCTTGTTCTCGACGGTGGAGATGGATCCTGTCAAATCTTTTCTTTTGGCGGTACCGTAAGCAACGACCACGACGTCATCGAGGAAGTTGGTGTCGTTGCTCATAGTAACATTGATTACGCTTTGCGATCCGACTCGGATCTCCTGAGTAGCATAACCGATACTGGAGAAGACCAGAACGGCGCCCTGCCTTACATTCAGGGAATAGTTACCGTTATAGTCCGTCATTGTGCCGGTGGTCGTGCCCTTTACAAGGACATTGGCTCCGACAAGAGGTTCGCCAGACTCATCCGATACCTTACCGGTAACGGTCGTCTGGGCAAATGCCTGTGCCCCCAAGGTCAGGAACACGAGCAATGCCGTGATTAAACGTTTACTCATAAAACAGAATTTAATAATGATGGTATGTAGTGTTATTCCTTTCAAACTTGGCTTTCAAAACCAAAAGTGCATAATCATTCACAAAATTAGAAAAAAACACTTATATACGCTATAAAATCTTTAAATTGTTTTTTGATAAAAGGACTTTGATTTTTGATACGTAATTGATGTCTCTGCCCCATCCATCGCAAAAGAATTATTATCTTTATGACAATGAAAAAGTCATATATCTTATCGTGTCTTCTTTCACTTTGCTGCTTCCAAATCTTTGCTTTGCTATGAATCCTGGCAAGGAGGAACCGGACAAGATGCAGTGGTGGAACGAGGCTAAATTCGGAATGTTCGTCCATTGGGGTCCATACAGTATGTATGGCGGTATTTACAAAGGGCATCAGCAACGTTTCGGTGGTGCTGAATGGATATTCAACAGATGCAAGATACCATACCTCGAGTATCGGGAGAATGCTTCTCATTTCCACCCGGACAGGTTCAATGCAGACTCTCTGGTCCTGCTTGCAAAAAAGGCAGGAATGAAATATCTCGTATTCACCACCAAGCATCACGACGGATTTGCGATGTTCAGGAGCGAGGCAAGTGAGTTCAACATCATCGACTACACCTCGTTCGAACGCGACATCGTGGATGAAGTCGCATCTGCGTGCAAAAGATATGACATCAAACTCGGGTTCTACTATTCGCAGGAACAGGATTGGGGCAATCCCGGCGGGGCAACCGCAAGGAGGCCGATGAAACAAGGCTGGGCGCACCCTGATTCACTCCTTATCGACGAATATACCCAAGCCCACTCAGGCAGTTGGGACGGCTTCCAGCAGACCAAGTCTTTCGAAGAGTATTTCAACGATGTCTCTCTTCCCCAGATCAAGGAACTGCTCGACCGTTACGGGAAAGACCTGTCCGTCATATTCTTCGACTACCCGGTAAAGACTACCAAGGAACAGGCCGGAAAGGTCTTGGCTCTATTGAAAGAGTATCCTCACATAATCATTAACGACAGGCTGCAGAAGCCGGATTTCCCCGGGGATTACAAGACGCCGGAAAATATGGTGCCGAAGGCTGAAGACGTGGAAGGCTTGTATTGGGAAAGTTGTATGTCCATAGGTAATTCCTGGGGTTACAAGAGCTGGGATACGAAGTGGAAATCCCCTTCCAACATAGTCAACACCTTGATTTCCATCGCCTCCCTCGGAGGCAACCTGCTCCTGAACGTCGGTCCTGATGCCCAAGGCATTGTCCGGCCCGAGGAATCCGGATGCCTAGAGGAAGTCGGTAAATGGATGGAAGAATACGGAAGTATCATTTACGGCTCCTCCAGGAGCGGCCTGAAGCCTTCCTGGGGAAAGGTGATCCGAAAGGATGAAGGGAAAAGAACCATTTTGTATCTTTGTGTGGACAAGTGGCCGGACAATGGAGAACTGACGTTGGAGGGCGGTTGGAAGCCCCGGAGGGCAACCTTCTTCCCGAACGGGAAGCCTCTGGGCTTCAGGAAAAGTAAGGAAAGCCTTGTCATCAACGTTCCACAAAAAGCTCCTGAAACAACACTTGCGGGGACACCTGTCATAATTAAACTCGAATTGTCGTCGAGACTCCCTGTGGAGCGGCTTTCCACGAACTCAGAGAAGAGTGTAGGGAACCAAGGATTGGATGGATAGAACATAATCGAGAACACTAAAAGAACAGTCATAATGAAACAGTCATAATGAAAAGGTTTTTAATCGTCCTGGCCTTGATGGCCTTGGGAATCAACGCCCTTGCCGGTACCGGCACCTTTGAAAAAACGGTCAAGACCGACGCCGGTATCAGAATCAGCGTACAGGCGTGCGACAACGGGATATTCAGGATAAAGGTTTCTCCGAGGAAGACCTTCGAGGAATCCCTGATGGAGCGTTACGGGTGCATCAAGACTGACTGGCCTGAAGTAAAGGCCACAGAAAGTATCAAGGGCTCCGAATGGACACTGACTTCAGGAGATTATTCCCTGACGGTCAACAAGAAGACCGGCGCGATCTCCGTCCGCGATTCCAAGGGACGGGCGCTGATCCGGGATATCCGCTTCCTTTCGGACAAGGACAAGATGTGCGCGGAGCTGAGGGACATCGTCAACGACAAATGGGCGGACCTCAACGTGGTGGCCAACGACGGAGGTATAATCGGCGATGATGAAGGCAAGTTCGCCGAAGTCGACAAGAGGGAGATCCCTGCGGCCGCGAAAGCCAGCGTCATCAGCATCAGGATGGAAGACGGAGAACGTTTCTACGGCGGCGGCAGCACCAGCCGCGACCATATCCAGCACAGGGGCGAACTCCTCAGGATGTGGACGACTTACCAGCACACCGAGATCCCGATGCCGTTCCTGATGAGTTCCCGCGGTTGGGGAATATACGACAACTCCACCAGGAAGAGCTTCTTCGACGTAGGCAGCGTACACAAAGACCTGTTCAATATAATCGACACCAGCGACGAAGCCGACTTCTTCCTGATGCTTGGAGAGGATATGCCTGACATCCTCAACCTGTACACCACCATTACCGGAAGGACCTACGTGCTCCCGAAGTGGGCATACGGCCTCTGCTTCGGTCCGAACATGCGCGAAGAGCAGTTCGACATCCTGCACGACGCGGCTATGTTCCGCCAGATAGACGTCCCTTGCGACGTATTCTGGCTCGAGCCTCAGTGGATGGAGAAACGCTACGATTTCTCTACCCAGAAGAAATGGAACTACGACCGTTTCTCCCCGGAACCTTACTGGCTCCAGGACAAGTATCCGAAGACGATGCACCACAGGCTGTTCATCGGCAAGCTCCGCTCGATGGGATTCCACCTCGGACTCTGGCTTTGCGAAGAATATGACCTCAGCATTACCGAGGAAGACATCATCGCCGAGCGCGAAGGACACGCGACTTCCGGTCAGGAGCACTGGATGGACCACCTGAAAACCTTTATGGACCAAGGCGTCGAGGGATTCAAGCTCGATCCCGCCCGAACCATAGACAACCATCCGAAATGGGAGTACTACAACGGCCGCACCGATGCTGAGATGCACAACCTCAACCAGGTGCTGCTGCCCAAGCAGATGGCTGAACTCGGACGCAACTACAACGGCCGTCGTACCTGGCACCACTACTGCGGCGGATGGTCCGGCACACAGCATTGGACCGCCTCCACTTCTGGAGACAACGGCGGCGGCAAGACAGCCCTCTATGACCAGCTGAACCTGGGAATGAGCGGCTTCCTGAACACTTCCTGCGACGTGATGAGCGTCCCTAGGGAACTCGAGATGCCGAGCCTCCACTTCGGACTCTTCCTACCTTGGGTCCAGATCAACAGCTGGTTCTCGATGATGCAGCCTTTCTATTACGCCAAGGAGGAGCAGGACATCTACCGGTTCTACGTCAAGCTCAGGTATTCACTTGCCCCATACATCTATTCGATGGCGCTGGAGGCCACTACCAACGGAATGCCTATCGTCCGCTCGATGCCTCTCACCTTCCCCGAGGACCGCAAGTGCGACGATATGACCTACCAGTATATGTTCGGGCCTAACTTCTGCGTAGGAATATTCACCAACGAAATATACCTCCCGAAGGGCACCTGGACAGACGCCTGGACCGGAGAAAGGATAGTCAGCAAGGGAGAAACCTTTACCAGGGAATATCCTTCTACCCGTGCCGGACTTCTCTTCATCCGCGAAGGAGCCATCATCCCGACACAGCCGGACGTGCCGTTCCTCGGCACCCGTCCTTTCCAGGAAATCCTCCTCAAGGTCTATCCTAAGGGCGATTCCTGCTACAAGATGTTCGATGACGACGGACAGTCATACGGCTACGAGAAAGGCCTTATGACCTCCACTCTCTTCGAATGCCACGAGAAAGGCGGACAGGTCAGGATAGTCGTCAACCCGGTCGAAGGCAGCTTCGAAGGAGCTCCCGCTGAAAGGAAATATTCGTTCGCCGTACAGAACGACGGCAAGGCATCGGAAGTCTGCGTCAACGGAAAGGCAGTATCCGACTGGACCTATGCCAACGGGATGGTCAAGTTCAATCTCGAGCCTGTAAAGGTCTCCGAAAAAATAGTCATCGACATCAAATAAAGCGATATGAAAAGAATCCTGTTTGCACTGGGGCTGACCGCCCTGATGGTATCCTGCGCCAGGAAGGACTGGAAGGACACCTCCCTTCCGGCATCCGAGAGAGCATCACTGCTGCTCAAGGAGATGACCCTGGAGGAAAAAGTCGGACAGATGTGCCAGTACGTAGCCCCCTGCTACGTACCTCCAGGACAAGGTTCGCCGTATAAGAATATCGACGCGACCGACGAGAACCTCGGGAACAAGGACCTTGCTGACAAGATCCGCAGGGGCGAGGTCGGCTCGTTCCTGCACTGCCTCACTCCGAAGGAAGCAACCGCCCTCCAGGAACTTGCGCAGGAAAGCAGGCTTAAGGTCCCTCTCCTTATAGGTATCGACGCCATACACGGAAACGCCTTGATAGAAGGATGCACGGTTTACCCTACCAACATAAACCTGGCATCCACATTCAATCCGGAACTGCTCGAAACCATAGGTGCAGAAACTGCAGCCGAAATGCGCCAGAGAGGCTTGTACTGGACATTCGGGCCTAACCTGGATGTCGCCCGCGACCCTCGCTGGGGCAGGATGGGAGAAACCTTCGGCGAAGACGCCCTTCTGGTTTCCGAGATGGGAAAGCACGAGATATGGGGTCTGCAGGGCCGCGACAGGGACCTTTCCACCCACGTCCTGGCCTGTGCCAAGCACCTCATAGCCGGCGGAGAACCTTTCGGCGGGCTGAACGCAGCTCCGATGGATGTATCCGAAGGCAAACTGAGGGAAATATACCTTCCTCCATTCATCGCTGCCATCAAGGAAGCCGGCGTCGGAACCGTAATGGCCGCCCACAACGAAGTGAACGGCATTCCCTGCCACGGCAACAAGTGGCTGCTTCAGGATTTGCTCAGGGATGAAATGGGCTTCGACGGGTTCGTAGTCAGCGACTGGATGGACATCGAAAGGCTCCATTCGATGCATCACTGGGCTCCGGACTCCACCGAAGCTTTCGTCCGTTCGGTCGAGGCCGGCATCGATATGCATATGCAGGGAGACAACTACTTCGAGGCCGTAGTCGCTGCCGTCAATTCAGGCCGTATTCCGGAAAAGCGCATAGACCAGGCGGCAGGAAAGATCCTTGAGATGAAATTCGCCCTCGGACTATTCGAGAATCCGGTCCCTGAGATCAAGACCGTCATCGAAGGTGTCGGAGACCATGGCAAGACTGCTTTGGAGGCAGCCAGGCAGGGGCTTGTCCTTCTTAAGAATGACGGAATACTACCTCTCTCTTCTCCGAGGAGGCTATTCGTCGTCGGACCGAACGCCGACAGCCAGACGATCCTCGGCGACTGGGCTGTACCTCAGAGTGATTCGGCAGTCGTGACAGTCGCCGAAGGCATCCGGGACGCATTCCCTTCAGCTTCCATCGACACCCTGTGCTTCGGCGGAAAGATTTCCAATGTGGATGCCAGGACCATCGCAGTCGCCCGTCACAAGGCGTCGGCAGCCGATGTCTGCATAGTCGTGGTCGGAGAGAATTCCCAGAGATATTCAGCCTTCGGGCGTACCTGCGGAGAGAACTGCGACAGGGACAACCTTGACCTTCCGGGAATGCAGCAGCAGCTTCTCGAAGCCGTGTGTGCTTCGGGCAAGCCTGTCGTAATGATCCTGATGACCGGCAGGGCAAACAGCATCGAATGGGCTAAGGACAACGTCAGTGCCATCCTGAATGTCTGGGAGCCGGGTCAGGCCGGTGGGCAGGCTATCGCGGAAGTACTTGCAGGCCAGGTAAATCCATCCGGAAAACTGCCGGTAACGATGCCTCGCAGCGTAGGACAGGTCCAGAACGTCTACAACTACAAGCATTCCCAGTATTCCAGGCAGTTTGCAACCTCCGTGTCCGGATGCCTCTTCCCGTTCGGCTACGGGCTTTCATACAGCAAGTTCTCCTTCTCGGAGCCGGTCCTCGAGGCTGCTGAAGGAGACGGTTACGGAACCGTCAGCATTGAAGTCAGGAACGACGGCCCGTACGACGGCGGAGAAGTAGTCCAGCTGTACATCAGCCAGGAATATGCCTCCGTGACCCGTCCCGTCAAGGAACTGAAGGCCTTCAAGAGGATATTCCTCAAGAACGGGGAAAGCACCACCGTCAAGTTCGAAGTAACTACGGATATGCTCAAGTGTTTCGGCGCCGGCGGGAAGTGGTCCGTGGAACCCGGGGAATATACCTTGTTGACAGGAAATTCCTCTGCGGACGAGGACCTCAAATCTACTACCCTTACAGTTAAATGACGATAATATGACTATGCCGAACCTGCTGAAAAGCGTCCTGCTGGCCGTGGCGGGAATCCTTGTCCCGTCTGTTGCCGGCGCCCAAAGGCTCATCCTCGAATATGACAAGCCGGCTACCCGTTTCGAAGAAGCCCTTCCTCTGGGCAACGGCCACTTGGGGGCCACTGTCTACGGCGGTGTAGCAGACGACCTGATCTGGCTCAACGAAGGCTCCCTCTGGGGCGGTTGCGCAAACCCGGACAGCAATCCGGTTCCTTCGGGCGGTCCCGAGCTGCTCGCCAAGGTCAGGGAGTTGTTGGACAAGGAGGACTGGACCGGTGCGGAACAACTCGCGAAGGGACTGCAGGGAAAGTATGTGAACGCCTTCCTGCCGATGGGCAGCCTGCACCTCAGGCAGACCTTCGGTTCTGACAAGGGGCAGCAGGTTTCATACAGCGGGAATACTGTAAACGCCGGCAAGAGCGTGCAGAACACCTTGAAGGACTATCACCGTCTCCTCGACCTCGACAGCGCCATAACCAGGACAAGCTTCACTTTCGGAGATGTCGGATATTCAAGGGAGATATTCGTTTCCCATCCTGACAGGGTGATGGTCGTGCACCTTACGGCCACAAAGCCGGTAATGGAGTTCGACATCGAGGGTTCGTCTATGTGGGACGGCACTTCGATCCGCAGCCTGTCTTCCTCCGAATATGTAGTCGAGGGGCAGGTGGGATATTACCAAAGCACGAAGTGGGAAGAACCTTTTTCACGGTGGCAGACAGGGCCGAACGGCGAGAAAGGAATGCGCTATCAGTTCAGGGTCAAGGTGATAAGTTGCGACGGACAAGTCCATACCACTCCTTTCCTGCACATATCGAAGGCCTCTGACGCAGTGATCCTGGTCTCGGCGGCAACGAGTTTCAACGGGTTCGACAGGAGGCCGGACATCGATGGTCTCGATGAAAATGCCCTGGCTGCTTCGTTCATCACCGGGGCCGAAGGCAAGGGGCTCGAGGCGCTCCGGGAGGCTCATATCGCCGACTACCGGAAGCTGTTTACCTCTGTCCAACTTCATCTTGGTAAAGCAGGGCGGCTCAGCCCGGCTGCAGAACCGGCGGGTATACCGACCACCGACGAGCGGTTGAAGGCCTATGCCGCCGGAGCAAGCGACCCGTACCTCGAAACCCTATATTTCCAGTTCGGCAGGTACCTCCTGATCTCCTGCTCGCGCGAAGACAGCCAGGTTCCCTGCAACCTTCAGGGAATATGGTGCAAGGACCGCCATCCGGCGTGGGGCTGCGACCTCCACACCAACATCAACGTCCAGATGAACTACTGGCCCGCCGGACCTCTGGGGCTCAGCAGTACGGCAATCCCTCTTATGGACTTCATCCGGAACTGTTCAGTGGCCGGAGAACAGGTAGTCCGGAATATGTACGGGATGAAAGGCTGGACAGTCCACCACAACAGCGACATCTGGTGTGCAGCCAATCCTGTGGGAGAAAAGGCCGGCAGCCCGAGCTGGGCCAATTTCGTTATGGCCGGTCCCTGGCTTTGCACACATCTTTACGAGCAATATCTTTTCACGGGCGACGGAGTATTCCTGGCTGAGACGGCATATCCCCTTATGAAAGGATCGGCAGAGTTCCTAATGGACTGGCTCGTGGAAAAGGACGGGAAATACATCACCTCCCCTTCCACTTCTCCGGAGAACGCCTTCTTCGATGACAACGGCAATCGCGGGCAGGTCACTATCGGTTCTGCGATGGACCTGGAGATATGCTGGGAGCTGTTCACCGACGTAATCGAGGCCAGTGAGAAACTTGGTCTCGATCCGGAACTCAGGGCACGGTGGATCCATTTCCGGGACAATCTCAAGCCACTTCAGATCGGAGCCGCCGGCAACCTTGTCGAATGGTACAAGGACTGGAAGGACACCGACCCGCAGCACAGGCACGTATCCCATCTTTTCGGTCTCTATCCAGGACATGAAATCTCTCCGATGAAGACTCCGGAACTTGCCGCTGCAGCCCGCAAGACATTGGAATTCAGGGGAGACGGAGGTACAGGCTGGAGCAAGGCCTGGAAGATATGCTTCTGGTCGAGGCTTCTGGACGGCGACCACGCGTACAAGATGTACAGGGAACTTCTGAGCAAGTCGACACTGCCTAACCTGTTCGACACCCATCCTCCTTTCCAGATAGACGGCAACTTCGGAAGCATTGCCGGAATAGGCGAAATGTTCCTTCAAAGCCAGAACGGTGAGTTGCATCTGCTCCCCGCTCTCCCGTCTGTCTGCCTGGGCTGAAGGCTCAATCAAGGGCCTGAGAGCGCGTGGGGCATATTCAGTGGATATCGAATGGGCCGGTGGCAAACTCACCTCCGCCACCATCCGCCCTGCAGTTGCCATCTCCGGCTCAGACAGAGGGCCTCAAAGCCTGATCCTCCGGACCGATGTTCCGGTCAGGGTAAAGGGCGCCTCTTCCCGTTCCCGCTGCGACGGTGAGTATTACCTCACACATATCACCCTACGCTCAGGAAAGACCTGCACGGTTACCGCCAGATAGAAGCGATTGACCTGAAGTTATTATCATCTCGACTCAATCATCCTTCCCTAAAGTTGGGAGGCGCCTATCGCAGGTAAGGTATGCCTATCGCAGGTGACTAAGGCCTGTTTCAGGTGATGTATGCCTATTACAAGTAACGAAGGGAACCTGTGACCCTGCGAAATGGAGCCGTGATCCCGGGGTAAGGGTCACTGGATGCGGAGGGTGTGGGTGCCGGGTCCGAGGGTTTTGCCGCCGGCCTGGCAGGTAGTACCTTCGGGCACCGAAACCGTCGCCTCTATCCTGCGACCTTTCTTCCTGAGAGAGACCTCAATGCGACCATAAGCCGTGTCGAAACCCGTTTCCAGCCATTTCAAGTCACCCATCTGAGGCTTTATGCTGAATGACTTGAATCCTGGCTCAAGGGCTTCAACACCGGCAAGGCAGCGGACCATCGGAACTATTCCCCCACCTGTCCAGGCGTGGTTGCAAGTACCCTCGAAGTTCCAATGCTCGTACAACGTCGAGCATCCATCCTTCATCACGGTCGGATACATCCTGCGCATCCGGTCCAGAGCCATCTGAGGCTCACCCATCCTGAAAAGGGCTTCCAGGACATAAGGGAACATATATGTCGTTGCGTGGCACTGTGCTGCGAACACTTTCTTCAGCATCGGATACCTCTCCGCAGGAGCGACACCCGAAATTACAGACAAAGCCTGTACACGGTCGTCTGGAACGTCCTGATAACCAGGAGACATATAGCACGATCCATTCCAGAACTTGTCATTGAATACCACGGCTATCCTGTCCATCATCTCCCTGTCGCGGGCGGCATCTGCAGTCCTTCCGAGGTAATCTGCAGCCTCCGCCTCAGCCTTGAGAGCGAGATAATACCACATCGGCAGAAGGGCGTTCCGGTCTTTGTGGTCCCCTGCATCAGGCCAGTCCCAGCCACCTGTACGGTAGATCGGCAGACCATCGGAATCCAGTTCCCAGACTTCGTGGAGATATCTGTAGACCCGGTCATAGACCAAAGGGATTATCGAAAGGTCCCCGGAATGGAAGGCATACCCCCGGAATCCGTACCATCCGACGGAATTGAGGATCTGCATCGGCAGCTCCTTGAAATAGTTGGACGTCGGGACAGGTGCATACAGGACACCTTCCGGAGTCTGCCAGTTCACCAGCTCGAGGATTCCTTTCCTGGCCAGTTGGTCGGCACGGCGGTCCAATGCATAGAAGGCCTCGTTCAGTTCGTTGACTTCATCTCCCCACCACTGCGCTCGCTCGCGGTCCGGACAGTCGTAATATGTATCCCTCATACAGACGTAGAGGGTCCTCTGCGACATCTTCCAATAATCCTCCAGCAATCTGTCGGAGCAGGTGAAAGTCCCGGAAAGAGCTGTGTCATAACCACTTTCCCGGTATTTCACTTCCTTTACGACCACCCCTTCGGGTATGACGTACTTGGCGATTTCACCGTTCATCCAGCCGAAGCATTCGAACTCCTGGATCCCGGACTTGGTGACATACTCCGCACTGACGCACTTCTGGCCGGTCACGTAATCGTGGTCGGTAAGTATTGAAACCAGCTTGCCTCCCGGGGCTTCCAGCTTCATCCAGGGTGTGAAATGGCAATTGTAAGGGAGAGAACAACAAAGCGTGTCCCCGCTCATCCAGGTACGGGTATATTCCTTGAGCCCGTAATCCTTCCACATAGGGATGGGGCGCTCGACAAGTTTGCCGAAAGGAGGCTCGCCGGGAAGCACCGGGACCTCCATCGGACGGCCGAGGAACTTCGGATTACGGCCGAGCATCCAGTCCGTAGGATAGCGCCTGGCGTCGAAACGGATATTGCTCTCCGGAAGCCTCATATTAGGAAGCGGGCAGGATGCGGTCTGGAAAGAATGCTCCACCGAAGCCTCCCAGGATTCATCTGAAAGTATCTCTATACCAGGACCTTCCGCCTCGAAGAGCAAGGCACACGCCCCGCTGCTCATATGGCTGAAGCCAGCCCTTCCGAAGTACCAGACCAGGACAGCAAGGACATTCTCCCCTTCCTTGAGATAAGGGGCGATATCGACCTTGTCGTAATATCCGTTTCCAATGGAAGGACCCCGCTTCAAGCCACCTTCCCTCACAACCATCTCGCCGTTTATCCAAAGCCAGTACTTTGTGTCTGCGGCGATGCGTGCCACAAGGGACTCAGGGACGGACTCGAGTGTGACTTTCTTGCGGAAGCAAAGCCAGGAGTTGGTTTTGGAATCACATTCCGTCTTGGTTATCCACCTTGCCTTCCAGGAATGATCTTCCGCCCCGGCCAGGATGCTGAAGCAAAGAACCAGGGCGGAAAAAAGCAATAACCTCCTCATTACTGACGGATATCAGTGTAGCAGCCTTCGACCTTTACGTCACCGCCTTCGATGATGTAGAGATCGTGCAGAGTAGCCGGATACCTCATTATGAAGTCCTTCAGGTGCACGTTCGTGCAGTCCTTCAGATACACGAGGGTAGGAACGACGGTGTCGGCAGGAATATGCTTCATACCGATCTGGGCATCCGTAAAATCGAGGAGAGCCGGCCCACGGCCGTCGATCACTCCCTTTCCGTAGATGGTGACGTCCTTGACTCCTTCTCCCCAGAAAATGCCTCTGTGGCCACGGTAGGAATAGATGTTGTCAGAGCCGACGATTACGGCACCCTCGCGAAGCATAATGTTCACTCCGCTCTTGAGCTCGATAGCTCCGGTTATATAACGTCCTACGCTGAACTCGAGGGTCCCGCCTCCCTTGGAAGCGATGAAATCGATTGCGCACTGGATCGAAGCCGTATTGTCGGTGATGCCGTTGCTGCGGATCCCGAACAGGGATGCCTTATATACATTGTCCTGTGCGAAGCCCTGCAAGGAAAGCAGCAGGAGAATCGCTGTGATTATTGACTTTCTCATTTCTTCCTGATGTTCTTGGTGTCCTTGGTAATGATCTGCTTCTTGCCCTTAGGAGCGTGCTCGTCGACGATGACAAGGTTCTTCATACGGAGTCCGTTGACATCGTCGGTGACTATCGCCGGACGGTAATCTTCTCCAGCTACGGTAATGGTCACATTGTCGAATACTATCCCGTCGGCGTGACGGATATAGAATCCCCAGGCCGGAAGTTCCTTCCAGTTGGAGAACTCAGGGTAGCGGGTTTCCTGTTCCTCGATGGCGTTGAGTTCCTCCTTGGAGGTGCCTGCATAGGCATATTCAGGATCAGCATTGCCCGGATACACGATGTGGATGTTTTCGAGCTTCACGTTCTCGATCCTGATGTCCGGGATTCCGGCTATGATGCTAGGGCACACGTTGCGAGGGAGGTCCTCCACCGGGCCTTCATAGCCATATCCGGCATCAGGCTTCTCGAAAGGCACTTCCGCATACATATTCTTGATCGTGATGTCCTTCAGGTACGGCTTCTGGTTATCGTTGGTATGGCGAGTTCCGGTGCGGAGGAATATAGGATTCCCCGTGTGGATGCTCCTGATACTGTCGATCACCACGTCTTCGATCTGAGCCCCGTCGACAGTCGCGATTGTGATGGCGCTGCGATAGGTGTCGAATATGGTTATATTCTTGAACCTGAAATGCTTGAACTTGCCCCTGGTATAGGTTCCGAACTTGATTCCGTTGGCGCTGGAACGTCCGACGCAGTTCTCCACGAGAATATTCTCGCTGACTCCGTCCTCGCTGTGGCTCTTGAAGCAGTAGACATCATCTGCGGCATCGAAATAGCAGTTCCTGATCACCACATCGCTGCAGTCCACGATATCCACACCGTCATTGTTCCAGTAGGACTTCGCGTCCACCGTAACCCCGTCGATGAGGATGTCGCGGCACTTGTCGTACTGCTGGTTCCAGCAACCCGGGTCCTTCAAGGTTATGTCCTTGATAGTGATACCGGTACACTTGTAGAAGTGGACTCAGGACGCTTCTGCTCGACCATACGGTCGTTGGAGAGCTTGTCTTCCATAAGCCCGAGGTGGACGAAATCCGTGTAGCGGACAGCTATGTCGAAACCGCGTCCGTCGATTATTCCACCGCCGCATATTCCGATGTTCTCCTGACCGACGGCAAATATCATTGCGGTCCATTTTGCATCCGGATCCCTGACGTAGTCGAAAGGATTCAGCGAACCCAGGATCCTGGAATCTCCGTCGATGCAGAGCAATACGTTACTCTTGAGATAGAAGGAACCGCACACGTAATCCCCCTTGTCCAGGATCAAGCGTCCACCTCCGTGGCTGGATACGAAATCGATGGCCGCCTGGATGCTGGCGGTATTGAGTGTCACGCCGTCAGGCACTGCCCCGAAATCACGGGCGAAATAATCGGCTGCACTGAGAGATGGCGCCGCGAATGTAATCAGCAGAAGGGCTGCTGCAATCTTTAGTTTGTTTCTCATTTGTATAATTGTATTGGTCCTATTAAGCCTGCAGGGACATAAGGCTGGTTGCGCCGGAAGAGGAATCTCTGCGCCACTCTGCTGTCCTTCAGGGTTTGGATGTAATTGCCCATCAATGTGGTTACTTTCACCTCTATGGTGTTCTCGCCTCCGCGGACGAGGGATGAAATGTCGAATACCCTGTCGCCGAACCATTTCATTCCGGCATCCTTCCCATTCACCTTCAGCTCGCATATGTCTGCGACCTTGCCGAGGTTGATATATTTAGGAAGATCGTTGCCGTCGAGGGTGAACTTCGCGGAATACAGCACCTCGCCCATAAAGTTCTTGAACGTGGAATCCTCCATATCCTTGAAATCCTGGAGAGACTCGAACTTGGCCGTGAAAAGGCTGTCCGGATAAGTGTGATGGAGGGTAAGATCCCACTCTCCGTCCACCTTCAGCGGCATAGCCTCCGTTCCCTCCGCTGGGTCTGTCGGAAGCGGCTTCCATACAGGAGCCTTTCCGCCGTTCTTGTCGAATACCAGGAGCAGCGTCTCGGAAGGACCGAGCTTCAGCTGTACCTTGCCGTCTTTACCTACAGGAAGTGCGAAACGCTTGCCTTTGGCAGGGTCATATACCCACGCGTGCTTCTTGGCCGTAATCTGTTTCGGGAATTCCAGGGTGGTGGTCCTGGCCTCGCTCATATGAGCATTGACGAAAAGGAATATGCTGCTTCCGTCGTCGGTCACGTAGCGGTTCTGAAGGAGGAAGCGGTCCGGAGACGATATACCCACCGAATAAGGCAGGGAATATTTCTTCATCACATCGGTGTACCACTCGAGATACTTGCCATCGGCAGGCTTCTCAAGCAGTATGAAGTTGTCCGGATATGCCTTGAGCCTTGATACCGCCGCTGCGATCTCAACATCCCTGGCCTGGTAATCCTTTAGGCCGAGAGACTTCTCCGGATACTTGCCGATACAGAAGACCCTTCCGCCACCCTTGACGAACTCTTCCAACTTGGCCAGGGTCTCAGGAGAGGTACTGGTCACCTCGATGAGGAATATGGTGCCATATTCCTTCGGTCCGTAGCAAAGCTTGCCACCGCGCACCTTCGCATCGCGGATGATGATCTCGGTGACATAGTCCGCTCCGCCTCCGTTCTTGTGGATGGCTTCCCAGATAAGCGAAGTGTAAGGGACGTTCAGTTTCACAGGGAACGGCTCAGTCTGGACTCCGATCTCGCCCCACATATCGTAATTGGCCGGCAGGAGGGCAATGTCGGTGTACATATCAGAATTCTGGAGCTGGCTGCTTATCCTGGCGCGGTAGTCATTAAGGTTCCTGGCATAAGGCCACCACGTATTGCGCTCGTTGTGGAAGGTACCGTACTGCACCCATCCCGGGAAGGCGGCCTCCCTCGGGGAATAGTTGAATCCGTGCCAGATGGAATGCGTGATTCCGGAGATAGCGGCCATATCGGAACCGACTTTCAGGAATTCCAAGCTGGTGGTGAATACCTTGTAAGTGTTCGTCATCTCTTCGCAGCTGATGACACGCTTGCCCTCCAGGTGAGCTGCGGATGAGACATACTTGTTGATCATCGTGTATCCGCGGCCGCGACGGTAGTCCTCGTCGCCCATCTCTTCGCCGATCCTGTGCCTCAGCCAGTTGGTAGTCCAGGACTCGCCTTCCGGGAAATCTATCCCGAGAGAGCTTTCCAAAGGGAAGAACCCCCTTCCATAGGCCTGTGCTCGCGATTTCACACCCTTTTCCTTGCACCAGGCTATGTAGGTTTGATGGAACCTTTCCTGCAGGAGCTCGGCCTTGGTGAGTTCGAAATCGAACCTTACACGGTTGACTTCTTCCTGGAACTTAGCACCTTTCTTGCTGCCGTAATCGAAATTCTTGACGTCCCCGAGCCGCTCCACTTCGAACATAGTGAAAGGCAGCCAAGGAAGCACGTCGTAACCCCTGCGCTTTAGGAACTCTTCTGCGAAATCGGAAGTCCAGTTGCAGCCCTCAAGTTCCATACTGTCCACGAAGAATGCGCGGAGATGGTTGGAAAGCGGGCCCAGTTTGGCCTCGATGACATCCGTCATATGGTCAAGGTATTTCCGAACAGCCAGTGCATCCATATGGTTCAGGATAGACCCTGCCGCACCCGGAGCGCCGTTGATGACGCAGGCGAACGACTCGTACTTGACCATCGCATAGAGCTGCCACTTCCCTTCAGGAACATCCACCCGGATGATTCCGTCCTTGACCTTGTCGGAGATGTCTATGGCCTGAGAAAGGTCGTTTACAGGGTCCGGAACAAGCATCAGGGATACCAGGTGCGGAGTCCTGCTGGTGTTGACCACTGTCACTCCGGGATCCAGTTTCTTGTAGATATTGAACAAGGACATATCCAGCGTCTCCCCGCCCGGAACCGGATTGGCATAGGTCAGAAGCACTTCCGCCCTTTCGTTCCGAGGAAGCGACTCAGCCCCGAACGGCCAGCCGGAACCTATTATCAGGTCGCAGGTCATCCCGATCCTGGAAGCCTCGTCGAAGACGACCTTGAGCATATCGATCCACTCGTCGCTGAGCCATTTGAGAGGCTTGGTATCGAGGGTGTCATTGCCGCCGGGAAATGAGATCGGATTGATCTCCACGCCCCCGATTCCTGCCTCCTTGAGGATATGGAGTTCCCTTACAAGTTCCTCCGCTTCCACACGGTCTCCGTTCCACCACCATCTGACAAAAGGACGGTAGCGGTTGTCAGGATTCTGGAACTGCTTGTACAGGTCCTTTGAAGAAAGTTTTGCTTCTGCGTTAAGAGGGAAAGCGGCAAGGGCCGCAACCGAGACCAGTATCCCAGCAAGTATCTTACATATTCGCATAGTCAGCCCTTGTCTTGCTTTCATCGGAAGTATAGACCAGATAGTTGTCGACGACTATGTTGCTGTCGCTTTCCTTGTTCAGGAAATTGAACGTCACTACGTGCTCCCCTTCCGGAAGGTTGTACTTGTAGAATATCTCAGCGGAGCCTCCGTTGTTGGCGGACGGCACATACATCGTAGTGCTGAGCTGGCCGTCGAGATAGACCTCCAGCTTGGCCTCGTATCCTCTCTCGTGGTAGTTCGGAACTTTGTAAAGATGTCCCTTGACCACGATTCCGTTACCGTTGAAACGAATCTCCTTGACGTCTCCTATCCCTTTCTTTACATCCGTCTTTGCGACAGGATAATGGCCTTCGAAGCTCTTTTCGTAGCGCACTGCCTGAGGCTTCTGGGTCTTGATGGAAACATAGTCGCCGCCAACCTTGCCCCCGTTGCGCTCTATGACCTGAAGGGCCTGGGAGAAAGAATATTCCGTAGCCTTGTTCACTGAAATGTCGGTATATACGAACGGGACATCTTCGACTTCATACAAAGGCTTCTTCCAGAATTCAGGGATGTTGCTGTAACCGACCATACATCCGAGGATTCCTCCTGAAGACGCAGGATTGCAGTCGGAATCCTGTCCGCAGCGGGTGGAAATGTCGATGGTCTTGTAGAAGTCCTTCTGGCCGTAGAGCAGTCCGATGATGATGTATCCGCTGTTGATAACCGCATCGATGTTGAACGGAGAATTGACGCCGTCCGGACAACCGATATCATAGCCATACTTGCCGGTGAACAGCGCCCAGGTGGTCTCCCAGTTCTTCGGATACTGCTTGTACCACTTTATGATGTCAGCCATACCCTTGTAGAACTTGCTCTGCGAAGGGATTGTTTTCAAGGCTTCCGTCACCACGAATTCCACATCGTTGCTCACGAAGGCAAGGGCATACATAGCAGCGACATATACACCGCCGTACCAACCATCCCCATAGTTCATCATATGGCCGATCGCATCCGAATAGTAGGATGCGGCGTTCACCATTCCGGGAGCCATAAGTCCGGCGTAATCAGCCTCGATCTGGAAATCGATGTCGTCAGCGTGAGGGTTGTTCTCCCAATGTCCGGAAGCCGGAGGCATAACTCCGTGAAGGATGTTGTAGCGTCCCTGCTTGTTGGCGTGCCAGAGAGGATACGGAGCCTTGGCGAAAGCGTTGGCGAAAGATTCCACAGGAGCATCCAGGCCCTCTTTCTGGAATACCTCGACGAAAGTAAGGTCCATATAGACATCGTCGTACAGACCCGGAGAGCGGTCGAACCACGACTTGACGATATGGTCCCTCCAGTAGATAGGAGTCTCGGCCGGAATTATTCCGTTGTATTTGAACTCGGTAGGCCCGCCGTAGGTACAACCTATGGTCTGGCCCGCCCAGCCGCCTTTGATCTTGTCCTTCAGGACTTCCTTGGACATCCTTACTTGTGAAGGGACGCCCTTGGCGGAAATGGAGGCGGTACCTGACATCAATGCCAGGACCGCAATGGAGAAGATTATTTTACCAAGCTTCATAATTGATTATTATTTAATCTTTTCTGATTGATTCATCAATGAAGGAAATAGCTCCCCAGAGTATCTGGTTGACTCCCTGGGACTCGTGCGACAGGGTCGCGAAGATCATTCCGAATTCGAACGGGAACCCGTAAACGTACGAGATAGCCCCGGCTACGATGAAATGGAATGCGCCGAAGCCTCCCGGGACAGGGACTATCGACGAAAGGCTGCCTGCCAGCATCAGGAAGAAAGCATCGGTGAGGTTAAGGTCCTGTGTCTTGGACACGATGTCGGCCAGCGCCGTACTGACTGCGCCCTGGTCTATTCCCTGGACCGCCCAGAGTATGGTTGCGCTCATCATCCAGTAGCAGCACCAAATCATCGCGGTAAGGAGGAAGAACAACCACGCCCTCTTCATCTTCAGGCAGCTGAGGAAACCCTGGCCGATACCCTTGAAGAAATCTCCCAGCTTGCGGAGAGGCTTCCAGCGGGAGGCGAAATGGAATACCGCCCATAAAAGCACGGCCACGAGGACGACGGTAACCGTGACTTTTAAGGCAAAACCGGCGTTGAACCTGCCAGAGGCCGCTCCGAATATCTTCTCGGAGAAGAACCCGCCGAACCTTTCACTGGTAAAGAACAGGAACACAACAAGGATCAACACCAAAACAACTATGTCCGAAGAACGTTCGAGGGCGGCAGTACCCAGGACCTTGTCGAAAGAAGCCAGCCGCTTTTCTTTCCCGTCTTCTCCTGTCCGCTTTTCTGAATGGCGGGTTATGTACCCGCACCTCAGGACCTCACCCACCCTGGGCAGGGCCATATTCACGACATAGGAAATGTTGACCGCATTGAAACAGGTCCTCAAGGTGGTGGACGGGTCTATCGGAAGAAGGAGCTCCCTCCAGCGCAGGGACCTGAGGAAGAAAGCGAGTAGGCCGAAAAGCATCGAAAGTACGACATATTCCCACTTGCAGGCACCCAGGGCAGACCAGAAATCAGTCCAGTTGACTTCCCTGAAAGCGAAGTACAAAAGGACCGCAGCAAGCAGAACGGAGATGCCATATTTAAGAATATTTCCGACCTTCTTGTCCATATCTACAAATTTAAACAAAATATTCTATAACTTTGTTGGTTAATAATAAGAAGAGATGAAATCTGTACTCGGAATAGGAAACGCCCTCACGGACATCCTGGCCGTGTTCCCTGACGATTCGATGCTGCGGGAGTACCACCTTCCCCCGGGCAGCATGCAGCACGTTGACCTCGAGACCGGGGACCGAATATGGTCCAAGCTCAAGGAATTCGGCGTGAAATATGTTCCCGGAGGTTCGGCGGCGAACACCATAACCTGCACATCCATCTTCGGGATGCCCTCCGGATTCATCGGCAAGATCGGCAACGATGAGCTCGGGTTGCTCTACAAGAGCACCCTGGAGCAATACGGCGTAAAGACGACACTGCTGACCGGGACGAAGGGCTCCGGAAGGGCTATGTGCTTCATCACGGGAGCCAACGCGGAAAGGACTTTCGCCGACTATATGGGCGCTGCCCTGGAACTGGTTCCGGAGGATCTCAAGAGCGAGTATTTCGAAGGTTACGATTACTTCCACATCGAGGGATACCTGGTCCAGAACCAGGACCTGATCCGCAGGGCGGTCCAGATGGCCAAGGAAGCCGGATGCAAGATTTCCATCGATATGGCGTCATACAATGTCGTCGAATCGAACGAAGCCTTCTTCCACAATCTCGTCGAGAAGTATGTGGACATAGTCTTCGCCAACGAAAGCGAAGCCAGGGCATACACCAAGCAGGAACCTCTCCAGGCCCTGGACACCCTGTCCCGTCAATGCGAGATCGCGGTCGTGAAAGTCGGAAAGGACGGTTCGATGGTCAAGCAAGGCGATGAATACCACTACATCGAAGCCTGGCCGGCAGCAACAATAGACGCCACGGGTGCCGGAGACACCTATGCCGCCGGTTTCATCTATGCCCATTCCCTCGGAATGCCGCTGAGGGTCTGCGGAGAGGTGGGCTCGATAATTGCGGCGAAAGTAGTGGAGGTAATCGGCACCAAGATAGATGTCCCCCGCTGGAGGGATGCAAAACAGGAAATAAGGGAACTGATAGCTTCCGTAAACAAATAGGATATGTTCGAATTTATTAAAAATATTATCAGGAAAAGAAGCCTGAAGAACCACGCCAGCATAGTCCCTACGCAGATAATCCCGTTGAGTAAGGTCAATTCGTACGTGGCCATAATCGATGTCGAGGATCCTACGTTCGACTCCTGCAAGACTGCGATAATGAATTTCTTCAGGAACCGCGACATAAAGGGTTGTGTATTCTTCCAGGACTTCCGCAAGATAGGAAGCGAAGACCGTCTGATCACCAGCATCCAGACCACGATCACCAAGAAAGACCTGGACTGGGTCGGAAGGCCTTCGAAATACAAGCTGAACGTCCTCGGCGAACAGGCCCCTGACCTTTTCATCTCCTTGATTAAGGATCCGGAATTCGCCATCGAGTATATGGCCAGGACTTCCACCGCCAAGTTCAAGATCGGGCGCAAGCAGATGGAGGGCAACCTCTTCGACCTCGTGATCAACGATCCCGAAGACAAGCATATCTCCCAGATGGAGAGCTTCAAAGCCATCCAGAGCTACCTGACGAAGATCCAGTAAATCCTTATGTCCGGCATAGTCAGGAACCTGGTCGTCGCATTGAAAGGCTATGCGATGGGTGCGGCGAACGTAATCCCCGGAGTCTCCGGAGGTACGATAGCCCTTCTTACCGGAATATTCAACGAACTCATCGAGGCCTTGGATGCCCTGATGAGTTTTTCTTCGTGGAAACTGCTCTTCCAAGGGAAGCTGAAAGACTTCTGGAAGGCTATCCACGGTACTTTCCTGCTTTGGCTCGCTATCGGAGTCGCCGTGAGCGTATTCTCCCTCGCCAAACTGATGGAATACGTATTCACGCATCACCCGGTCCAGACCTGGGCCTTCTTCTTCGGCCTGATCGTGGTTTCGGCGTTCTTCCTCCTCACCGACATCAAGGATTGGAAGGGAGGTGACGTGCTGTGGCTGCTTGCCGGCATCGCCCTGGGTGCGATGATCTGCGTCCTGTCACCTTCCGAGACCACTTCCGACCTCTGGTTCATCGCATTGTGCGGAGCCATTGCAATCTGCACGATGATCCTGCCCGGCATCTCCGGCAGCTTCATCCTCGTCCTGCTAGGGAAATATGAATACATAATGAAGGCCGTAAGCGACCTCGACTGGCCGGTCCTGGTGGTATTCGCCCTGGGATGCATCGTCGGAATCGTGGCCTTCTCGAAGTTCCTCCACTGGCTGATGTCGCGTTACGGAAGGCAGACGCTTATAGTCCTGATCGGTTTCACGATCGGAGCCCTGGTGAAGGTATGGCCGTGGGCCGACAAAGCCGCCTGCGATGCCGCAAACGTCCTGAACGGCGATCCTGCCGGCACGCTTCACCTGCCAGGAGCCATCATCTGGGCCCTGGCCGGCGCTGTTTCAGTCCTTGTGCTGGAACTTGTCTCGAGGCGGAGCAAGAGCTGACCTCCTGCCTCCCGTTACCTTATCACCTGAGTGAATACCGGGACTTGTCCTTCCTCTGCAAGTACATAGACCTTGATCGTTCCCGGGGAAACAGCCTGATTGCCATCGCGAGGAATATCCCTGGCCGTGAACAGATACTCTATTCCGCCCGGGACATTGCGGGAAGCGACTTCCTCCGCGGCCGCGTGGATCATAGGATAGTCTCCGACTGCGGCATCGAAGATGGACACATCTTCCTCTGAGACCGGATGAGGTGCAGGGAATTCCTCAAGTTTCACATATTCACCCTTGATGAAACCGTTCTCTTTCAGGAAGCGGTCAACCTCTGCAGGAGCCGCGTCTATGCGCGCCGCCCTTACTCCATAGCCGGGCAGCACTTCGGCATCCGGCAGCTTCTCCTTGAGGTCCTTGGTGCTCGAATCCAGCCCACCGCTGCCGAAGGTGCAGAACGGAACGATCTTCTTGCCGCTGAAGTCCACGTTATCGAGAATGGAGGAGACAGGAGGCGCAAAAGTGCCGAACCATACAGGATATCCCAGGAATATGACATCGTATTCCTTGATGTCTGAAGCAAGTGGCTGGATGTCAGGAAGGATTCCCGCCTCCCTATCCTTCAGGCACCGTTCGATGGTTTCCTGGAAACTGCCGTCGAAAGGAGTCACCGGGACTATGGCTTCGATATCGGCGCCGAGGCTGTTGCAAATCTCTTCGGCCACGGCCTTGGTGGAGCCGTTCTGGGAATAATAGAGAACCAGGATCTTGGGATCCTTATGCTGGGAACAGGAAAGCGCAAGGGCAGCTGCGGCTGACAGAAGGATGACCTTTTTCATGATTATGTATTTTATACTCGTTAGAATCGAGATTATTATTTAGCTGTGACCAGCCCTGCCTTCAGGACAACTATCGAACGGTCTTTGAACAAGTTCTCGGGAATACGGATCTCCGTGCTCCCTTCTTTGGTCTCCATATCCACAGGTTGTCCCGTCTCGAGGGAACGGCATCCATTTGACAGGGCGCAAGGTACAGTGACTGAAGGTTTTGGCTCTGTTATGAAAATATAGAGGATATTTTCGTCCCCTTCCGTTTTCTCAGTCAGATACACATCCTTGTCATCCACTTTCAAAGATGATGGTTTTGTGCCATAAACCGCCTCTCCGTTGGCGCCCAACCAGGCCCCCATTTCCCTGAGCCGTCTCACGGCAGGAACCGGGAGTGTACCGTCCGCCTTGGGACCGACATTCAGCAGATAATTGCCTCCCATAGAGGTATTGTGAACCAGATAACGGAGCATCCTGGTCGCCGGCTTCCAGTTATAGTCCTTGCCGTGATATGCCCAGGAGTTCTGCATAGTGGCCGGAGTCTGCCACGGTTTGTCCAGCATCTCTTTAGGATATAAGTTGTCGTGCATCTCGAGGAAATCTATATTGTCCCCGGGATTCGTATAGCAGATTCGTCCGTTGATGAGACACTTGTCGCTGTATGTCCTGACCAGACGGATAAGTTCGTCCCTGCGTTCCGGGGTGATGTGCGTATCCCAGTCCCAGGTGTCGAACCAGAGGAGGTCGGGATCGAACTTCTCGATAAGCTCCTTGACTTGCGGAAGGGATTTCCTTTGCCAATATTTCTCGAAATCCTCGTCAGGCCGCCAGGGACACCAAAACGGCAAAGCCCCGTCAGGATCTTCCCAATCTTGCCAGTGTGAATAATAGAAGCCATATTTAAGGCCGTACTTCTTGCAGGCCTCCACCAGCGGGGCGATCAGGTCTTTCTTGTAAGGGGTGGCAGCGATATCAAAGTCTGACACGTCGGAATCCCACAAGGCGAAACCGTCGTGGTGTTTCGCGGTGATTACCAAGTATTTCATCCCCGCATTGCAAGCCTCTCTGACCCAGCTCACCGGATCATATCCTACCGGGTTGAACTCATTCACAAGGCCGTTGTAGTATTCATCGGGAACCTCAAGTCGAGGCTTGATCCATTCGGCGTACCAGGAGTTCCCTTGAGCAAACGTGGTGTCGGGCAGCGTGTGCCCGTTATACGTGCCTTCCAGGATGGAATACAGTCCCCAATGGATGAACATTCCGAATTTGGCTTCCTTGAACCACTCCGCCTTTTGAGAATCCAACTTCAAGGAAACCTCAGCCGTCGTCTTCTTGTCGGAACAACCCGAGGAAAGAGCACCTGCTGCCAGGAAAGCGCATAAGACTATGATTATCTTTTTCATATGCGAATATAGCAATTAATCATCGGAAAATACGGGGCCATGCCGCTATTATTGTTATCTTTGTTTGAAACTAATAACGGATGACAATGAAACGATTGATCCTTCCCCTGATAGCCACGGCTGCCTGCCTGTCCGCAGCAGCACAGTCCGCCTCAGCGCCGTATGTACCTCCGGTTGAAGAAGACGTCCGGGCAAACCTGGCAGAATGGCAGGACTTGAAGTTCGGTATGTTCATCCATTGGGGTGCCTACAGCCAGTGGGGAGTCATCGAATCCTGGTCGCTGTGTCCGGATGACATCGAGTGGCAGTACAAGGCCCGTGGCGATATGGATTATTTCGAATACAGGAACAAGTATGAGGGCCTCAAGAAGACCTTCAATCCCGTCTCGTTCGATCCCGCGAAATGGGCGGCCGCCGCTTCATACGCCGGAATGAAATATGTGGTCTTCACGTCCAAGCACCACGACGGCTTCTGCATGTTCGACACACACCAGACCGATTACAAGATCACATCGGAAGAGTGCCCTTTCCACACGGATCCCCGCGCCAACGTCACCAAGGAAGTGATGGCGGCATACCGCGCACAGGGCATCAAGACCGGACTCTATTTCTCTTTCCCGGACTGGCACAACAACGACTTCTGGTGGCGCCGTTTTCCGCCGAAGAGCAACAAGATCAACTACGATGCCCATAAGCATCCCGAAAAATGGGCAGGCAGCCTTACCAGGAAGGACCGGTTTACTATACATCCAAAGGAGATTACGTCTATGCTTTCTACATTCCAGAGGAGGATAATGAAGTCCTGCCGGAGCAGATGAGGCTGGGCGCATTCGTGCCGGCCAGTCTCCGTGCTAAACTGCCTTGCGAGCACATCTGGGGATTCAAGATCAAAGTCAAATAACCCCGGTAATTCTTTTCCTCCGGCTTCTATTTGGAATTATGCAACTGATTGTTTATATTTGACTACATCAAGAACTTAAACATCCTCATCATATGAAAAAAAAACTGCCCATTTTACTCTTGTTGAGTATCCTTCCGTATTTCTGGAGTTGTGAACCAGATGATGATCCCCAAGAGATATTCAATATAGGCCCAGAGGTTATCACTACTCCTAAACACATCCTCTCTTACGATGAAGTCATACAAGAAGCTCAGGGCTTTTTACACGATATCAACCCTATTCTGACTCGCTCGGAGCAAAAGAAGAGAGTGATTTCCTCCACTTGGAAGAAATCACTGAAATCGAAGAATAGTTTGTACTATATAAACTTCTCCGATTCTCTCGGTTTTGTCATTATTTCAAATGATCCTCGTAAAGGAGTATTAGGATTCTCTTTATCCGGGAATATCAAGCAAGACATGATAATCGACAACCCTGGCCTTCTCATTACACTTTCTAATCTCGAAGCTTTTGCATCCGAGCCTTCATGTGTTGATTCCATTGATCACTACGAGTATGGAGAATGGACTTCGACCTATTATGCACCCAACACAGGATACTGTCAAGTTAAATGGCGCCAAGGGAATAAATACATAAAAGACCAGTTTAACTACTACTGCCCCGACTCCGCCAGTTTCCATTGCCCAGCCGGATGTGTCCCCGTAGCAACTGCCCAACTTATGTCTATGTATGGTTATCCTTCGTCTTACGGGTCATATTCTTTTGATTGGACTGCGATGAGAGCAAACTCCGCCGCCACTGCTCCAAATGGGGAGTATTATGTTGGGCGATTGTTACAACAACTGGGTCTCCCTTCGAACCTTAATGTCTCATATCATCCTTCTGGCAGTGGTGCATCATCCTTGAACATCCCACAAACTCTCCAGAATTTTGGTTATTCACAAGGCGGTTCCTTTAACTGGTTCACACATTCATCTATCCAGGACCTGCAATCGGGATATCCAATAATCATTCGTGGGCAAATCTCCCCATCTGGAGGAGGACATGCATGGTTAGGACACGGTTTACTAAAAAGAGAAAGACAGGTTACTGCATATGGGTATGATGGAGAAATCGTTGAATCAAACATAGAAGTTTTCTATTATGTCTTGTGCAACTTTGGATGGGGAGGAATCGGTGACGGTTATTACTATACCAATATCTATGCTACCACTCAAGGCCCGCTCTTTCCGGATCCTACTATGGGATATTCCTCTACCGGAGAGTACGACTTTTATTATTCTATCGGCGCAATTACCGGCATACGTCCATGAAATCCTGTTTGCCGCCCATAATATTCACTTTGATTCTGACAGTAGTCCCATCTTGTGTTGAAAATATCGAGATGGTGGGAGATGATTCCTTTTATGTAGTTGAATGCTTACTGACAGAGAGCCCTCAGCAGAACCTTAGGGTCAGTACTAAGACGGCGTTCCCGCCTCTTACTGATTTTGAGGCAAGTATCAGCGACCTAACTTCCGGAGGAACCCAATATGGTTTCTCCCCTTATGAGAACAATCTGTTCTCCGGCCATATTGACTTCACTCCGGTTCCCGGACACGAGTATCTGCTGACCATCCGGATAGACAGCCAGACCACGCTCACGGCAAAGACTACTTTCCCTACTGCTGCTGAGATGACTTATCAATCAGGGAAAGGGGCATGGGACAGTCCATATTGCTCACAGGTCAGAGTACAGAAAAAGAGCCCGAACCCCTTGTGGATGTGGGGAACATATCTCGCACCCTCCGACTTCGACCCTCTGATGTCCACATCACATACCGCAGATGAGATTGCCTGTAATTATCCAGGCACGGATAGCTTCAACCTAATCAACCGTGAACTGTCTGCATATTATTCCAACGGCTCAGGAACATATATGCGCTATAGATTCCTCAGGCTGGACATCAATGAGGATGATGCTTCATTCTCCGTATTCCCGTATTCTTCCAGCAAGTTTTTTCTGGAATATCCGGAGAGAAACGAACTGCACGCTATCTGCGTCTCGGAAGAACTTGACCGCATTCTAAAGGAAACTGCTACTCTGGATTTCATACAAGGTGGAGGAGACCTGATAAAAAAAGATGCTGATAGTTGGTTCGAGGTCTATGACCACAACAACTACTACACTAACATCCAAGGCGGGACCGGAATATTCGGCGCCTATGTTTCCTGTAAAATGGACCGGTTATGAGAACACGATTCAAGATTCTTCACTTGTTCTCGCTCCTGGTCTCTCTACCGTGTTATTCCCAGGTTACAGAGAAGACTGATACCCTGGCCAGTTCGCTGATCCGATCCCACCATTCCCACAAGTCGCTGACTAACGTATCGCTGGACCTTGCAAGTGTCTCACAACTTGTTTCTCCTGTGGGAGAAGGGGACTTAGTAAAGTATATCCAGACCCAGACTGGCGTAAGCACCGGCCTGGAAGGCAGTTCGGCCTACTATGTCCGAGGCGGCAACCACGGCAACAACCTGGTTGAAGTAGACGGCGTAAGGCTTTATGCCAACAGCCATCTGCTGGGAATCAGCACTTCCTTTCCACAAGATGTCGTTTCTTCGGCCACCTTCTACAGCGGGAACTTCAATGGCGAGCACTCAAATATGCTTTCATCCTTCCTGCAAGTCAAAACCAAGGATGGATATCTCAACAAGGCGGCTGAGAGTATTTCTGTCTCCCCGTTCTTATTGAGCGGACAGGCCTCGATCCCTCTTGTAAAGGACAATTTGTCTTTCACACTCAGTGCGAGTTACTCCCCGCTTGGTCCGTTGTACAATGCCGCCCGCAAAGTATCATCCTGGAATGACGGCGTCTCTTTCCCCACTGAGATCCACGCCTCCATATATGACTTGTTTGCCAAACTGTATTGGAAGACAGGCAACCGTTCTTCGATTTCGCTCTCGTATTTCCGTACCCACGACGACTATCTGTTTGCCTATGATTATTCGTACAGCAGGACTGACAATCTGGCTTGGGGAGACGGTTTCCTGAACCTGTGCTACAACACTGATCTGGGGAAAGGCTGGACATATTCCGGAAACACAGCTTACAGCGTTTTCTCCAACTCCCAGCATCAGAAACGCCAGGACTACTATTCCCGCGAGATGCTTGCGGTCGTCTCGACGTTGCGGGAGATCACCACTACAGGAAAGTTTGAATACGACACCGGAACTCCATTCAAGCACAGCATTGGTTATAAAACCGGCTATGTATTCTTTTCTCCTGCATCTTATCTGGGCGATTTCCTGTCCAACGTCCCCCTCTCCAGCGATAGCAGGCACTTCCTGGCCTCCGCCTGGTATCAGGCCAGATGGGACGCCTCCTCGGTCTTATCGGCCAAAGGGATGGGACGTGTAAATTATTTCAACGGACTCATATTGCCGGAAGCCAGCATCGGAGCATCTTTGAACTTTGCTTCGGGCCTCGGCTTCAATATGTCCCTGGACCGCCTGTACCAGTACTACCATCTGATTGAAGGGCTCCCGGTCGGCTGGTCACTGGATTACTATGTCCCGGCAAACCGCAAGATACGGCCGGAATCATCCTGGCAGGGCGTCCTTGAGGGGTCATTGAAGAAAGGCCTCCATGCTTTGACTATCGGAGGATATTACAAACTATACGACAACCTGGTATATTATCCAGGATCGCTGCGTTATTTCGATGCAGCAGCCAGAGCCGGCTGGGAAAACAGTCTCTCCTGCGGATCCGGCAAATCGTACGGACTTGAATCCAGATACTCTTTCACCCATCCATGGTTGTCTGCAAACCTTTCTTACACTCTCTCAAAGACAGACCGTTATTTCCCTGATTTGAACGGGGGCTTGCGCTTCCCCTCCCAGTTTGACCGTCCTCATATCCTAAATATCCAACTGGAAGGCAAAGTTATTAAGACTGAAAGGTCGGTATTCGGTCTGACTGGATTCTTTACTTTCCAAAGCGGTCACAATGAGAGTGTAAAATCCGGAGTTTATTCCATTTCCTTCCCTTGGGGAGGCAGGACTCCCAATCTTGATTACTATGGACAGTTCAACAGTTACCGCCACCCGTCCTATATCAGGCTGGATCTAGGTACCTATGTCCACTGGGGAAGAGGCATATACGACCACAGACTGAACCTGGGGATCTTCAACGCGCTCAACCGGCACAACCCGTCCGCCATATTCCTGGACAATGACAATCGGCAATGGAAACAGCTTTCGTTGTTCCCAATCATGCCTTCCGTCAGTTACAGATTGACTATCGGCCGCTTGGATTGAATCGATGGCCGGCGTTGCCCATCTCCCTTTTGAGAATCCAACTCATTTTTAATATGCGAACATAGTAATTAATCATCGGAAAATACGTATATTTGCAGCCCGTTTGGTTCCGTAGCTCAGCTGGATAGAGCAACAGCCTTCTAAGCTGTGGGTCTTGGGTTCGAATCCCAACGGAATCACCTGGAACAACCCCAACCGCCTCAGAGAAGCCTCCGGGGCGGTTTCGTGTTTTTTATACCCCTTTTCTCGCCTAAGGGTCCATTTGGGCGCACCCTTGAGTGCAGCGTCTGAACCCAATCCTACATCGGGAACAAAAAAAAGGAGGATGACCAAAAAGTCTAGACTTTTTGGTCATCCTCATCAAAGGATCACAAGGGAAATTACTCCGTCACTTTGGTCATCGTGGTAGGAATCGCCGTGTCTGTACCGTTCCACGATACACCGCTACGGCTTCCGTCCGCCTTCGTGTAACGACCATACCAGCGGATGCAGGAGAACGTTGCCGGAGCACCGCCGGAAGTAACCGTTCCAGGAGTAATGGTTGCAGTCTTCAAGTCCTCGGATATCGCGGCACGGCAGATGACAGTTCCGATACCGGAGCTGTAGTATGTCTTGCCTGCAACGTTCGTATACTGTCCGCTCAATAAGCCGTTCATCTTTCCGTATGTGGAATGATTCCAGGAAACAGCCGTGTTCTCATAGACCTTGAAGACCAGTTCTCCTGTCTCCGCATCATAGTCCACAACCGCGACCAAGGCACCGCTGGCATAGGTTGTCGCATCCATTCCGCCGAAGCCGGAGACCTTGACATTCTTTTCATTCTCTCCTGCTTCAACGACCCAGGTGTCCACTTCGGATCCGCGAGGCACGTTCCAGCTGCCTATCCACTTGTAATACATCGGCTGACGGTCGTCGATGGAAAGATCGACATACCCCCATCGGCCTGTCACATAACCGTTGTCACCGTATCCGACGAATATGGCATAAGCATCAGACGTGAAATCCAGATCGTAGATTTTTTCCGTCAGGCTCCCGGAGGAAAGGCCTTCGGCGAATGATGCAATCTGGCCGCTTTCCACCTTGGCCATAATCTCATTCTTCTTCTCGACAGCAACGACGGAGAAAGCATAATCCGCCACATCCGTCACTTTGGACTTGTCGACAACCGCCCAGACGAATTTCTCGGTTGGATCAGTAGCCTGCATCGAGATGACGTCGAACTGTTTAGGATGCTCGTATCCACCGTCGACGACGGTAGCTGTCCAGCCGTCCTGGACAAGGATCGTTACCGGATACTGGAGGACGTTGAACGTCCCGGAATGACCGCCGATCGTATAATTAACGACACCAGCACGGGTCCCCGGTTCCGTATTCTTATCGATCGTAATCTTGACGACCTGGCGTTCCTCATCGATTGCGATATGGATCCAGCTTTCGTTTGAAACCATACTGACCGGCAGATTGGAGACATATTTGAATTCCTTGACTGAGCCCTCGGCCGGAGAGGTGACATCAGTCATATCCAGACCGCCGATTACCTCGCCGAACTGCTGGGCCGTCAACGAAATCGTCTCCTGACCTGATTTGATGGTAATCTTGGCATACCGGCTTTCCTTACCTGTCCATTCAGGGACCGTTACGGTAACGGTCATCCCGTTGGCAGTTACGTTGCACCAAGGACGGTCTGCAGAGGCCGACACGGGAGATTCCGCTTCGACGACAACTTCTCCGGAACCACCCTGTGGCTGGAAAATAAGATTCTGGCTTACGACAGTGATGTTGTCGTGGATCTCGTAAGTAATCTTTTCCTCCTGGCAGGCGACCGCCAGCAAGGCGGCCCCGACCAATAAGATAAATAAATACTTTTTCATAGGCTTCATTTATTGACGAACGAATGAAGTAAGATACTGAAGGGTATGTGCTCCGCTCTTCCAGAACCAGTCTTCCGAAACATAACCCACACGGTCGGAGGTGGAATATGATCTCCTGGACAGGAAATACAGACCGAAGGAGTCGGTCCCCCTGGCCCATTTTCCGTTATCCGACAGGGTAATGGTCGTAACGCCGTTAATGTCTGAAAGCACACCCTGCATACCGTAAGACTGTGAGAAAGAGTAGTATCCGGTGGCAATGGAGCGGCATCCCATCAGGACATAGTAGCCCGATTCGGGATCCTCCGCGACGTGCTGGGTCCGGATGGAAATCGTTCCCGTTCCGAGGTCATACTCCGCGAAGACATCAAATTTGTCGTGCAGGCCGCCGATCAGAATCGACTTCCCTGGGACATCCTCCTTGAATTGCACGCCGGAAAGCGTCGCACCATTGTTGAAATTGAGCGTCCAGGTTCCCAGGAAGGAAGAATAGGAACTCCATCCTTCCGGAAGCGATCCCTGCAGGACGAAATCCGGGTACTCCGTGGAAGTCAGCGTCGCTTTGTCCCTGTCGAACTTGAACGAAGAGAACGTGTTGTCACCTATCTTCACATCCTTGTAGAAACGGATTCCTTCCGGAGTGAAATTGTAGGCGACAGTCTTGGCGTTGTCCTCATCCCCGTTCAACGTAATCGTAGCCTGACGGGCGTTCAGGTCGAGAGTGATGTGTGCCGGCTGGCCATTGAAAGGCCCGTCGAAGGAACTCATAAAGACCAGTTCGCTCGTCTCCACGGTCTTGGAAACATACTCCTCGGGAGAAACGGTAAGCGGATACATCTTGTAATAGTTCAGGGAACGTTTCCCCTTCAGGATGATCTCCTCAGGGCTGTGCTTGAGGACGAGGAACTCGAAATCCCCCTTGTACGCCTGGTAATTGCCGGTCTCTCCGTAAAGATTATTGCTTGATCCGGAAGGAGTGGCGAAATAGTGCAGGCTGGTGTTGAACGAGTCGAAAGCAAGGACGGGACCGTCATCGTTAGTCAACTTATAGAGGGATGTGTCGGAACCGGTAAGCTTTTCATTCCAAGCCGTGACCTGGGAATCGGTAAAGGTCATCGTAAGGACATAGCCTCCGATGCCCTGGGTGCCGGCATTGAAACCAGCGCCGCCGTTCGGATAGTAATACATAACCCATCCCTGGCTGGAACCGGTCAGCACTTTCTGGATGTCGACCAGGGTCTCAGCCATTCTAAGGGAAGAAGACTTCTCGAAGAGGTCTTCCTCCTGGTACAGGCAGGAGACGAGGGACATCGAGGTCACGACCGCTGTCAAAACGTATGATAATATTCTTTTCATATCGCTTATTCCTTAATTGATGGTTAAAGAGGTGAGGTCGACCTGTCCGGCGGCCACTTCATCCTGACGCCTCAGGATGGTAGCCCTCAACTGGTCGATGTTGATATCGTAAGTGCCTAGCATATAAGACTTGACAAGATCCAGTTTTGCTGTGATCAGGTAAGCGGCATCACCGGCATCCGCCATCCAGCTATCCCACTGCTCCTGAGTATTCGTCACGTAGATGGACATCATCTCAGCGAAATCTTCACGGTCGGAATGCTGGGCATATGAAGAGATGAAACCCCTCTCCATATAACCGGAATTGTACGGTGCATTGCTCCAGTCGTTGTAGACATAGTCGTTCGGCGTGATCTGGCTGAACTCGACCGGGAAGTCCTTGGTCTGGTTCAGGATGTGCGTGAACTCGTGATGGATCGTCTTGATATAGTAGTGGTTCAAGCCCCGGGCGGTATCATAGCTGGAACTGAACGTTCCGTCCAGCACCTTTGGAATCCAGTTGACCCCCGTGAGGAGGATCTTCTTTCCACCTTCAGCCGTACCCAAGATCATCGTACCGTTGTTGTTGTACTCCCATTCCCCGATGATGAAGAACATCTTCGGGAAGTACTGGCGGGTGAAATTCACGCCTGCGACCTCGTCATACGAATCGATGCAGAGATACTTCACGAGATGGGCCATAATGATGGCACAGTCGTAAGAGGCGGGAATCGTATAGTATGTACGGTTCGACTCATCAATCTGGTACCGGTACTTGAAAACGATGTTGTAAGGATTGACGTAATTCGCTTCCAGCCACTTGTCGAAGTCATTCTGGATATAGTCGTCCATCGTGATGATACTGTCCTTGCTGAGAGGTTCATCCTTCCGGCAGGAAGAGAACGCTACGGCGAACAGGGCGGAAACCAGTGCAAAAACTATATATTTTTTCATAATCGTTCCTCCTTGATTTAGTTACGTGGATTCGGCTGAAGACCGGCATCGATACACTCCTGAGGGACCTGGACGGCCTGGCGAGGATCGCGATAATCCATCGTATCCTCGATGCGGTCGATATTGCCGTTGGAATCGCAGAAACGACGGTAGATAGTAATACCGTAGCGCTTCACATCAAACCAGCGTTCGCCGTTGCCCCACCTTTCAGCGCGGTGGAAGCGGAGACAAAGCTGCAGCATGCTTTCCTGCACGGAACCTTCGGCGTCAATCGCGAAGGCAGGATGCAGGTGCTTCTTCTGCGTCGGCTTATCCCAGAGGTAGTAGTCCATACTGTTCTCGAATTCGGTGATGCTGGCTGGGGTCATCTTGATTTCCTCAGAAACCACGTAAAAGTTGTTCGCCCAGAGATTCAAGTCCTCACAGGCGGAATCGAACTGCTTGAGCAGGATCTTGGCCTCAGCCCGGAGCAGCAGGGTTTCATCTGCCGTAAAGGCAGGGAATATACCGCGAGCATATCCGGTTCCGGTCACCTGGTTCGTGGTCTGGAACTGATAGAACACCTTCCAGAGAAGGACATAGCTCAATGAACCGCTGTTATAACGGCGGGAACGGAATCTGAGATCCGCATTATCCACGCCCGTCGTCTTCCAAGGGAGAGGAGCCAGCAGGTCCTCAGTCAGTGCGATATTGTTCGTGTAAGCATAGTGCTTGTTCGAACCGGAAGAATTGTAGAACGTCGTGTTGCCCAGATTGCTGTAGGCGGAAGTCATCAGGAGGTTGCACTTGTTGTCCGTACTGTTGTACATCGTACGGCCTTCCGTCAGACTCGAAGTATTGCTCTGAAGGGCATCGTAATCCCTCAGAAGGCTCTTCGGGGCAGAGCCCAGGCACTCGTCGGCATACTTGACTGCAAGATCCCATTTATTATAGTAGAGGTAGAACTTCGTCGCGAAGGCGCAGGCGGCCTGGCGGGTGAAGTGCCACTTAGGTACATCGTAGGTATCACCGATATACTTCATTCCTTCCTGGATGTCCGCGTCGATCTTAGCATAGACATCCGCCACATTTCCGCGCTCATATTCCGGATTGAGACCTTTCTCTGGGGTTTCCATATAAGGAATGCCAAGATCCGTAGCACTGTGCTCGGGATCGTAATGGAGGCAGAAAACGTTGACGAGGATAAAGTGAGCGTATGCGCGGCAGATCAGCGCCTCGCCGTAAGCCTCGGCGATTGCGGGGCTGACGGAAGGACCGCCCATTTCCTGAATAGCTTCAAGCGCCTGGTTCGCACAAGCGATGACGCTCCAGCCATCAGACCAGATATACCTCGGAGAAGAGTTGTTGGAAAGGGTATTGTCCTTCCAGTTCCAGAGATCCTGGAAGAACTGTCCCTGGGTCCCGGAAACGACCGCGGACATATCATCCAGCTGGTCGGACATATATTCTGTTACCGTCACATACCAGTGAGTAGGATAGGCCGATTTCAGCAAAGCTTTCACTTTTTCTTCCGTATCGATCTCGGTACGGTTATCAGGCATCGTATCCAGGTACTTATCGCAGGAGACCAGGCCCACCAACGCAAATGCTAAAGCGAAAATATATTTTTTCATTTTCATAACTTGCTAATTATTAGAGACCTATCTTGAGAGTGAGCGTAAACTGTCTCGGCACCGGGACGGCGACACCGCCGGAATTGAAGAATTCAGGATCCTGGCCGTTGAGTTTCTTGTCGGCATAGAGCAGGCAGAGGTTGGTCGCCTGCAGCTTGAGAGAGAGGTTCGACATCTTCATCTTCTGGACGAAAGACTTCGGAAGGTCGTAAGACAGCGAAATCTCTTTCAGACGGATGAAGTCACCGCTGGCAATGCGCTCGTCGGAATAGTTGTAGGCGTTGTACGCATAGCTGAGATTGCTGTAGTTGTAGGACTGCATACGGGATGCGATGACCGGGATCGTCGTGATATTCTCGTCCCCCGGAACCGTCCAGCGGTTCTTGAATTCCCTCGGCATCGAGGAAAGGTCGGAATAGCTCGAGCGGAAGACGGGATCGAGGCGGATGACATTACCGAAGGAACCGGTAACGAACACATTCAGCCTGAGGCCCTTCCACTCGACGGTGTTACCGATTGACCCGACTCCGGTCGGATCGGCAGTGCCCTCATACTTGAGGTACTTGAGCTGTTCCTGGTCGGAAAGCTGGAAGTTGATGCCGGTAACGGTAACCTCCCCGTCCGGTCCGTAGAAAGTAGGAAGACCTTCCTCATTCAAGCCGGCGAACGGGATGGAGAATATGGAATGGTTTGTATAGCCCTCCATAGCGAAACCGCTTCCCCTCACGAGGTCGATGACCCTCTTGGAAGTGGTCAGCTTGGTGACCGTATTATGGGAGTGCGACCAGATGAAGTTCGTGGTCCACTTGAAATTCTTGGTCCGGATATTCTGAGTCGTGAGGGAAAGCTCATAACCGCCGGAGGTCATAGCTGCTACGTTACCGTATTTGGTGATTTCACCGCCGATACCCATCGTATTGGTGATACCGATGAGGTCGTAGTTGTTACGGTCGTACCAGTCCGCGATGAAGTTGATGCGGTTGTCGAAGAAACCGAGTTCGATACCGATGTTGAGCTCGTGCTTCTTCTCGAAGGTCAGATCCGGGTTCGCAAGGCTGGAGATATCGATGGATGTCTCCATATCACCGACGACCGGACGCCAGATATTGCGTGCATAGTAGACGGCGTTGGAGTTGGTGACCCAGGACGGACCGCTTTCCGCAGTCAGGGAATATGAAGCCTTGAGGGCGGCGTGGCTCAGAGTCGGCTGGAGTGGACGCATCCAGGACTCGTCGGAGATATTCCAACGGGCGGACACGTTCCAGGTCGGGAGCCAGCGGGCGGTGCGGGAATGGCCGAGACGGTTGGATCCTTCATAGCGCATCGTACCGTTGACGCTGTACCTGCCCTTGTAGGAATAGTTGGCAGTGCCGAAGAAGGCGGCCCGGCGCTCGTGGGTATTGTCCAGGGAGTAATAGTCCGCCGCATTCTCAGCGTCTTTCTTGAAGACCTTGTAGTAGTAGCTCGGGACTTCGCCCATACTGTACTGCATACCCCAGCCGCGGAACCAGGTCTCGTGACGGTCGTTGGAGTTGACCTCCATACCACCGTATGCGCTCACCTGGTGCGCCTGGGCGAAGGTGTGGTTATAGTTCGCGGAAAGACGGAAGTCCCAACCATTCATCTTGTTGTCCGTCCTCTGGAAGATACCTCCGTTCGGGAGGACCGATTCAGGCAGGGCGTAACGGATATCCGGATCCGTATACAGATAGGAGTTGTTGTCCCTGATTGTCGTCGTATAGGCGGCGCGGTAAGCCTGTGCCTGGTTGGAGTTGTCAAGGATGTAGTGCTCGCGGGAGCTGCCTGAATACTTCGAGGCGGCGAGGGCGGAAAGTTCGAGGTCGCGGAAGACCTTCCATTTCAGTTCGCCCTGGAACCTGAGGTTCGTTACATCCAGGTCCATATAGTTGTTCTCCAACTCGTAGAGGATGTTGAAAGGAGCGTAGTTACGGGTATAGAACACTTCGGGATCGAGGGTCCTGGAAGTATTCAATGCGTAAGAATACGGGTTGATATCGAACGCACGGGTGACCTCGCCGCTGACCACGTTCGTCGTACTTCCCAAGGTTCCCGGAGCACGCTGCTGCCTGTAGGAGGCGTTGGCAATCATATTGAGGGAGAGGTTCGGGAGAAGCTTGTACGTGGAATTGATATTCGCCGTATAACGCCTGACGGAGCTCTGGTCGGTCCATCCCTTGTCGTCCATCACCGACATAGAGGCGTAGTAGTTGCCCTTGTCGGTACCGCCGCTCATCGAGATGGAGTGGTTGTGCTGGACATTGTATTTGAAGAGAATATCGAACCAGTCCGTGTTGCGGTACTCGGCAGCTCTCAGGTAAGCTGCCTTCGCCTCGTTGGTATTGGCGATGTCGAACTGGCCCGTGACAGGATCGAAGGTACCGAGGAGCTCGTACATCTTGCCGTAGACACCGCTCTGCGAGGCGTTCGCGGTCGAAGCGTAATTCAACCATCCCTTCTGCTCCAGTTCCTGGTAGATACCCATCTGGTCCTGGGAGTTCATGATATTGAAAGTCGAGTAGCTCGGCTTCCGGCGGATGGTATATTCCCCGGTGTAGCTGATGGAGCTGTGTCCGACACGACCCTTCTTCGTCGTGACGACTATGACGCCCGCCATTGCGCGTGCACCATAGATAGAGGTTGCGGAACCGTCCTTGAGGATGTCGAAGCTCTCGATATCGTCCGAGTTAAGACCGGCGATCGCCGAAGAGATCAGCGTGTTGGCATCACCCGAGCTTAGGTCTTCAGCATCTATTTCCACGATGTCTTCCATAATGACGCCGTCGACGACCCACAGCGGTTTAGAGGAACCGTAGATCGAGGTGGCGCCGCGGACGCGGATCTTCGGAGCGGTACCGAACGTACCGGAGACGTTCTGTACGGAGACACCGGCGACACGGCCTTCAAGGGATCTCGAAATATCAGCCATACCGCTGATCTTCGTATCCTCGGCGTCCAGTTTGGCGGCTGAACCCGTGAAGATACGCCGGTCGACCTGGGTCATACCCGTGACGACAGCCTGTTCCAACATTTCGGAATCCGGTGACAAGGTCACATTCACGAAATCCTTCACAGGCACCTTGGTTTCTTCATAGCCCATGAAAGAAATAATGATGTTCTTCGCACCGGTAGGAACCTTGTCGAGGACAAAGTTACCGTCAAGATCTGTTGTCGTACCGATTTTCGGGTAGCCCTCCGGCATAACGAAAGCACCGGCTATAGGCTGGTTGTCATCAGAAGCGATGACATGGCCCTTCACCGTCCTCGTCTGCGCCCAGGTTACCCCGCCCCACAAGAGGGTCGCAGCGACACAGATGATCAGTTTTAGAAGTTTTGAGTGCATAAAGTATTGAAATTATGAATGGTCGGCTTGTTATTGCTCAGTTGGATTTCACAAGATAAGCATTTTTTGCAAAGAAATCAAGTATGGCGGAAAATGAGTATATTTGTGAATCAGCGATAATAGAACCACTTATGGATATATTCAAGAAACTGGCAGCTGTATTTGCGTTACTTGTCATAGTGCTGGCGGCTGCGGGATGCAAGGAAAAAGCCCCGAAGAAAACTGAGATTGGAGATGATGCCCTGGTGCTTGCGAGCCCGGACGGCAAACTGGAACTCAAGTTCTGCCTGACCGAAGACGGAACTCCTGCATATTCGCTTTCCCGCGAAGGCAAGGACGTGATCCTGCCGAGCACGATGGGATTCGAGTTGAGAGGGAAAAGGCTGGACAAGACCTACGAGCAGAAGTCCGGAAGGGTATATGACCACCCTGTAAGCCTCCATTCCGATTTCACCATAACCTCTGTCCAAAGGGACTCCCTCGACGAAACCTGGGAGCCGGTGTGGGGAGAAGAAAGCCAGATACGGAACCATTACAACGAGCTGGCTGTCACCCTGGAAAAGGGCGGAGAAAAAGAGAACGGTCCTGACGCCGTGATGATGATACGCTTCCGCCTTTTCGACGACGGACTCGGATTCCGCTATGAGTTCCCGACGCAGGACAAGATGAGGTATTTCACTATCAAGGAAGAACTTACGCAGTTTGCGATGCCTGGAGACATCACTGCCTGGTGGATACCCGGAGACTACGACACCCAGGAATACAATTACACTAAGAGCCGTCTTTCGGAAATCAGGTCCCTCCTTCCTAACAATGCCGAATGGAACGCTTCGCAGCAGCTTTTCTCTTCCACCGGCGTCCAGACCTCACTCCAGCTCAAGACAGACGACAGCCTGTACGTAAACATCCACGAGGCAGCCGTAGTCGACTATCCTGCGGCCCACCTCAACCTGGAGGACAAGAGCTTCATATTCACGACCTGGCTTACTCCTGACGCACAAGGCTGGAAGGGACATATCCAGACTCCAGGCAAGACCCCGTGGCGCACGGTGATGGTGGTGGACGATGCCCGCAAGGCGCTGGCTTCAAGGCTCATCCTGAACCTCAACGAACCTTGCGCACTGGACGACGTTTCCTGGATACATCCTGTCAAGTATATGGGAGTATGGTGGGAGATGATCACCGGCAAGTCCCACTGGTCCTATACCGACGACTTCCCTACCGTTGAACTCGGGATCAGCGACTATTCCAAGGCAACCCCTCACGGCCGCCACGGAGCCACCAACGACAACGTCAGGCGCTACATCGACTTCGCAGCAGCGAACGGCTTCGACGCCCTTCTGGTCGAAGGATGGAACGAGGGATGGGAGGACTGGTTCGGCTGCCAGAAGGACTATGTCTTCGACTTCGTGACCCCATATCCGGACTTCAACCTCAAGGCCCTGAATGAATATGCCCACTCCAAGGGCATCAAGCTGATAATGCACCACGAAAGCTCAGCTTCCACGGTCAATTACGAGAGGCACCTTGAAGAAGCATATTCCCTAATGAACAAGTACGGCTACGAGGCCGTCAAGAGCGGCTATGTAGGCGACATAATACCTTACGGCGAACATCACTACAGCCAGGCCCTGGTCAACCACTACCTGTACTGCGTAAAGAAGGCGGCGGAGCACAAGATTATGGTCAACGCCCACGAAGCCGTGCGTCCGACCGGCCTGTGCCGGACCTATCCGAACCTCATCGGCAACGAAGCTGCGATGGGTACCGAATTCCGCAGCCAGGTCCTGCCGCATCACGTCACCATCCTTCCTTTCACCCGACTCCAGGGAGGCCCGATGGATTACACTCCGGGAATATTCGAAATGGACCTGTCCAAACTAGATCCAAGCGACCATTCAAGGGTACAGTCGACAATCTGCAAGCAACTGGCGCTGTACGTGACGATGTATTCCCCGCTCCAGATGGCAGCAGACCTTCCGCAGCATTACAAGGCCCAGCCTGATGCCTTCCAGTTCATCAAGGACGTCGCCATAGACTGGCAGAAGAGCGAATATCTCCTTGCGGAGCCCGGGGACTATATCGTCATCGCCCGCCAGGCCAAGGCCTCAGGCAAGCGTCCTGCGGCCGATGCGGACTGGTTCGTGGGTGGAGTAACCGACGAACTGGAGCGTGACCTTACCTTCAAGCTTGACTTCCTCGAGAGCGGAAACACCTATGAAGCAACCATTTACGCCGACACCGAGAAGGCTGACGGCATCACCGGAGGCAAGGTCCTGGGAAACATATTCGGTGACCAAGATGGAGGTCAATTCAGAAAGCGAACTGACTATGCACTGCGCGCGTTCCGGCGGATTCGCCATAAGGATTGTCAAGAAGTAATATGGGAAAGCAATACTCTTTCGTTCAGGACGGCGATAGGTTCGTCCTCAGCATAAACAACCATGAAGAGATCGTGTCCGCCCTGGCGGCCTTCTGCCAGGACCAGGGTATCCTGTGCGGTGAGGTATCCGGCCTGGGTGCCGTGAATACGGCGACCCTGAGGTTCCTCGATCCTGCCACCAAGAAATACGTGGACAAGACTTTCGATGAGCAGATGGAGATTTCAAGCCTTGTCGGGAATATCTCCGAGAAGGACGGAGATGTCTATCTCCACGTCCACGTGAACCTGGGGCGCAGCGACTATTCGGTAGTCGGTGGCCACCTCCTCTGCGCCACCATCAATGGTGCATGCGAACTCGTTGTCACCCGCTTCCACTGCACCGCAGGCCGCCGCCCCGACGAAGAGACCGGCCTGAATCTGTATGATTTTTAAATCCCCGGCTCGAACGTCATACCCGGCTCGATCGTCATCCCCGGCCTGACCGGGGATCCTTTGCGTCAGCGGCAGCAACATCGGGCGCTTGCTGCTTCGCAGCCCTATACGGGTAAATGCGCCCTAACGTTGCAGCCAACTGCCGCCGGACAGGTAAGATTACCCAATCATTCGGCCACCACCCAAGTCTGGCGAATCTTCTTTGTGTCGAAGATTATTGTTCCTGACAAGTCGCCTAAGTATTTCCAGCGATTCTCAAAACCGGTTTCGGTAAAAAGCATGAGCAGGTCGTAATTGCTGCCGCCTTCCTTTACGATGTGCACACGCTGCAATTTTGAATATTTCTTTTTATCGAAAGGTATTGAAAAACCTTTTGTAGGACAAGATAGAACTGCCGGATCAAAGTCTGATCCATAAAGGAAAACATAATCAGCATTGAATGCTTCGCGAACAGTCTTTCCGCTTATCGTTGTCATATAATCAGTAGGATTGAACGAAATGTCATAAGGGTCGGCATATTTACCGTCCGTTTCCACTTTCCCTGTCAAATACTTGAGGCCACGAACTATCAACGCCATTCTCCCATCTACATTATCCTGTCCCCGTGTCATTATTTTGAAAACGACCTCCGGATAAAAAACAACGCAGTTTCTATCTGGACTGATTGCGGCTACACTAAAAATACCTCCAAGAGGATGTCGGAGTTCCGGGCGATATGACCAAACCACTTTCGTCTTTTCAGCCGAATAACCCTCTGGTAGCTTTAATGATATACCGTAAAAATCATAAGTCCAATCAAAGAAACTTTCAACAGTATTCTTTTCTGTCTCTTGACCAAAGGCTGCAACAAAAAGTAAAACGGAGGTTAATAACAATAATCGTTTCATAGCTTTTCAATTCATAAAGATTTTTTACAACACACGACAACCATCAAGGTGATGGTTGTTGCAAAATTAGGTCAGATAGCCGATGCTACGAGTATCTTCGGCTATGAAAAGCTTACAAACGGTATTGAAAAAAGCCTCTTCCAGGGCATTGCAGGCCAGGAATTGTCATAGTGGTAAAGAAAACCGAAACAAGTCCCGGGAGAAGCGTGAATAAAAGTGGACAGCGGAAGGATCAGAAATACTTGAGATAGGAATCTTTGTCGGTTACCGAAGAATTACCGATCCGCCTCTTCAGACGACTTTTGATGGTGCGGGTGTTTTCGAGCGAAGAAATATCCATCAACAACATAATGGTGGTATTGTCAAAACCTGCGAATATGTAGCCGGCCATCCGGCAGTCGGAATCGGACATTTCCGGGAAGTCTTTTCTGAATGACTTCATGATACCGCCTGACTCTTCATCAAGCATATTCTCGAAACGAACTTGTGCTTCCGGTGACGAATCCAGTGTGCTGATCCTGTCGCGGAGAATCCCATACATCTTTTCCATCGAAGCCTCTTTGCTCCCTCCGGTTTTGACGTACACCTCTTCATAGAGTTCTGACAGGTAGGCGAACTTTGCCCTGTTCTTCTCCTTTTCAAGTTTCTTGACCTGTCCCTCGAAAGAATCCATCACAGTGACCATGCGTTCATGTTCTTCCTTCTGTTTTGCCTTCCTTCTCTGCAGAAGGAAGAGCAACAGCAGGAATGCGATGAGAGAAACAAGGACATATATGATCAAAGTCGTGCGTTGATCCCGTATCTTGAGATCCTTATCCCTGTTGACTGACTCAAGATACTCCCTTTGGGCATTGGCTGAAGAAACAGAAAAAGCAATCGCGGAAATCGAATCCGACTGGCGCATCGAAGACAACAGCAAAGGGAAGGCCTGCTCGACATCTCCGCCCGTCAGCAATGCGCGATGCTTCCAATAATCGTAATAAACATTATCCGACATACCTGCATCAGACATCTTCCGGAATATTGATTCCGATTCTTCCAACCTTCCGGCTGACTGCAGGGCATAGGCATAAGCTCCGTATTGATTCGGATTCTCCAACTTGCAAGTCTTAGCATAAACACTTGACAGATAAGCCAGCGCTAATGAATCATCAGGTTCAGGAGATGTGATTGACACCATTGCATAGTCGGCCTCCACGCTTTCCCTCAAAGGAGAGACGATGGTTGAATCTGACAAGATCTCCTTATAATAAGCCTTTGCCTCATCCCAATTCTTGGTATTGGCAAGGTTCCGAGCCTTACGGAGCCTCAAATGGCCCACAACATCATTCCTGCCGCACGCTTTGAAACATTCGATTGACTTTTCAATGCAATCTGTAGCCTCGGCATATTCCATCGTGGAGGTATAGGTGTCAGCAAGCGCAGCATACAGCAAACCGCATTGGTAATCGTCGGTCGCCCGGCCGGCATATTCCTTTGCCTTCGTGAAAGACACGATCGCCTCACTGAAATCCTTTCCGTTCAATTGCTCTATTCCGAGGTAGTAGTATGCTTTCAACTTCTGGTCAGCCGTACCATGCTTGCCAAAATAATCCACGGCAGGCATCACGACACGGGTATCCGTGGTGTCAATCCAGCATTTATCCAAGGCCATGGCATATAGCAATGAATATCTGGCCCTATCCTTCCTGGATCGTAATGTAGTTGTATCAATGGATTTTATTGAAGCTAATACACTGTCGGGATACACGGAGATTGAAGATTCCATCTCTTTCAGGAGCTGATGAAGACCTTGTCTCTCACAAGATATCAGGCAAGCTTGGATAATTATGATGAATGAAAGGACCTTTTTCATAGCACCATTTTTCTTCCATTAAAGATAACTCTCTTTTTACTAAAACACAAAATGAATACGATATGCCGGTTTTGGGCATATAAGAAAAAAAAACTAACTTGGTACCGGCAGATTCATCATCTGTCTTACATTGGTCAGTATATTACGAATAAATGGTTGATATCAAGATAATCCGATGCTCGGTGCAGGATGTCGCGGGGAAGCTTGCGGCTTACGGGAGCATATTCATTGTATATGACAGGAATGTCAGGAGCGTGGTGCGGGCTCTCGGGGTCCCTGCCGCGGCTTCCTTGGAAATCGAGGCAACCGAGAGGAACAAAGTCCTCTCCACGGTGGAGGATATCTGCCGCTGGCTGATGAGGCACGATGCCGGCAGGGATGCGTTCCTGCTCGGAGTCGGAGGAGGTGTCACGACGGACATCGCAGGCTTCGCGGCATCAGTCTACAAACGCGGGATCCGCTTCGGCTTCGTTCCTACCACCCTCCTGGCCCAGGTCGATGCTGCTATCGGCGGAAAGGACGGAGTCAATCTCGATTCCTACAAGAATATGATCGGGGCGATACGGCAGCCGGAGATGACGTTCATCTGTCCGGAGGTCCTGGAAACACTCCCGGCCGGACATCTTGCCGCCGGAGGAGCCGAACTGCTGAAGACTTTCATCATCGACGATTCCGGAAGTTGGTACGACAGGGCGGTGGAGAGCCTGGAGAAGCACGGGGACCTGACGGAATTCATCGGAGCGGCCGCCGGGATAAAGGCCGGAATAGCCGGCCGCGACCCTTACGAACGAGGCGAAAGGAGGCTGCTGAACCTGGGACATACCTTCGCCCACGCGATAGAGAAACTATCTGATGAGAGCATAACTCACGGGCAGGCGGTCGCTATGGGAATCATCTTGGCCGCCAAGCTTGCAGAAAAGAAAGGAATAGCAAAAACCGGCCTCGCAGAAAAGCTGGAGGCCGATTTCAAACGCTGCGCCCTGCCAACCGAATGTCCGTTCCCGATAAAGGACCTGGGCGAGGCGATGAAAAAAGACAAGAAGGCGGAAGGTGCCGCCGTCCATTTCGTCATTCCGGAAAGGATAGGTCACGTCGTAACGATGGACCTGGACGTAGATGAAGTCACCGGACTCCTGACCCAAGACAATGATTGACCTATGATTTGCACGACTATCCAGAACAAGGACTTGGAGGGAATATCCAATCTGCTGGAAAAGAGCCTCCCTCAGATCGAGATGGCGGAAATCCGGCTTGACAGGTGCCCTTTGTCCGAGGATGATATAACCGAACTGTTTTCCTCTTCCGACACCCCTTTGGTAGCAACCTGCAGGGTCAGCCCAGAGGGAGATATCACCTGGGAGGAAGCCGAAAAAAGACTCACCGCGGCCATCGAGGCCGGCGCCGCCTTCGTCGACCTCGAGATCGAAGCTCCGAAGGAAATGGGCAAGAGGCTGCGCCGTGAGTGCAGCGAATACGGCACCGTGATGATCCGTTCAGCACATTTCTTCGACGGGACTCCCACCCTGGAAGTACTCCAGTCGACTGCCGGAAAATGCCGCAGGTTCGGAGGCGAGATCGTCAAGATAGCAACGATGGCCAATGACGGGAAGGACGCGGAAAGAGTCCTTTCACTGTACGATTCTGAGATCCCGGGCCGGCTGATCGCTTTCGCGATGGGCGGTCACGGAAGGATGAGCCGTTTGACCAGCCTGGCCAAGGGAGCCCCGTTCTCCTATGCCGCCCTGACCGAAGAGGAGGCAGCCGCTCCTGGTCAATGGAGCTATGACAAGATGAACGCTGCCATATTCGGAGGAAAGAAGCCTCTGGACAGCGGCGCATCGCTGGATATGCCGGCTTCAAAGAGTTTCGCCCAGAGGGCTATTTTGGCAGCGGCTCTGGCCGAGGGTGAATCCAAACTCGAAGGTTACTCTCCCTGCGGGGACAACGAGGCTGCAATAGAAGTGGCCAGGGCACTCGGAGCCGATGTCACCGTGGAAGGCAGTTCAGTGACTGTCAAAGGCTTCGGAGCAAAGGTGCCGGAAAGGATAGACGTCGGAGAATCCGGCCTCCTGACCAGGCTGATAATCCCTGTCGTGGCAGCATTGACCGACCAGGAAGTCAGCATCGAAGGCAGGGATACCCTTCTCCGCCGTCCACTGAAGGGGGCTACCGAAATAATGGCCCGATTCGGAACCGTGCTCAGACCTGCAGGTGAAGTGGAACCCGGGAAATCTCCGGACATAAAAGTCCCGCTCAGCGTACAAGGTCCGCTGGTCCCAGGAAAGGCAGACATTTCCGGTAAGGATGGATCCCAGCTGATATCCGGCCTGCTTATGGCCCTGCCTCTGCTGAAGAAGGACTCCGTAATTCACGTAAGCGACCCGAAGAGCATTCCATATATGTTCATAACGATGGACGTCCTGAGGAAGTTCGGGATCACCATAGGAAGCGAGATGGAAGGCGACGAGGAATTCCTTGAGACCCAGGACTGGTCCCTGTGCACCGGAATCACGTTCAAGATCAAAGGTGGACAGAAATACCGTCCGGCATCTTTCGGAATAGAGGGAGACTGGAGCGCCGCCGCCAATTTCCTGGTAGCAGGGGCTCTCTACGGTAAAGTCAGGCTCGAAGGACTGGACACCTCTTCCCTGCAGGCAGACCTTTCCATTATGGATATCCTGATGGATGCCGGGGCTAGCCTTTCGCAGCTTGAGGATGAATTCGACGAGAATGTCCACACCGGCACGATCACGGTCCAAAGAGCACCGCTCAGGGCATTCGACACGGACCTGAACAATTGCCCGGACCTGTTCCCGATAGTTTCAGTCCTGGCAGCCTACTGCCACGGACAGAGCCATATCCAAGGATTCAAGAGGCTCTCCTCCAAGGAAAGCGACCGCGGTACGGCGATACTCGATATGCTGGAAAAGATGGGGGTCTCAGCCTTTGCGGAAGATGATGTGCTGACCGTCGAGGGCCAGTCCCTGGAATCACGCTGCCTAACCGGGAATATGATGAAAGGCGGGGACTTCACGTCTTCCCACGACCACCGGATGGCGATGGCCCTTACCGTAGCATCCTACGGAGCAGCAACTCCAATCAAGATTGACGACAGCCTGTGCGTCGCCAAATCCTTCCCCGCTTTTTACAATACCTGGGAATCAGCCCTTTAAACCTTCGCAGACCATCTGAAGGTCGGCCAGGACGATGGCGCTCAGGGCTTCCACAACGACCGGGGTCCTGAGGGCGAAGCATACGTCGTGCCGGCCGGGAACATTCAGGCAGACCATCTCCCTTGACTTGACATTCAGCGTGTCCTGTCCCTTAGCAATGCTTGAAGTAGGCTTGAACGCCACACGGAAGACTATCGGAGCCCCGTTGGTCAAGCCTCCGTTGACCCCACCGGAGCCGTTCTTTGCAGTGGCTACGGACTGGCCGTCCTTCACGAAAGGATCGTTGTGCTCGGAACCTTTCATCCGGGAAGCATCGAATCCGTCTCCGAATTCCACTCCCCTTACCCCCGGTATGGAAAACATTGCGTGGGAGATAAGGGACTCTACCGAATCGAAGAAAGGCTCTCCGAGCCCGGCAGGGACGCCTTCGATACGGCATTCGACCACTCCTCCGAGGGAGTCGCCCTCAGCCGCGGCCGAAGAAAGCACTCCGTCCCACTTGTCCTTGCAAGCCTCACCGCCGATTTCGACCAACTCCGCAGAATAGCGGAATCCGGTCTGCTGCTTTGCTATAGCTCCTGCGGCGACCAGCGGAAGTGTCAGACGGCCGGAGAAATGACCTCCTCCGCGAGGATCGTTGAATCCGTTCCATTTCACTGACGCGGTATAGTCAGCGTGACCCGGGCGAGGCACCTCCTTCATGGCCTCATAGTCTCCTGAACGGACATTGGTATTTCGGAACAAAATGGCCACAGGGGCCCCGGTGGTATATCCATTGAATACTCCGCTCAGGATTTCCGGCTCGTCGCCTTCAATCCTCGGAGTGGTTCCCTTGCCTCCGCTCTTGCGCCGGAGAATGTCGGCTTCCAAAGCGGCTGCATCAAGCTTTACGCCCGCCTTGACGCCATCCACGACTACCCCCAGGGCGGCCGCGTGGGATTCCCCGAATATGCTGACTTTGAATATCCTGCCGAAAGAATTCATACCCGTCCGTTTTATTGATCAAGACAAAGATACTATTTCCCCTCCAAAAGAAGAAATTTGGTTATCTTTGCGTTTGCATTGGCCTGACCGCCGCAGGGCAGCGAACAGAAACAGAATGGACCAGAAGAAAGAAAACGACATAATAGAGGGAATAACCCGGCAGGAATATAAGGAAGGCTTCGTGACCGAGGTCAGCCAGGAGTTCATTCCCAAGGGCCTGAACGAAGACATCATCCGGATGATCTCTGCCCGGAAGGAAGAACCCGAGTGGCTTCTGGAGTTCCGTCTGGACGCCTTCCGCCGCTGGCAGAAGATGCCGATGCCGCGTTGGGGCCATCTCGATATGCCCGAAATAGACTTCCAGGACATAATCTACTACGCTGCGCCGAAGAAGGATTCCGAAAGGCCGAAGGAAATAGACCCGGCCCTGGAGGAGACCTTCGAGAAACTGGGTATTCCGGTAAGGGAGCGTGAAGCACTCGCAGGAGTGGTTGCAGTGGACGCCGTGTTCGATTCCGTGTCTGTAGCCACCACCTTCCGTTCCTCCCTGGCCGAAAAAGGCATTATATTCTGCTCTTTCTCAGAAGCCGTCAAGGAACATCCGGACCTGGTCAGGAAATACCTCGCCAGCGTGGTACCCGTCTCGGACAATTTCTTCGCCGCCTTGAACTCAGCGGTATTCAGCGACGGCAGCTTCTGCTATATTCCGAAAGGAGTCAAGTGCCCGATGGACCTTTCCAGCTACTTCAGGATCAATGCCGCCGGCACCGGACAGTTCGAAAGGACCTTGATCGTGGCTGACGAGGGCTCCTCGCTGAGCTATATGGAAGGCTGCACGGCGCCGATGCGTGACGAGAACCAGCTGCACGCGGCAGTGGTAGAGATAGTCGTGGAAAAGGACGCAGACGTGAAATATTCCACTGTCCAGAACTGGTACCCGGGCGATGCCCAGGGCCGGGGCGGCATCCTCAACCTCGTGACCAAGCGAGGAATATGCAAGGGCAGCGGGGCGCACTTGAGCTGGACCCAGGTGGAGACCGGCTCCGCTATTACCTGGAAATATCCATCTACCATACTCAAGGGAGATTATTCCTCTTCGGAGTTCTATTCGGTGGCAGTCACGAACAACCGCCAGCAGGCGGACACGGGCACCAAGATGATACACATCGGACGAGGCACCAAGAGCCGCATCGTCAGCAAGGGTATCTCCGCAGGATACAGCCAGAACAGCTACCGCGGACTGGTACGTATGAACCAGGGAGCGGTTTCCGCACGTAATTATTCGCAGTGCGACAGCCTCCTGATAGGCTCCAACTGCGGAGCACATACTTTCCCGGACATCCGGAGCTACAACCCGACCGCCATCGTGGAACACGAAGCTACAACCTCCAAGATCAGCGAGGACCAGCTGTTCTACTGCAACCAGAGGGGCCTTAGTCCGGAAGATGCCGTCGGGCTTATAGTTAACGGCTACGCCCACGAAGTCCTGTCACGGCTGCCGATGGAGTTCGCTGTCGAAGCCACCAAGCTGTTGCAGGTAAGTCTCGAAGGATCAGTCGGTTAATATTTGATAGAAATGAACTTTTTCGATATTGGCAACATAGTCTTCACTATAGGAGGAAACGGAGTTAGCTGGCTGGAACTGGCAAGCGTGATCGCTGGCTTGACCTGCGTGGTGATGGCCGGCCGGAACAGCAAGTACAACTTCTGGGTCGGCTACATCTACAACATACTACTGTTCATCCTGTTCTGGAACAAGCACCTATATTCGGCCTGCCTCCTGCAGCCGATTGCCTTTGCCATAAACGCTTTCGGGCACTGGCGCTGGACGCATCCGAAGGCCGGGGAAGAAAGCGCGAAGGATGCTTCCGCCTTGAAAGTCTCCAAACTTTCAATGAGGGGCTGGTGCCTTGCCCTGACGATAGTGATGGTGGCCGGAGCCATCTGGGGATATGTCCTCAGCCAGCTCGGAACTTCCTGGTGGAAAGACACTTTCAGTCCGGACCCGACCCCCTGGCTCGACTCGTTCGTGCTTATGCTCACCCTGCTTGCACAGTTCCTGTCTGCCCAGAAGAAGTGGGATTGCTGGATCGTATGGCTGATAGTGAATGCTGCCAACATAACGTTGTACCTCAGCGCAGGACTCGTATTTATGCCGATAGTCAGCGCCCTGTACCTGGCAAACGGCATTTGGTCGCTTTGGACTTGGTTCAATCTGTACAGAGAAGGAAAATAATCATATTATGTCAGATATAATCTTAAAGATAAGCGGTCTGCACGCCAAAGTGGCTGACAAGGAAATACTGAAAGGTATCGACCTGGAAATCAGACGCGGAGAAATCCACGCGGTGATGGGGCCGAACGGAGCCGGCAAGAGTACCCTGTCCTCCGTCCTTGCAGGAAAGCCGGATTATGAAGTCACGGAAGGAACGGTCGAGTTCCTGGGTCAGGACCTGCTGGCTATGAAGCCTGAGGAAAGGGCTTGGGCCGGAATGTTCCTGTCTTTCCAGTACCCTATAGAGATACCCGGAGTCTCGATCACCAACTTTATGAAGACTGCCATCAACTCCCGTCTCAAGGCTGAAGGCAAAGAGGCTATGAAAGCCGGGGATTTCTTGAAACTTATGAAGGAAAAGATGGCCCTGGTGCAGATGAAGCCGGAATTCGCGAAGCGTGAAGTCAACGTAGGATTCTCCGGAGGCGAGAAGAAGAGAAACGAGATATTCCAGATGGCTATGCTGGATCCTACGCTTGCCATCCTGGACGAGACTGACAGCGGGCTGGATGTGGATGCCCTCAAGATAGTCGCAGACGGTGTGAACGCCCTGCATACCCCGGACAAGGCTGCGATCGTAATCACCCACTACCAGAAGCTTCTAGAATATGTCCGCCCGGATTCCGTCCACGTCCTCAAGGCTGGAAAGATCGTCGCCACGGGAGGAAAGGAATTAATCGACAGGATTGAAGAATATGGCTTCGAACAGTTCTGAGATCGACCACGGCAATTATGTGCCGGTGCCTGTCACCGAAGGAATACACGTTCCGGACGGTGGCAGCTACAGGAAGGTATTCCTGAACGAACTGCCTAATAAAGGGTTCGTGGTAGGGAAAGATGCCTCCCTGGACCTCACCGTCATACTTCTTCCCGGCCATTCGGCTGAGTTCCCAATCACTGTGGACCTGATGGGAGCAGGCGCCGAAGTGCGCCTCGCCGGCATCTGCCTCTGCAAGGATGAGGACCAGGTCACCTTCGACATAACGATGAACCACCGCACCGGCAACTGCAAGTCCGAACAGATATTCAATACCCTTGCAGCAGGGGCCTCCAGGAGCGCTTTCTTCGGCAAGATCGTAGTAGCGCCGGATGCCCAGAAAACAGAAGCCTACCAGGAGAACCACAACATAGTCCTCTCGGACGAAGCTTCGGTGAATACCAAGCCACGGTTGGAAATATATGCCGACGACGTGAAATGCTCCCACGGAGCGACGGTCGGCAAACTCAATGAAGACGAGCAGTTCTATATGAGGTCCCGCGGCATCCCTGAAGAGGAAGCCAAGGTGCTCCAGATGATATCCTTCGTGGCTCCTATACTGACCCACGTCGGAGATGAGTCCCTCGACGCCAAGGTAGAAGCCGCGATCCGGGAACTGGCCTGAAACAAGCTTTACTTTATCTCATAGACGGCGATCCTGCACTTGTAGGATGCGCCTTCTGCCGGCTTGATCTCCACTTCCGGTGCCCTGCGGCAGAAACGTACGCTCAGCATTTCCTTTCCGGCCTTCTTGTGTGAGATCGGATATTTGCGGAAACCGTCGATGGTCACTTCGCAGTCCCCTGTGCCTTCGACTACCACGGTCATAGCCCCCAGCTCCAGTTTCGGGCCCTTGAAGCTGCCGCTCTTGCGGATGGTCTCGGTAACGATCGGACTCATTCCCTTCGATGGTTTCCAGCAGAAATCGCTCAGGAGGATGGTTGCCCCGTTGCGGACTGCGTCCATCTCGTGAGGAGTCGGGAATATCGAGGACTGGTTCTCGTGCCCCGTGGCCTTGAGGACTTCGCATACATTCTTCGTGGTCATCCCGTACCACATACTGGAGACTCCCGTACGCCCTCCGATACCTTCCAGTCTGTCAAGTATTTCCTTCGGCTCGATAGTATCTCTCCCCTTCGGCTTGTCCATACTGAAGAATATCAGGCAGTCGGATATCTTCCTCAGCTTCGTGGCAACCTCATAGTTGGAAGTGAAGCCGTAGAACTCGTCTCCGAGTATTCGCTTGGCCACTTCGTACCCTTCGTAGATGTCGCAGTGAAGGATTGGCTTGATGCCGCACTTCTTGCACTCCAGGAGCATTTCCTCGAAGGTCGGGATCTGCTCCCGGTACTGCTCCTCGGAGCTTTGAAGCCTGTACTTGTCCCTTAGAGTCTTGAAATCCGTTTCATTGACGCGGACCTTGCCTTCGATCGGCTTCTGACCCTCCTTCAGGCGCATCGTGCGGTTGATGGTGCCGTCGTGCATACACACCAGGACACTGTCCTTGGTCCACCTGACGTCGCATTCTATGGATGGATAGCCGAACCTGACCGCCATACGGACCCCGGAAAGGCTGTTTTCTGGAACCAGGAAAGATTCCCTGCTGATGGTCTGGCTGTCTTCGGAAAGCCAGCAGCCCCTGTGGGCGAATACGGTAGGATAGTCGGAAAAGCGTGTGGTGGCGCAGGAGCAGGCAGCAAGGGCCGCCACGATGAATACTGTCAATCTCTTGATCATAACCGGGATGTTTGTATTACAAATATAACAATTATTCTCGTCTGTTCGGGCGGCCTGGTACGGAAATAATTGAATACTAACTGGTTGATATATCAGATGGTGCTGATTTCATATCTTATTGACAATAAACACTTTCCATACCAGGCAAAAATGCCTATATTTGCAAAGAAACTGATTTCCGGATGATCCTGAACACAAATGTCAAGCTGAACCTTGGGCTGAACGTCCTCAGGAAGCGGACCGATGGCTACCACGACATCGAGACGCTGTTCGTGCCCTATCTGGAAATGGGAGACATCCTGGAAGTGATCAACGGGGATGATTACAGCCGGACCTCTGCCGCCTTGTTCGGAGAGTACGAAGAATCTGTGGTGCAGGGAATATCCAGGGACGGAAAACTGATGGTCACCATAGCTTCCGAAGATGCAATCGGCTGGGATCCGATGGAAGACCTTTGCGCCAAGGCATATCAGGCCTTGGCAAAAGATTTCGACCTGCCTCCGGTCAAGATATTCCTGGAAAAGAAAGTTCCGGTCGGGGCCGGATTGGGCGGAGGATCAGCAGATGCCGCATTCACATTGATGGCTTTGAACGAAATCTGCGGACTGGCGCTTTCAAAGGAAAGGCTCGCCGCCTATGCATCATCCCTTGGGAGCGACTGCGCCTTCTTCATCTGGAACCGTCCGATGTTCGGCTCCGGGCGCGGAGAGGTGCTGGAACCTTTCGACATAGACCTTTTCGGATATGACATCCAGGTGCTGGTCCCGGGCGGTATATCGGTGTCCACGAAGGAAGCTTACGGGGGCATAATTCCGAAGGAACCGTCAGCGGGAATGGACCTGAGGACATTGCTCCGCCGTCCGGTCGAAGACTGGAAAGACTTGGTTGTCAACGACTTCGAAGAAACTGTATTTAAGAAGTATCCGGAATTGGCGGCCATCAAGCAATCATTGTATGACTCCGGAGCCGCCTATGCCTCGATGTCCGGATCGGGCTCAGCGATGTTTGCCCTTTACAAGAAATAATCAGCCGTGCCGCTCGGAGAATTCGCAGCCGCAATAGGTCTGGTTGTATATCCAGCAAGACTTTATAAGTTGGTTCCGGCGTTCCTGGAGGCCTCCTTTACGCCAGTTCTGGTTCCACCATTTCACCTTCCCTTTTCCGCCTCCTTCGGATGAGCAGGCATACTTGCCGGCTATATCCACCTGGGCAAGGTCTTTCCATCTTGATGATGCCAGAGTCGTAGTCAGGATGGTATAGCCGTTTTCCGCGGCGTAGGATGCCGCCCGAACCAGCCGGAAGCGGAAACATTCCAAACAGCGCGGTCCCCGTTCCGGAATACCGGCCAGCCCGGCAGGCTCGGTGTCAAGGTTGCCACAGAGAGTCTCCAGCCAGGCAGAATGATTGTATTCATCATCAATAACTTCCAGTCCGAAGGATTTGCAGTAGCGCTCCAGCTCGCTACGGCGGAGCTCATATTCCTCGAAAGGAATGATGTTCGAGTTGCTGAAGAATACGGCCGGCCTGAGCCCTTGGCTGACCATCCATTCAATGATGGCCGTGGAACAAGGGGCGCAGCAGCAGTGCAGCAGGATGCGCTCCTCCTTCAGTTCGCAACCCTCCGGCAGCTGCGGAGTGAAAGTGCAGTTTTCAAACGGAATCACACGGCAAGTTAAGGACATTCCAGCGCAATTCCAAACCTTTCCGGCCGTCGGAGGCACATCGTCCCGTCGGACTTAGGGCCATTCTTAATAGTAAAGTTAAGCATTTCAAGAAATAATGATTATTTTTGTTTCCATGAGACTTTCAAGATATATCACCTTCGCTGCGGCGTTGATGCTGCTGGCCGGAACCACGGCATATTCACAAACGAAAAAAGGCCGTCAAGGCTATTCATTCGACAGGGAGACGGGTCTTGTCAGGACAGAGACCGGGCAGATGCAGTGCCCGGAATTCGCAAGACTCCTAAGGGAAGACAGATCCCGCGCCGGATGTAACACAAACAGCTACGAGTTTATGCCTATCCACGATACTCCGGCACCCAAAGGCTATAAACCTTTCTACGTGAGCCATTACGGAAGGCACGGATCGAGGTCGAACTGGGGCGCGAACAACTACAAGCGGCTAGCTGATACCCTCCGAAGCGCAAAGGATGCCGGCCTGCTCACTGCAAGCGGAGATTCCCTCCTCAACGAGGTGCTGCAGGTCTATGCCCTGCACGACGGAATGGACGGACGCCTGACTCCGAGAGGGTGCTATGAGCATAAGATGCTGGCCAGAAGGCTATACAACCGTTATCCGAAAGTCTTCAAGCAGAAGGGATATGAAGTCAGGGCTCGCTCGAGCACCGTACAGCGCTGCATTGTCAGTATGACCGCGTTCACCAATGAGCTCACTGCAATAGATCCGAAGATGAACATAACCTGGGACACCGGAGAGACTTTTATGAAATATATCAGCAACGGTGCCAGCGACAAGTCCTGGAAAAGGGTGCGCCATCTGGTAGACTCTGTAAAGTCCACGTACCGTCCTGATTCAAGCTACGTGATGCATCTCCTGTTTACCGACTCTACGGCGGCAAGGAAGTTCGTCCCGGACATCGAAAAGTTTCAGCACGACATCTTCCTCGCGGGAGTCGTCGCAGATACTTTCGAATTGGAAAACAGTCCTCTCCGTTTCCTGCCGTTCGATGCCTTGTATAAGTGGTTCGAAGCGGACAATCTCATTCTCTTCCTCGCCAACTGCAACTTCCAGGAGCTTGTGGAAGAGCGTATGAGATCAACGGAACCTCTTGTGAATGATATGGTTACCAAGGCGGACGAAGCTATTGCAGGAAAGAAAGTCGCTGCGGACCTACGGTTCGGCCACGACTATCCCCTGGAAGCGATGGTGACCTATTTGGGATTCGAGGGCATCGGAGACCGCCTGACCGTGGACGAAGCCAGGAGCAAATGGTTCGGCGCCTGGATGATACCGTTCGCCGGGAATATGGAAATGGTATTCTACCGTAACAAGGCCGGCAAGGTCCTCGTCAAATTCCTCCTCAACGAGCAGGAGACCCTTCTTCGCGGCCTTCAGAGCGTCGAAGGACCGTATTACGACTGGGAAACCGTGAAAGCCAACCTCAAAGGGTATATGAGATAACTTCCCCGAAGTCAACGGATAAGAAACCCTCTTTGTCAATAAAAAACATCCGGTTTGCGAGACCGGATGTTTCATTTTACATCATTCTACGTCTATTAATACAGAATGGGACAGTATTTGCTTAATTAATGAAATAATTTGGGGATAATTGTTGGATATTCAAAAAACAACCCTATCTTTGTAGTGTATTATTAAACTAATACACAAAAACAAATGTTTGATTCGTATGCTGATTGAACTGAAAGATGTCAACAAGACATACCAGGGCGCACAGCCGCTGCACGTTCTCAAAGGGATAAACCTTGCTATCGATAGAGGAGAATTCGTGTCCATTATGGGATCTTCCGGTTCCGGGAAATCCACCCTGCTCAATATTCTTGGAATATTGGACAACTACGACTCCGGAGAGTATCGGATTGACGGCAAGCTGATCTGGGACCTCAGCGAGACGAAGGCCGCGGAGTACCGTAACAAGATGATTGGTTTCATCTTCCAGTCATACAACCTGATCGGCTTCAAGACCGCGGTCGAGAATGTGGAACTCCCCTTGTTCTATCAGGGAGTGTCCCGGCACAAGCGCCACGAGATGGCTATGGAATACCTCGACAAGCTGGGGCTCGCTCAATGGGCGGGCCACTATCCCAATGAAATGTCCGGTGGACAGAAACAGAGGGTGGCGATCGCCAGGGCGCTGATAACGAAACCTGACATCATCCTGGCCGACGAGCCTACAGGAGCCCTTGACTCCAAGACGTCGGTAGAGATTATGGACCTTCTAAAGGAGTTGAACGAGAAGGACAAGATGACCATAATCGTGGTCACCCACGAGAGTGGAGTCGCCAACTATACCAACAGAATCATCCATATAAGGGACGGCGTGATCGGGCAGATCGAAGAGAACAGCCGGCACGATGCGGCTGCCTTCGGATCGGAGAACGGAATGCTCAAATAATGCCGCTATGCACAATCTGTTTTCAGAAATCTGGAGTTCACTCAAGCAGAACAAGCTGAGGACTGCCCTCACCGGTTTCGCGGTGAGTTGGGGCATATTCATCATCGTTGTCCTGCTGGGAGCCGGCAACGGCTTGATGAACGCCTTAATGAGCAACGCCGGCGACGAGATCCGCCAGATAATCAGGGTATATCCCGGCAGTACCAGCAAGCCTTACAAGGGGATGAAGGAAAACACCCGGATCAGGTTCTCAGACAAGGATATGGCCTTCACGGAAGAATTCAGCGACCTGATCGACGACGTCTACGGTACCGTTTCGTTCAGCGACACGCTCTCTCTTGGCAAGGAAACGATCTCTTCATACATTTTGGGAGTCTCTCCCGAGTACATAAAGTCTTCCAACTGGGTCAAACTCATAGCCGGCAGGTTCATCAACAAACTGGATATGGACGAATGCCGCAGGTCGATAGTCATCGACAACAGTGCGGCCACCCAGCTCCTCGGGGACGACGAAAACTATACCAAGATAATCGGAAAGGATATATCCATCGGCCTGAATTCATTCAAGGTGGTGGGAATAATCGAGGCCGATGAAGGAAACTGGGGACACGATTCCTTCGCCCCATATTCTACCGTCCGCAAGATGAGGGTGGAAGGGACCTGGATGAACAACATCGACATCAAATTCCACGGGCTGGAGACGAAGCAGCAGAACGACGACTTCGAAAAGGCCTACAAGCGTGCTATGAGCACCTTCCACAATGCGGACCCTGAGGACACCAGGACTACCTATATCTGGAATATGTATATGGATAACAAGGAGATGAACAAGGCTATGAGAATCATCCGTACGGCCTTGTGGATCCTTGGAATCCTGACCCTCCTGAGCGGAATCGTGGGTGTCTCCAACATCATGCTGATCACCGTCAAGGAAAGGACACACGAGTTCGGAATCCGGAAAGCCCTTGGGGCAAAACCGGGATCCATACTCAAGTTGATAGTGGTGGAGAGCATCGTCATAACCGCTTTCTTCGGCTACCTCGGGATGGTAGCGGGAATGGTTGCCGACAAACTGATGGACAACACGATAGGTGCCCATCCGATGGACATCGGCATAACCCAGCTGTATGTCTTCAAGAATATAGGTGTCGGTCTGGATGTGGCCGTAGAAGCTACGCTGCTGCTGATAGTCGCAGGTACGATCGCCGGAATCATTCCGGCCTGGAAGGGCGCCAGGGTCCGTCCTATCGAAGCGCTGAGGGAGGGCAAGTAGCTATGAAATTCGACATCGACAGACTGAAAGAGATCATCGACACCCTCGCCCGCAACCGCAGCAGGACCCTCCTGACCGGTTTCGGAATATTCTGGGGAATCTTTATGCTCCTATTGATGCTTGGTGCGGGAGACGGACTCAAGGCCATCCTCAACAAGAATTTCGAAGGGTTCACCTCCAACGCGGTGATAGTGGGCGCGGCCCCGACTTCCAAGCCTTACGGCGGATTCAAGAGGGACCGTCAGTGGGAAATGGATTTGAGTGACATCGCGGCTATCAAGGCCCTCGTGAAGGAAGCCGGCATCGTCACTCCTATGTACAGTGACTGGAGAAGCGAAGTCTCCTTCGGAGGAAGGTCATATTCAGCGAACCTCAAGGGACTGGATTATGAATATTCCAAGGTGGAAACACCGGAGATGATATATGGCAGATGGCTGAATGAAGTGGACTGCCAGCAAGAGAGGAAGGTCTGCGTACTTGGAAAGCGTGTGTGGGAGAATATATTCCCGGATGGAGATGACCCCTGTGGGAAATACCTGAAAATCAGGGATATGCAGTACCAGATAATAGGTGTTGACGCTCGGAACTCCAGCATAAACATTAATGGTAGTTCGACTGAGGCTGTCGTGACTCCGGCTCCGCTGATGGACAAGCTGCTGCAGAAAGGCGGGAAGTTCGAGATAATGTGCTTCACCGTGAAGGAAGGTGCAGAGTCACAGGTTATGCAGGAGAAGGTCAAGAGCATCCTGGCGAGGAGGCATACCATAGACCCTGCAGACAAGCACGCCATAATGGTCGTCGACACCAAGAAGATATTCTCCATAGTAGACAATCTTTTCAAGGGTGTGAACATACTGGTGCTGCTCGTCGGGCTTGGGACCTTGCTTGCCGGTGCGATCGGTGTCTCTAACATTATGATGGTAACCGTCAAGGAAAGGACCACGGAAATCGGCATACGCAGGGCCATAGGAGCTACTCCGAATATGATCCTTTCCCAGATCATCACCGAAAGCGTCGGCTTGACGGTGATAGCCGGAATGCTCGGGATACTGGTGTCCGTGGGCCTGCTCGGCCTGGTCGGGAAGATTGTATCGATGAATCCGGAGATCGGGCCGGTATCTTTCCAGATAGGTTTCTGGACGGCCCTGGGAGTGCTTTCACTGCTCGCGGTGCTCGGCATACTGGCCGGCCTCGCCCCTGCGATAAGGGCTATGAACATCAAGCCGGTGGATGCAATGAGAGAAGAATAAATGATAATGTAGAACGATATGAAAAAGAATTTGAAGTACATCATCCTGGCGCTGGTCGCCCTGGTATTCCTCGGGACTTTCGTCGCGCTATGGAAGAATTCCCGTCCGAAGGAAATCAAGTACGAACAGCTGGAAGCCACGGTGAGGGATATCCACAAGACTTCCGTGATGACGGGCAAGATCATCCCCCGCAACGAGGTCAACATCAAGCCTCAGATCAGCGGCATCATCTCCGAACTCTACAAGGAGGCCGGGCAGATGGTCACCGAAGGTGAGGTCATCGCCAAGGTCAAGGTGATTCCCGAGATGAGTTCACTTAGTTCGGCGCAGAGCCGGGTACGTCTTGCAGACATCAACCTCAAGCAGGCCCAGACCAATTACGACCGCGAGAAAGCCTTGTACGACAAGCAGTTGGTAAGTGCTGAAGAATTCGAGCAGGTACGCCAGAACCTCCAGCAGGCAAAGGAGGAGAAGAATGCCGCCGTGGAGACCCTGGAAGTAGTCAGGGACGGTGTATCCAGGAGCAATGCCAAGTCCAGCTCGACCCTTGTCCGCTCGACCATCACGGGATTGATCCTGGACATTCCGGTCAAGGTGGGAAACTCGGTCATCCTGAGCAACACTTTCAATGACGGTACCACCATCGCCACGGTCGCCAATATGAACGACCTGATCTTCGACGGATTCATCGACGAAACCGAGGTCGGAAGGGTCAAGGAAGGTTTCCCTATGACCATCACCGTCGGTGCGATAGATGACCTAAAGTTCGACGCCGTAATGGAGTTCATCTCTCCTAAGGCCCAGGAGAAGAACGGGACCAACGAGTTCGAAATCAAGGCCGCCGTCATAGTTCCGGATTCGGTTACCGTCCGTTCGGGCTACAGCGCCAACGCTGAAATCCGTCTGGAAGGAGTGGACAGTGTCGTTTCCATCCCGGAAAGCGCCCTCGAGTTCCAGGGAGATTCTACCTTCGTCTATCTCGTAAAGGGAGACAAGAAATATGAGAAGACCCTCGTCACCACCGGTCTTTCCGATGGAATCAACATCGAGATAAAGTCCGGCCTCAAGGAGGGTGACAAAGTACGCGGCAACCAGATAATCGAGAAGAAATAGATATGAAAAAGACAATCGCACTGATAGCCTTGCTGCTTCCGCTTGCGGCCACGGCGCAGGACCGTGGACCGTGGACATTGCGGGAGTGCATAGACTATGCTCTCGAGCACAACATATCCCTCAAGCAGCAGGACCTCCAGGTCAAGCAGCAGGAAATCCAGCTGGATATGGCGAAGGGAAACAGGTTGCCTGAAGTGAGCGCCAACGCGAGCGAAAACCTGTCGTTCGGAAGAGGACTCACCGCCGACAACACTTATTCCAACGCGAACACCACTTCCACAGGATTGTCCCTCGGTACCTCCGTCCCTATCTACCAGGGATTCAGGCTCAAGCACAACATCGCACAGAACGAGCTGAATCTCAAGGCAGTAACTGCAGACCTAGAGAAAGCCAGGGAAGATATGAGCGTGGCCGTTGCCCAATCCTACGTCCAGATACTTTACAATATGGAACTCAGGGATGTAGCCTTGAACCAGGTGGGTATCGATTCCCTGCAGGTGGAAAGGCTGAAGGCCTTCCTCGAGAACGGGAAGGCTTCCCCTGCCGAACTTGCGCAGCAGAAAGCTACGCTGGGTCAGAGCCGCCTCGCTGCCACCGAAGCTTCCAACAACCTGAACCTCTCGCTACTGGATCTCAGCCAGCTTCTGGAACTTCCTGATCCTGAAGGTTTTTCAATCGTGGTCCCGGAAGTCCCCCTGGACGGACTGCTTCTGGGCAACCCGGAGGACATCTACGCCGATGCCATCGCCAGCAAGCCGTCAATCAAGGCGGAGCAGTTCCGCCTCGACGCCACGGAATATTCCATCAAGAGCGCCAAGGGAGCTTTCCTTCCTTCTATCTCAGCCAGCGGCGGCCTGGGAACCAACTACTACACTACGAGCAGTTCTCCTTCGGGTTCGTTCTATGACCAGGTCAAGCACAATTTCAGCCAGTATCTGGGTCTGTCACTGAGCGTTCCCATATTCACGGGATTCCAGGCCAGGAACCAGGTCAGGGCGGCGGAACTGAACCGCACCAACCAGATCCTGCAGCTTGAGAATACAAAGAAAACCCTTTACAAGGAGATACAGCAGGCATATTACAATGCCGTCGCTGCCAGGGAAAGGTACCACTCGAGCATCAGTGCGGAAGACAGCGCCAAGGAGTCCTTCGAACTCATAAAAGCGAAATACGAGAACCAGAAGGCCAACATAACAGAGTTCAACGAAGCACGCAATAACTGGTTCACCGCCGAATCCAACCTTGCCCGCGCCCGCTACGAGTATCTGTATTCCGTCAAGCTTCTCGATTTCTATCGGGGAAGGAGCCTTGAATTCTGACATAAGATTCATTATATTTGTCTTCTGACAAAAGAAGACGGATATGAAAAAATGCTTCGCACTGCTGACGATCCTGCTCTGCTGCGTTTCTGCCTGGAGCCAGGACGAAGAAAATGCGCTCGATGAATGTACCAGCATTGTCGTAGGAAGGCTGGCTTCGACCGACGGATCGGTCATCACATCACACACCTGCGACGGAGTGTCGCGTACCTGGATCGACGTGGTCCCGGCAGCGAAGCATTCCAGGAGCGAGAAATTCCAGGTCCTCAAGAACACCCGCAAGACTTCCTTCAGGGGAGATACCACGGGGGTCCGGTTCGCCGGTGAGATTCCTATGCCGAGGAGGACCCTGCAGTACCTCAACACCGCTTATCCTTGCCTCAACGAGAAGCAAGTGGCGATGGGAGAGACCACCTTCACCGGTCCTGACACCCTCCGGAACAAGGAAAGCATGTTCTATATCGAGGAACTTGCCAGACTTGCGCTGATGCAGTGCGACAACGCCCGTGACGCCATCAAGGTGATGGGTGCACTTGCTGAGAAGTACGGCTATGCCGACGGAGGCGAATGCCTCACCGTCATTGACAAGAAAGAGGCCTGGTTCTTCGAAATCCTCGGCAACGGAAAGGACAAGATAGGGGCTGTATGGGCGGCCCAGAGGGTTCCGGACGACGAGGTCGCGGTCTCGGCCAACATCGCCAGGATCGGAAAGCTGGATCTCAAGAACAAGGATTACTTTATGGCCTCATCCAACGTGGAGGAGGTCGCCAAGGAATATGGGCTCTGGGACGGCGAAGGTGATTTCATATTCTATAAAGCCTACCACGGATCCTACGGAAGCGGCAAGAATTTCAAGGAGAGGGAATATTTCGTACTCAATGCCCTCGCCCCGTCCCTCGGACTGACTTTGGATATGGAGGAGCTGCCGTTTTCGGTCAAGCCTGAAGGGAAGGTGGATGTCAGGAAGGTTATGGAACTCCTGCGCGGCACCTACGAAGGTACCGAACTGGATATGTGCAAGAACGTTCTTCTCACCACACCGGCCAAGGACGGCAAACCTGAGAAAACGACGGTAAGTCCTATCGCCAATCCGTGGCTCACCACCGACACGCGCAACACATTGAATACCATAGCTCCGGGCACAGTCGAATTCACCCGCACGCTGGCCGTGGCCTGGTGCTCCCATTCGACGGTGATCCAGTGCAGGGACTGGCTCCCTGATGCCGTTGGTGGCGTCTGCTGGTATGCACTGGACAACCCTGGCGAGAGCCCTCGATTCCCTATATTCTCGGGAAATACCGAGGTTCCGGCCGCCTTCGACACCTGCGGTCACCGCTACTACAAGAGGGATTGCGCCCTATGGACTTTCCGCAGGCCGAACCGTCTGGCCACCGTTGCCTGGCAGAAGAACAAGAAGAGGGTGAACGATGACATCCTGGCCATCGAAAAGCTTGGATTCGAAGGACTTCCGGAAGTGGAAGCCAACCCGACCACGGAAAACCTCAACGCCTATACCGAGAAGATCTACAACGCTGCGGCCAAGAAGTGGGAAGAACTTGAGGATTATCTCTGGCAGAAGCACGGGCGAGGCTTCTAGCCAAGTGAGTCCAGTGCAGGCTGAAGTATCTCCCCTATCCTTTCAGTTTCAATAAGGAATCCATCGTGCCCGTACGGGGTATCGATAAGATGGTACTTGGCGCCCGGGACCATCTTGGACCACGGTTCCATATCCTCCGGAGGGAACAGCTCGTCGGAGGACATACAGATGAACGTGCAGTCCGCCTTGATCTCTCCGAGGACCTTCTCCACGCCTCCCCTGCCTCTTCCTACATTGTTGCTGTCCACTTCGTTGCATACATACAGGTAGGAATATGCATCCCATTCCTTGACGAACTTGGAGCTCTGGTGCCGGTAGTATGAGCCGGCCTTGTCGGCGAACATCACGTCCTGCGAGTCTTCGGTCTGCTTGAACAAGCCCTCTTCGCAACGATAGGTAAGGAGGGCGATGGTACGGGCCGCTTTCAGGCCGTCCATCCCGCCCTTCAGGGTCTTGCGTTCCATAAAAGTAGGATCGGCAAGCAGGGCCATCTTCATCGCTGAATTGAATCCGGTCAGCCACGGGGTCACCCTTGCCCCGGTAGCTATGAAGAATATCTTCCTGAACAGTTCCGGCTTCCAGGCAACCCAGTCGAAGGCCATGAATCCGCCCATCGATGTACTGACTACCATATCGATGGCGGGGATTCCGAGGGACTCCCTGAGAAGGTCGAACGCCTCAACCGTATCGTGTACCGTAACCTTCGGAAAATCAAGATAATATGGATTTCCTGTCTTGGGATTGACCTGGGCCGGGCCGGAAGATCCGCAGGCTGAACCCAGGACGTTGGCGCATATTACGAAATACTTTTCGGTGTCTATGGTCTTCCCGGGACCTACGAGCGCCGGCCACCATTCTCCCTCGGCATCCGAAGAGGCCGTCAGGGCGTGCAGCAGCCAAATTACTTTCTTGTCCGGGGAATAACCCGAAGGTGATGTATGATAAACGACTTCAAGATTGTCTATGCTTCCTCCCGCCTCGAAGTCAAACCTTCCCTTGTGTCTGTAGATGTGCCTGATCATTGTCAAACTTGTTTCTCTTCTGCCTTCCTCCCACACAACCGGTCGACCCAGGCCGCCGCAACCACATTGTCGGAAGTATTCAGCAACGTGGCAGGAATATCGACCAGCGTACTTATGACCAGCAAGGTCGCCGCGAATCCAGGTTCGATCCCAAGGAAGGAACAGGCCAGTATTTCAGCCGCCATGCCTCCTACCGGAATGGCTCCGACAACGAGGCTGGTAAGTATGGCGATACCGACTATTTCAAAGCAACCATATCCGCTCAGGCCGAAGAATGCCACGGTGAAGACTATCCTGAGCACTCCGGCGATGACTGATCCGTCCTTGTGTATGTTGATGCCGATCGGAATTACCGATTCTGCCACCGTCTCCGCTATTCCCATCTTCTTGGAGGCTTGGATGCTCATCGGTATCGTAGCAGCACTGGAGCAGGATGAAACTGCCATCAGGGCAGGCCCTGGGATGTGTTTCCAATATATCTTCACCGCTTCCTTGCCTCCGAGGATGGCCATATAGGCTGTATTCACTGCGAAGAACACCACGACGGTGACAGCCAGGAAGATCAGCAGGGTGTTAAGGTAGCCCCCGACGATCTGGCCGCCTATCTTGCCTGTCAGGTCGGCGAAATAGCAGCCCAAGCAGATCGGTGCCGCATACATAAGTATCCTCATCACTTCCATAACCACGGACATACCGCTATGTAGCAATTTTGCTACTGGCTCTCCCTTCTCCCCGGCAAGGGCAGTGGCTATTCCGAAAAAGCCGGAGAATACTATCAATGGAAGAAGCTTGGTGTGGCTGAGCAGCTTGGAGAATTCGTCGACGGTGAACATATTCACCACGGTCTTGGCTACGGAGTTGCCTCCTATGACCAAGCCTCCGACTCCCGTACGCTCCGGAGGGATCCTGGTAGCGAATTGGCCGAGCGGGTTCCAGAACTCGCAGACCAGCCAGGTCAGTACTCCGGCGACCACCGACATAACGAGGAAAACCACTACCGACCAACCCAGCACGCTTCCGACCTTCCTGTCCCTGGTCATCCTGAACATAGAAGAGGCTACGCTGAAGAAAACCACCGGAACGACAAGTACGAACATCAGGTTCAGGAACAACTCGCCGACAGGCTTGACGACCGATGCGGAAGGGCCGAGAAGGGCTCCGCAAAGAGCTCCGATGCCTACACCGAGCAGGAGCAGCAACGTCTGGCCGTAACTATTCAGGAATGTGCTTTTCATTGGTTATTCCAGATTTCCGAAGTACAAATTTAACAAATTCCAGTGTAATCGCCCCATAAAACCAACAACAACATTCACCCACCCCCTTAACACCACCTGCCCATCCATCTTTTCTCCTTTCTTTCCTCCTCCCGCCTTCCATCATGCCCGACCTGTTCTGCGTCATTCCCGACCCACTCGGGCATCCCTTCGCGTCAGTGGCTGCAACCCCAGGCGCTTGCTGCTTCGCAGCCCTGCAGGGGGTATCGTTGCGCAGCTGTTTGGCGGAATGCCTTGGTCCACCTCAAGCAAGAAGGTACTGCAGCCAGAAAGAACGTATCACAGCCGGCAAGGCCTCGGACGGAGGGCACATTGGTTTCCGCGACGGCCAAGGATGTACGACGGCCCAGAATGTACGAAGACTAAGTATGTACGACTGTTGAGTCTATCCGACAGCCGAATGTGAACAATGGTCAAGTATATCCGTCGGCCAAGTATATCCGCCGGATTTATATTCCCGAAACAAAAAATGCTATATCTTTGCATTGATGAATACTCTTAATCGAAAAGAACAGTCTTAATCGAAAATGCAATGAAGCGGGAAATAGGATTCAGGATCGGGAACGGATATGACGTGCACGCGATCCGGGAAGGATTGCCGATGTGGCTTTGCGGAATAAAGGTTGACAGCGACAAGGGTTTCGTCGCCCACTCGGACGGCGATGTCGCCATCCACGCTCTCTGCGATGCCCTGCTCGGTGCTGCGGCACTTGGCGATATCGGACTGCATTTTCCGGACAGCGATCCCAAGTACAAAGGCATAGATAGCAAGGTCCTCCTCCGGAAGGTCGTGGAAATGACCGCGGCCAATGAATATGCAATCGGGAACGTGGACATCACGGTAGCCCTCCAGGAGCCCAAACTCCGGCCATATATCGACAGGATGCGCGAAACCCTCGCAGAAACGATGGACATCGACATCTCCCGGGTTTCCGTCAAGGCGACCACTACCGAAAGGCTCGGTTTCGTGGGGCGCGGTGAGGGCTGCGAGGTATGGGCAACAGTCCTGCTGACCAGTAAAAAAGAAGCAGAATGTCTCCTGCTGCAGTCATAATCACTGTACTCGCATATTTTGCGGTAATGCTTGCCGTGGCGGCCATATCGTCAAGGAACACCGGTAACGAAGGCTTCTTCAACGGAGGAAGGAAAGCCCCGTGGTGGATAGTCGCCATTGCGATGATAGGAGCCCCGATGTCCGGAGTGACCTATGTCTCCGTGCCAGGAATGGTCGGCCTGGGAGGAACGGCGATGGGGTATATGCAGATGGTCCTGGGTTTTTTCGTGGGCTATCTGGTAATCGCCTTCGTCCTGACCCCTGTCCTGTTCAGGATGAATATGGTATCCATATACCAGTATCTGGATGAAAGGTTCGGAATGGCCTCCCACAAGACCGGAGCGTGGTTTTTCTTCATATCCAAGATCCTTGGAGCCGCAGTCAGGCTCTTCCTGGTCTGCGTCACCCTGCAGCTGATGGTATTCGATCCGCTGGATCTTCCTTTCCTCCTCAACGTCGCCATCAGCGTCGGAATCGTCCTGCTGTATACATTCAGGGGAGGAGTCAAGTCGGTGATATGGACCGACACCCTGAAGACCGTTTGTATGGTAGCATCCATAGTCCTGGCTATCGTGTTCATCGCCAAGGACCTCGGCCTCGGGTTCTCCGGAATATGCCAGACCATCAAGGACAGCGAATATTCCAGGATATTCTTCTTCGACGACATCAACCACAAGGAATACTTCTGGAAACAGTTCCTGGCCGGAGTGTTTACCGTAGTCGCTATGACCGGCCTGGACCAGGACCTGATGCAACGCACTCTGGCCAGCCGGAACGCCAAGGACTCACAGAAAAACCTGATAACCAGCGGATTGCTCCAAGTTCCTGTAATATTTCTGTTCCTCTGCCTCGGTGTTCTGATGTATGTATTCGCACAGGCTAAAGGTATTCCCCAGACCGGTGATACCCTGTTCCCGGCCGTCGCCACAGGAGGATGGCTTCCTCCCGTCGCAGGCGTTTTCTTCGTGATAGGGCTTGTTTCCTGCGCATATTCTGCGGGAGGCTCAGCATTGACCGCGCTGACAACTTCATTCACGGTGGATATCCTCGGGACCAAAGGCAGGACGGAAGGACAGGTAACCTCCGTCAGGAAGAAAGTCCACCTCGCGATGGCCGTGCTGATGGGAGTGGCGATTCTCGTATTCCATTTCCTGAATACCAATTCCGCCATCGATGCCGTGTACAAGCTGGCAAGCTATACCTACGGCCCGATCCTGGGAATGTTCGCTTTCGGACTTCTCACGCACAGACAAGTAAGGGACAGGTGGGTACCGCTCGTGGCAGTACTCTCACCTGTCCTCTGCTTCATCATCCAGTCCAATTCGGAAAGATGGTTCGGAGGCTATACTTTCTCCTATGAGATCCTCCTTATAAACGCCTTGTTCGCCTTCCTCGGACTGTTTCTCCTGTCTATTGGAACGAAGCCAGGGCTTCGTCAACCTCTTGACGAGTAGGCACTGCCGACTGGGCTCCCGGCCTGGTGACAGCTATTGAAGAGGCAACGGTCGCGAAACGGGCGGCCTGCACCAGGTCCTTGCCCTCTGAAAGGGCGGTTACCAACGCTCCGTTGTAGACATCGCCGGCTCCTACGGTATCGACGGCAGTCACTTTGCGCGAAGGGACCACCACCCTCAAGGAGGAGTTGCATACCACAGAACCGGAACTACCCATCGTCACTATCACGTTATCGACCCCCTTACCGAGGAGGATATCTGCTGCCTTGAAAGCATCATCCACGGATCCGATGGTGATTCCGGTCAGTTTTTCCGCCTCAGTCTCGTTAGGGGTGATCAACCATAGCTTTCCGAGCAGCTCGGAAGGAATCTCGCCGGCCATAGGTGCCGGATTGAGGACCACCTTGACATTCTTAGCGGCGGCGATATCCGCAGCGTGACGGACCGTCTCGAAAGGAATCTCCAGCTGCATCAGCAGGAACTCCGCCCCGTCCAACACCGGTTCCGCGGCATCGATATCCGAAGGAAGCAGTTCACGGTTGGCCCCAGGCGCAACCGCAATGCTGTTCTCACCATCATCAGCCACGAATATCAGGGCCGTACCTGTAGGAGAAGCTGAACTGAATTTCATCCTTGACGTATTGATTCCGTCGGAAGCGAATACATCCTTCAGCATACGTCCCTGCATATCGTCTCCGACGCAAGTCAGGAACAGTACGTCACCTCCCAATCTGCCCGCGGCGACTGCCTGATTGGCACCTTTGCCGCCGTTAGCCTGCATAAAACGACCTTCTCCGATGGTCTCCCCCGGACGGGGAAGTCTCTCTACATAGATGTTCATATCTATGTTGGAGCTACCTGCAACGATGATTTTGCTCATATCTCAATAAAAATTAAAAATTGCCTCTACCAAAAATTAATTTCAGAATCCATCCAATGAAGACGGTCCTGATAGAATTTCTGCATATACTTTACTTCGGCCATATAGTCTCCAAGGACCATTACGTTCGGCCAGACGTAAGTCCCGAGGATATCCCAGCGGTCGAAATTGCGGTGGGCGGCACCGCTGAGCCTGGAAGCCATGGCTGGGATATCCTCCCCGAGAGCCTCCAAAGCAGGATACAACTCCTTCCAGCGTGCCTTTACGGCGGCCACGAAAGCCGGATCCTTGAAAAGGTACCAGTACCAGCCGGTATTCCGTCCTTCCTGGGAATAGTTGCGGATATACCATCCCCTGTATGAATTGTCCATACCGGGATGGCCTGAAAAATAGTCACAGTTGCCGATGGCCAGGTCGAAGTCCCAGACGTGCGGGAACGTCAGGAGGCCGCCCGGCTCCAATGTCAGGAACTGGCTCTTGAACAGGTCTGCATCGATGTTCTTCGTCAATTCCTGTATTATGTACTGGTTGATGAAGGAAGGAATGTCGATACGGGAAGGATACCCCGTCACCGGATCTCCGCGGCCTTCCGTCAAAAGGCACTCCTCGAATGCATCCAGGAAACCCTTGACACTGGCGATCCTTCCTTCATCAGGATTCTCGGGTTCCTTGAACTGGATCAGGATATTCATACCGGTCCGGAACCAAGCCGGCTCGTCGATGCCGGCCTCGATCTCGAGATAGTTGCCCTCGGAAGAAAGCTGTACCCTGGATGCAGAAACTTTCTTGTGCTCCGAGAAGGCATAGCATCCCTGGTATTCATCATTGAGATACACCTCGACTTGATAGATCGCCGGAGTCCAGGACATGCCGCAAATATCGGATATCCGCATCGCCACCGCATTGCGGAGCAGGGTCTTGTCGGCGTAGTTCGCCAGCAACACCCAATCCTTGTCCTCATGGATTCCGAATATGGATACCTTTTGGTCAAGCTTGATCCGGTAAGGCTTCTTCGGCATGTTCCAGGTGGAATTGCCGCGTCCCCGTATCTTCATCGTCCCTTCGTAGTGCTCCATCTCGGAATATCTCCTTTCGGGATCGTCGATGACTATCCTTCCGGTGACATAATCAGTCTTGGAAACGATAGCGGCCCCCCCGTCGGTGTATATCCTAACCGTCGGGAAGTCTTCCGTAAGGATGATGGTATATGACACCGAGCCTCCGCCGGAAAGGTCTATCCTGCAACTTGTCCTCTTGCCGAAATCAAGGGCTTCATCCTTCAGCGGGACTCCGTCAAGAGTCAGGGACTTCCCCCTGTACAGGAAACGCGGCTTGAGCAGGAACCCGTCGGAACCGGCGGGAAGCTTGCCCGTCAGGATATTCCCTGAAGGATGTAGGACAAGGTCTTCCGACAAAGAAGGATTATCCTCCTTGAGGAAGCTGACGGTGTGGAGCGAAAGCTCCGGGGAATCCGGAATCAGCAGCATATGGCCGTTCGACAAACCCAGATACAGGTAATGATAGTCATATGCCACCCAGGAAATTGAAGCATTCCCGTCAGGTACGTTTCCGTCCTGGGACGGAGTGGCTTCCGGAACCGGGGCTATCCTGCAATCCACCACCTTGACCCTTGTTTTGTCAAGTATCACGGGATCTCCGCTGCTGAATGTGATCTCCACCTTGTCTCCTGTCACCTCAACCTTGCGGAAGTACTTGGCGGAGTAATAGTTGGACATCAAGGCAGCACGCGCCTCCTCCATCTGTGCTTCCGGATCGGTCCGTTCGCAGGAGACCGGGAACACAAGGAGGAAAGCCAGGAGAATCACTCCCGGAAGGTATGTCGGAAGCCTTCTCAAGTCTTAGGACGGGTCACGGTACGGACCCGCTTGCTCAGTTTTGTCTTGTAAATATGATAAGTCCACTCCGCATGGTTGCCCGTTGAGGCATTCACGTCAGGAGCCTGCTTGCTTACTGTAAAATAGACCGTCGGAGTCTCCCAATCCTTCACATGGCCGAAACTGTCGCGCGACAGGCCGGCGTTGTGATTGCGTGGGAAGCCGCTCAGAGTCTCGTCGATACGTGCCAGGGCCGTCCATCTGCCTATTCCGGAAAGGAACGAATCCAGGTCCATGTAATCGACTTCCTGTGCTACTGGGATGTAGGCAGGATAAGCCGAAGGATGCGGCTGGACCGGTCGGACCATGATGATCTTGTTGTCATCAGGGGAGATGGCGAAATCAGAATTGCAGGTGTAGTCCGACGCTCCGTTCAGGTTATCCAGGCCGGCCGCGTTCATGTCACGTGCGATGCCCAATTCCGGATTGGACATGTCAGAAAGGTCCATCTGCCGGTAAGCGAGCCTCGTACCGGAAGCATCTCCGATGGTATAGACCAGGAGGACCTTCCCTCCCTTGTCCAGGGAAACTGCCGAAGGCTGGCCAACGCCCCAGGATTTGGAATTCCCTCCGAGCGACTGGTCACCTTCATCCGGCCAGGTCTTCTTGACGATCTGCTGAGGATATTTAACCCAGGAAGCGGCTTCCAGGTCATTGCTGAAAGCCACCCCGATCTCGTTGTAGTAATACTCCTTAGGATTGCTCAGGAAGAACAGCGCATATTTGTACGTGGTACCGTCCATCTTGAACGATCCCTCTATCACCGAAGGGTCGCATGTGTGATGGCTGTCCCAGGAAAGGCTCGGCTGAAGGACGCTGACCGCGGTCGTATGGGTCCCGTTGGCATTCTCCACGATATGGTAGATGTTGTCCACCATCGTCCCTTGGTTTGGATTGCCGCAGAAATACACATGGGATGTACCATCCGCGTTAGCGATGACCGAAGGACAGTAGGAATACCGTTTCTGACCTGAGAAACCGAACACGAACGAAGGCTTGGAGAAGACATAGTCGGTCACCTCGATGGTCTCTTCCGGGACATCGGGATCTGTTCCTCCGCAGGCAGTCAGCGCCAGGAGAACGGCGAAGAGGGAGAATATTCGGATATGCTTCATCACTTAACTGAAGGTTCAGACGTAATGACTTCCACGAAATGGTCGAGTATGGCTTTGGCCTGGTCGTCCGTCACGGAGAGGTAGCGGCGCGTGCCGGCCTCGTCAGCCTCGAACAAGGTGGAACCTTCGTCGGTGACCACGATGCGTCCCGGTTCGGAAACCGTGAACCAGTCTCCGCCCTCTACTGCATACAGCACTGCCGTCGGATCCCAGGTGGGCCGGTCGTATGGCATAGGAAGGTACGCTTTATAAGCCTCCACGACAGGATGAGCCGGTGCCCAGCCGAAATCGTTTTCGATGCTGGTGGCCGGATACTGGATCTGGATACCGACCTCGAAAGGAGAGGTCACCACCGGCGTAGGCCATTCCCCGAATATGACTTTGGCTGCCGGGATATCCTTTACCACATTGTATTCGTGAAGCGAAGGGTCGTTGAAACAGCCGGCCATGGTAACCAGAAGCTTGACTTTCTTCCCGACAAGCTCCTTGCCCGTAAGCGGCGAGAACTCGTCCGCAGGTGTTTCCAGGAGACGGATCAGGTTGGTGGAAAAACCGACTGATGCAATGACCACGGAGCTGTCGGGCTCTCCTGCAAGCAATTTGCGATACAGGGTCACCGCCTCCGGATAGTTGTCATAATCCGGATGGGAACGGGCGAACAACGGATTCCCCAGGCTGTCCTTGAGGTCCACGACCGCCTTTGCATAATTGACGGCATCGGTCTCGCAGTCAGCCCCGTCCCGGATGATTCCGATCGGAATGTCCGGGTAGCCGTACCAAGTGTTCAGGATATCGGCATATTCAGCAGGAGCCTGGCCGTTCTTGTTGAGGTTTACAGCCAGGATGCGAATCTTTCCGGCGTCCTGGTATTTGTACAGGAGATCCAAAGCAAGGGCGTCGTCCACGTCATTGCCCAGGTCTGTTTCCATTATCACTGTCAGGGGTGTATCGGCGTTCCCTGCAGCCTCCTTACGCCCGCAAGCGGTCAGGACAGAGGCCACTACCGCCGCGGCGAACAAAAGCTTTTTCATTTCCGATTACTTTCTACTTGTCAGATCGAATACCGCGGAATACAGGTCATACGACCAAAGCCAGTCGTCTCCCAGCACTCCGGTGGTGAAAAATACCGTAAGCTTATCTTCATCAGGAAGATAACCTTTCTCATCCGTGAGGAACCCGGGGTTGTGGTTGCGAGGGAAACCGGAAATCTCCGGAGTGACGTACCCCAGCACCTCCCAAGGATCCTCTTCTGCGAACATATCCCCGTCCAACGGTATCCTGGCTACCCTGCAGAGGTCTCCGACCCAGGTCGGAACCGCCTTCTCATATCCATCGGAGCGCATCTCCGATACCATATAGAGATGGTCCCTGCCAAGTGCAGGATATGAATTGGCCGTCAGGTGCGGGATGTCCTCCTGTTCTCCCAGGCGTATATTATCCAGGTCGTTCAGGATAACTTCCCTGCGGGAATACCCTGTCTCGGATCCTGTGTTGTGGTAATAGACCACGATGGTGGAATCGTTCTTCACCAGGCTGGTGCTCTGGCCGGTCCCCCAAGTGTCAAGACCTTCGTACGGGATGATAGGGTTGCCCTCATACTTGATGTAGGGGCCTTCTATGGCTTCCGAGACGGCCAGGCCTATCTGGTTGTGATTGAACCACTGGTCCACTCCAAGGTAGGTCATTATGTAGTTGTATGTCTTGCCCTTGTACCTTGTCTTCAAGGCCCTTACGTCAGGATCGCAGATATGTATATGGTCCCATCCCGTTTCGGAAGGGGCTATGATCTGAGTCCCGGGCTGCCATACGTAGCCGTCCCCGGTCGGAAGCCCTTTGTAAAGATAGACGTAATCGATGATCTCGAAAGGATTCTTGTTCTCGCAAAGGAACCCGTAGATGATGCCGTATTCATCGATGATGAAACTGGGTGCATAATCGTAATGGCCGGCTCCTCCGCTCAGTTCGTACCGCACCTGCGGAACGACCAAGGATCCGGATGCATCCTTTCCATCCCGGCAGGAAACCGCCAGGACGGAAAGGAACATCAAGATCGGAAACAGGATCCTGCGCATCTAGTCTTCGATTTCGAGGATCTTCACACAACGGACAGGTGCAGCACGTACCTTCTGTCCGTCTCCCCAGCCCCAGGCATCCGTATAGCCCCAGCTGGAGAGGAACATACCACCCATAGTCTTGTTCAGTGAAGTCGCAGTCCTTATGACGACGAGCCAGTCACGGTCCCAGTTGCCATATTCGTTGAGCCATCCCGACTGAGGGAAGAACAGGGCTCCGCTGGCCGTGATGTTCTCCTTGGTGAGGCCGGCGGCGATGGACTTGTCCACACCGACGACGTAGCCGCGGCGCTTGAATCCGTTGGCTGCGGAAGGGTCGACTGAGACTGCCTTCAGGTTGGCCTCGGAGTCACCGAGAAGGTCGCAGACCTCCTGGCCTGTAGGAACGCGCCAGCCTTCCGGGCAAGGATTGTTGGTCCACGCGTTCGTGACCCACTCATCGCCCTCTGAAGGAACATAGCTGTTCACCGCAGCGACGAAATCAGGATTGGCCTTCCCGCCTACCCAGCCTTCCTTGCGGTTGAACTGGTAGCAGTAGCCGATGTCGTCGATCTCATCCGTGAAGGTGCCAGGCTTGCCGACGTTGCGGTTAGCCCAGATAAGGCCGTTGATAAGGACCTCGTCGTCCGCCAGGGTAAGCAGGCCCTGGACTATCTTCGTCTTGAGGGTCTTCTGTCCATTGGAGACAAGAAGTACCATCGAACGGTTCTTGACGAAGGAGTTGGACTGGCTTACACGTGCCTTGAAGGTGCCAGGTCCGCTGCCGGAAGTCTGTTCAAGCACGCACCAGTCTATCTTTGCGGTATTCACTTCACCGATTTCCACCGTCCAGTTCTCATCGCCTGTGATGGTGAACTCTATCTCGCCGCCTTCAGCCGGAACGGCAGCAGCGACAGGATATACCGCAAACAAGCATTCGTCGCTTTGGATCTTGTAGGTAGGATCCTCGATCCAGGTCGCCTCATTCTTGGTGCAGGAAAGCTGCAGGGAGACCAGGACAGCGCCGATCAATATATAAATGATTTTCTTCATAATCATCAATAATTAGGGTTCTGCTCAAGGTTTGGATTGTTGTCGCACTCACGCTGCGGGAGAGGGAGCCTCTCGTGCTTGCCGAGAACGAAATTGTTGAAGTCCACGTCTCGTTTCTGGAGATCCTTCACTACGGAATCATCGAAGCCCCAGCGCTTGAGGTCGATCCAGCGGACACATTCGAATGCTGTCTCGAGAGCCCTCTCGATCTTGATGTGCTCCTTGAATGCAGCATAGTCGGACGAGATCTTGGCTCCGTCATAGTAGGTGCTTTCAGCAAGGGTAGGAAGGCCGACACGGGTACGTACCCTGTTGACATATTCCACAGCCTTGGCGTTCGGGCCCTTGTTGACTTCGTTCAGGACTTCGGCATACAGCAGGAGCATATCCGCGAGTCGGATTGAACGGAAGTTGTTGTCGTTCCAGTAATATAGAGGCATCACGTCGGTAGAGTACTTCTTGATAAACACTCGGTTGCCGCTGTCGGAATAACCATCGGACCAGGTCTTTCCGTAGATCAGCTGGTCGCCGTGCTCAGGGAAGTCGGAAGTAGCCTGGTCATACCAGCAGGTGTAGTACAGACGAGGGTCGTTCTTGCCGTCGGTCGTCTTCTCACGCTTGAAGTATTCGACTATCCACCTGTTGCCTTCCACGTTGTTCCAGCCGGTGCCCTTAGGAGACTGGTTGACCTCGATCTGGGTTCCGAGCTGAGCGTTGGCATCGCGGTAGTTGTCGGTCTGGTCGAATCCGACGTAGTTCACGAGCGAGAACTGGATCTCGTACAGGGACTCTACGTTGTTCTCCTTCTTGTTGTTGAAGTTGTCCTTCCAGTCAGGTTCCAGGGAATATATCCCCTTTCCTTCACCTTCGACGATCCATTCCAGGCACTTGGCAGCATCAGACCACTTGTGGTGCTGTGCATAGTAGCGGGCAAGGAGACCGTAAGCTGAACCCTTGGTAGGGCGTGCCCTTTCCTTGGTACGGGTCAGCGGCAGGTAGCCGATAGCCTCGACCAGGTTGCTCTCCATTTCCTCGAATATGGCATCCGGGGTGGAATTCGCCGGCTGGTCACCTGCGGAAGAGGTATGCAGCAGCAGCGGGATGTTATCCCAGAGCGCTACCATATAGTAATAGTAGAAAGCCCTGAGCCAGAGAGCCTGACCCTTGATGTCCAGGCGGTCCTGCTCGTCAGCGAACACTATGTTGGGGTCATCGATGTGGTCGAGAACCTGGTTGGCCCTGTTGACGGCCGTCCAATGCTCCCTCCAGATCTTTGCCTGACCTTCTGCGAAGTTATAGTTGGTATACTTGAACTTGGTCCACTCGTTGAGCTCCGTCCAGCCAGCATAGCTGACACCGTCGTCGGCCATTCCGTTGAGCTGGGTGTAGATGTTTCGAGTCCACGTTCCCTGACGGTAGAACATATTGTAGACTGCGATCAGATTGGTGTTCATGTCCTCCTCGGTCTTCCAGTACATACTGGTGTTGAGGCTGTTGCCGTTCTCGATGTCGATATACTTATCCCCACAAGAGGAAAAGACTGTCAATGCGGCAAGGACGCAAGCGAAAACTGATATATATCTTTTCATCTTAGTCCGGTATTAGAAGGTGAATGAAACGGCGAACTGGACGGAACGAGGGTTCGGGAACGAACACCCGTCATATCCGATGGAGTAGATGCCGCTGTCAGCGAACTCAGGATCAAGACCCGTGTACTTGGTGAAAGTCAGCAGGTTCTTCCCGATGACAGAGAAACGGATCTTATCCATTCCGATCTTCTTGATGATGTTCACAGGGAGTGAATATCCGAAAGCGATGTCGCTGAAGCGCCAGAAGGAACCGTCCTCGAGCCAGCGATCCTGGTCACCGCGGGAGTTGCGGGAATCGCCGTAGATGATACGAGGCGTGTTCGTGGTTGGATCTTCCTGGGTCCAAGGCTTATAACCGTTGAAGTTATTGTTGTTGTTGACGAAGTCGCCGGCCGTAGACTTGGCACCGTTGAATACCAGGTGGCCGAAGCGGCCGTATCCCTGGATGCTCATATCGAAGCCCTTCCAAGCCATGCTGAAGTTGAGTCCGGCATAGAGCTTTGGCCAAGGGCTTCCGACTACCTGGCGGTCAGCGGAAGCGATCTGTCCGTTGCCGTCGTAGTCGTCGTACTTGATATCTCCCGGCAAAGCCGTAGGCTGGATGATCTTGCCCTCGGCGTTGACATAGGAATCAACTTCCTCCTGAGTCTGGAATATGCCCAGGGTCTTGTAGAGATACCACATACCCAGAGGCTGTCCTACCTCGGAAATGGAAGTAGAGGTATAGGAAACGGTGGAATCATAACCAAGCTTGAGGATCTTGTTCTTCAGCGTGGATACGTTACCGTTGATGGAATAGCTGAAGTCACCTATCTGGTCGTTCCAGCCGAGTTCCAGTTCGATACCCGTATTCTGCAGGGAACCAGCATTGACGGTAGGAGCGCCGCCTTCGTTACCGGTTGTCCAGAGGATAGGAGCACCGAGCAGAAGGTCCGTACTCTTGGAGAGGAACCATTCGGCTGAAGCCGTGAACCTGCGGTTGAGTGCGGTCAGGTCGACACCGACGTTGGCCGTAGTCTTCTTCTCCCAGACCAGGTCGTTGTTGGTCAGGTTGGAGAGAGTGATACCGACAGCCTTTTCGTCGCCTTCCATAATTGCGCGCGGAGCGGTGTTGAGGGTCGAAACATAGTCCCAGGCTCCGATGTTCGAATTACCGAGGGTACCATAGTTGGCCCTGAGCTTGAGGTCGTCGATCCAGGAAACGTTGAAGAACGGTTCCTTGCTGATACGCCATCCGATGGAAGCAGATGCGAAGTTGGCCCAGCGATTGCCGGCTGGGAGACGGGAAGTACCGTCCCGGCGGGCTGTCAGCTGGATCAGGTAGCGGTCGGCGAATGAATAGTTAAGACGTCCGAAGTAGGAGATGAGGGCATATTCGATATAGCTTCCGGTAGCCGTCTGGGTGCCGGTAGCTGAACTGATCGAAGTGATGTAGCGGTCGCCGATCGTGAGAGGATTCAGCTTGCTCTCACCGCGGTACTCCTCGTGGAAGGTATCGTACGAGAAACCGGCCACTGCGTTGATCACGTTCTGTCCTACCGTATAATCGAAATTATAGGTATTCTCGATGATGATCCTGTCGTGCTTTGCCGTCGAATATCCGATGGATGCGGCATCGTCGCCCTGGCCCATCGTCCAATTACCCTTCTTACGGAGCGAAGAAGTCTCTCCGAAGTAGTTCTTGTAGGATACGTTCAGCTTGGTGGAGAAGATGTCCTTGTAAAGGTGCAGCAAGCCATATACGTCTCCGTAGAGGTATTGCTGTCCGTTCTCCGCATGATACAGCTCTTCGTATCCGACCGGGTTGAGAGCGTAGGTGTTGGCCCTGTCAGGGTCACCGTAGCCGTATCCGCCAGGATGGCTCTCATCGTATACCGGAATGGTAGGAGGCATAGCGATGAAGTTGGACCAGATCCATCCGGTAGCCGTGTTGAGCTTCTGGGTGTTGGACTTGTTGAAAAAGAAGTTCTCTCCGAATTCGAAGATGCCCTTCTTTCCAGAGGTATTGATACGGAATCCCGTATGTTCGTAACCGGTATATCTCAAGGCACCGGCATCCCTCTTGTGGTTGGCGGACACGTAGTAACGGATGTCATTGTTGCCGCCGGAGAGGGAGACATTGTAATTCTGGAGCAAGCCGGTCCTGAGCATTTCATCCTGCCAGTCGGTATCTCCGTCGAAGTGGTTCTGGGTCTTGGTGACTCCAGGAACACCCTGGAGCATTGCCTCCTGGTATGCACGGTCGTCATACAGCTTGTAGGTCTCGGCATCCATCAGGTCGTAACGAGGCAGCCAGTAGAGCTGGGCTGAAGCGTCAGCGGTAACCTTGAGAGGGCCTGCCTTTCCTTTCTTCGTAGTGATGATGACGACACCGCTCGCAGCCCTGGAACCATAGATGGCGGCGGAAGATGCGTCCTTCAGGACCTGGATGGACTCGATATCGTCCACATTCAGTCCGAGTTCGCTTCCACCGTAGGAACCGTCAACTATGAACAGAGGAGAGTTGCCCGTAAAGGAACCGATACCACGGATCTGGATTGCAGACCCGGAACCAGGCTGACCGCTGCTGGTGATCTTGACACCTGAAGTCATACCTCGCATGGACTCGACCACATTGCCGGTCTTGCGGTTCACAAGATCCTGCTCACGGACGGTCGAGATGGATCCCAGGACGTCCTTTTTCTTCACGGTACCATAACCGATCACCACCGATTCCTGAAGGATGTCGGTAGCGAGGGAAAGGCTGCCGGGAACCTGGTCGGCTGGGAAGGTCTGAGTCTGGAAGCCGACGAAGCTGAACTCCAGCTCATCCCCTGCCGGAACAGAGAGCGAATACTGGCCGGACATGTCCGTCATGACACCCGTCACAGCCTTTCCGCCTTCCTTTACGACTACGGAAACACCTGGGAGTGGTTCCCCATTTTCATCCGTGACAGTACCCCTCACGACGTTCTGCGCGAATGCAAGGGATCCTGTCCACAGCAGTGCAGCCAAAATGGGAACCAATCGGTTTCTTCCCATTCTGGCGATCTGTTTTTTGAGATCGAATGATTTCATATCATTTGGGTTTTTGAGAGATAATTGGTCATATCTTTTTCGAAAATTAGGAAAATCTTGAAGATTACGGATTTGCCGATGTCCCTTTTTTTCGATATAGTTCCCGGGATTTAGCGCAACTTTTGCGCTAAAAATCAGATTTTTGCCACCGATGCACCCTGGATTATGGAAGGAAGCAGGCGGATCTGGGAGCCGGCCGACACGTTCCCGTTATGGTCAAGATGGTCGAGAAGGATCTTCACCGACAGCTTCGCCATATTCTCAACCGGCTGGCTGATCCTGGTGATGGAAGGAGTCAAGTAATCCATATAAAGGTTGTCGTCGAAGGATACCAAGGATATGTCATCCGGGACCGACAGCCCTGATTCGCGTATCGCTTTCAAGGCCCCCAGCATAATGTTGTTGCTGAGCGCGAACACTGCCGTAGGGGGCTCCTTCCTGAACAGGAGCATCTTGGTAGAAAGGTACCCGTTCTGGACGGAGAACTCATCCCCCGCAAGGCTGGCATATCCGGTGAAACCCTCCTCTTCCATCGCTTTCAGGAAGCCCCTGACACGCTCCCGGTTCGGCATAGAGTCCAGCTCCCCCTGGATGCAGGCTATCCGGCGGTGTCCGGCACCTATGAGCAGACGAGTAGCATCGTAGCCTCCCTTGAAGTTGTTGGTAGTCACATACGAGAGGCTGGAGTTCTCATAGAATCTGTCCACCAGCACCAGCGGCACCTTCTTCCCCACCATCTCCAGGACGGATGAATCCTGTCCGCAAGGAACGGCGATCATTCCTTCCACATGGCGGAGGAGCAAGGCCCTGGCGCTCCTGTCCAGCCTGGCCGCATCCTCCATAGTGTCCACCAGCATAGCTGTATAACCGGATTTGTACAATTCGGATACGATATGGCTGGCCATATCCGCGAAATAAGGATTCGCGATGGATGGCAGCAGCAGGCCTATCATCCAGGAACGCTTGCTCTGAAGGCTCTGCGCGGTGAAGGAAGGAATATATCCAGTGCGGGTCACTTCGGCCATGACGGCTTCCGCCGTCTCGGCGCTGATGCGGTATCTTTCGGAATTGCCGTTGATCACCCGGGATACCGTAGTGACCGAACAGCCGCATTTCTCCGCGATGTTATTCAGTGTGGTTTCTTTCATATTACAAATATAATAAAAACGCGCAACATTTGCGCAAAATTGGTGTTAATGCAGTCGAATAATAGTTGTAACTTAGCAATCAATATGGACAGACGGTTGTTTTTGAAAGGAAGCTCTGCCGGGGTTATCGCCCTTGCACTGGCTTCAGACAAGGTATTCACATCCTGCAGCAAGGCCGGGAGCGCCTCCGATCTTCCTGCCATACAGCCCGCAGGGAATTATGATGTCGTGGTCTGCGGCGGAGGTCCTGCAGGATTCATCGCCGCCATCGCCGCCGCGAGAGGCGGAGCCAGGACGGCCTTGGTGGAACGTTACGGCTTCCTGGGAGGTATGGCTACGATGGGATATGTGGCTCCTATCAGCGAGTTCGCCTTCGCCGGAGAAAGGGTTATCGGCGGTATCCCCTGGGAGTTCATAGGACGGCTGGAGGAAATGGGCGGAGCCTTCGTGGAATGGCCCAAGGGCAACGTGGACTTCGACATAGAACTCTACAAGCTTTGCGCGCAGAGGATGGTGCTGGAAGCCGGAGTGGACCTTTATATGCATTCGTCCCTGGTCGGATGCGAGCTGGAGGGCAGCAAACTTGAAAATGTGATCATAGAGAACAAGAACGGACTCGAATCTCTCGGAGCAAAGCGATTCATAGACGCGACCGGCGATGCGGATCTCTGCAACCTCGCGGGCGTACCTTTGCAGCCTCACGAAGACGGAGAAGTCCAGCCTTCTTCGTTCTGTTTCGTACTTTCCGGAGTAGATACAGACAGTGAACTTCTCCAGCGTTATATGCACCACAGCGGCAGGAATGGAGCCAGCGAATGCAAGCCAATCCGCGAGAAACTCCTGAAACTCAAGGAGGAAGGAACCGTGCTGCCGGATTTCGGAGGCCCTTGGTTCAACAACGTGATGCATAAGGGCAGCGTGGCTGTGAACATAACCCGTGCCGCAGCTGACTCTACTGACAACCGGGATTTCACTGCAGCCGAGTGCCGGCTGCGCGAAAATATATTCACCTTCACGGAGGCTTTGCGCAAGATAGCTCCGGAGTTCAAGGACTGCTACGTAGCTTCCACGGCTCCTCAGGCCGGAATACGCGAAAGCCGCAGGATACTTGGAGTACACACCGTGACTGCCGAGGAATATGTGTCCGGAATGAAGTATCCTGACAGTATCTCGCGCGGTGCCCATCCTATCGACGTCCATTCCGGTAAGGGCACAGGACAAGTTCTCATCAGGCTGCAACAGGCCGCTTACGTCCCTTACAGAGCACTGATAACCAAGGACTTCCCTAACCTTCTTGTGGCAGGACGCTGCATTTCCGCTGACCGGAAAGCCCTTGCCTCGCTGCGCGTCCAGGCCAGCTGTATGGGTCTGGGGCAGGCCGCCGGAACCGCTGCCGCCCAGAGTCTCAAGGAAGGCAAGGCGGTTCAGGACATCGACACCTCTGCGCTTGTCTTGAGGCTAAGTGAAATGGGGGCTATATTATAGCCAAAAAAAATATATGTATACATTATAAACACTGGAGACAGTATGCGAAAATGGATCCTTTTTACGGCTGCCCTTGTCCTGTTTTCTGCCTGTAACGGTTCCCAGGTCAAGTTCAACGTAACCCGAAGCTATGACTGCGACGTGCTGGTCATCGGCGGCGGTCCTGCAGGAACCGCATCGGCCATCAGCGCCGCACGCCACGGTGCAAAGACCATCCTTGCTGAACGCAACGGTGTCCTTGGAGGAACGGCTACTTCCGGCCTGGTCGCCCCGTTTATGTCGTCGACCACTCCGGACGGAAAGACATTCCTGATAAGGGGACTGTACGAGGAACTCGTGAACAGGATGGTGGCCCAGACAGGTTCCTTTCAACCCAGGGACACGTCGTCATCCGGGTGGCCCCTCGAGGGAAACGGTACTGGGTCCTCATCCTGGAGGATGATGACCAGTCCTATCTGGTAAAGGATGTATTCGGACCCTATAGATCAAAGTAACAAATCAATATATGGCAAAGAAAACCATTACTATCATCGGATCCGGAATGATGGGATCCGCACTAGCCTTCCCGGCATTCGAGAACGGTAACGAGGTCCGCCTGGTCGGCACGCATCTCGACAAGGAAATCATCGATGCCTGCAAGGAGAAAAACCAGCACCCGAAATTCGATTACCCCTTCCCGAAGGGTGTGAAATATTACTATTACGAGCAGTGGAAGGAAGCTGCCGAGGGAGCTGACTTCATCATCGGCGGAGTGTCTTCCTTCGGTGTGGACTGGTTCCTGGAAAACATACTTTCCGAACTGGATCCGGCGGTACCTGTCCTCAGCGTGACCAAAGGTCTCATCAATCTTGAAGACGGCACCCTGATCTCCTACCCTGAATACTGGAAGCGGGAACTTGCCAAGAAGGGCATCGATCGAGAAATATGCGCTATCGGAGGCCCGTGCACGAGCTATGAGCTCGTATTCCACGACCAGAGCGAAGTCGCATTCTGCGGCAAGGACACCGCCACCATTAGGATGATGAAAGAGGCGATGCAGACCTCATATTACCATATTTCCCTTACCAACGATGTCGAGGGTCTCGAAAGCGCGGTCGCTCTCAAGAATGGATATGCCTTGGCAATAGCGATGTCCATCGGCCTGGTGAACCGCCACCACGGCGCGAATGCCGGACTCCATTACAATTCCCAGGCAGCCGCTTTCTACCAGGGCGTCAAGGAGATGCGTTACCTTCTGGAAATACAAGGCGCCTCCAGGGACTGTGAGAACATCGGCATAGGAGACCTTTACGTCACCGTCTACGGCGGAAGGACACGCAAGATTGGTATCCTTCTCGGCGAAGGCAAGACCTATCAGGAAGCTTTGGATATCCTTTCCGGAGTGACTCTCGAGAGCCTTGTCGTCTCACGCCGCGTATATGCAGCAATGGTGAAGAAGGCCCAGCGCGGACTCGTCGACCTCCGCAAGTTCCCGATGCTCTGCCACACTGCAGCCGTCCTCGACGAAGGCAAGGATGCCGAACTTCCGTGGGAAGCATTCACCTTCGACGAGACCACTCAGGTAAAATGAAAAAGATTTTGATATTTCAAGATTAATCTCTACTTTTGCAGTCCCGTTACGAAATCGAGTAACGGTGACACTGAGATATGGTGTAATGGTAGCACTACAGATTCTGGCTCTGTCAGTGAGGGTTCGAGTCCTTCTATCTCAACTTAAGGCACGGGCGTTTGCCATCAAGCGTTCCGTGTTTTTTTAATACCGATGGCGGGGTAGCTCAGCTGGTTAGAGCGTCGGATTCATAATCCGGAGGTCGTGGGATCATGCCCCACTCCCGCTACAAAATTACACATATAGTGAGGCGGGCAAGTACGAAGCCCCCTTACCACCGAAACAACTCACCATATACCCGTCACAACCCCTTGTGATGGTTTTTATATTTTATGGACAGGGCTTGGTGGTGTCTGAACTCCTATAAAGCTGATAAATCCTATTGAAAAAAGTGGTATTTCTGTATGATATCTGGCCTGTATAAGATATGACGTTCAAGACATACGGCGACAAAAACAATCCGGCCTTGCTGATGATTCCGGGACTGGGGTATCCTATGAGATATTCCTGCCTCTCATCGACCTCCTTGAGGGCGACTATTTCATCGTCGCGGCCGGAATTGACGGATTCCTGATCAGAGAAAAGTCTGAATTCACTTCCGTGGATGACCAGGCGGGTCAGATTGTCCGGTATGTCCGGGAGAACCTGGATGGGCATTTGGACTGTGCATATGGCTTGTCTCTGGGAGGAAAGATCCTTTCGCGTGTGCTGGATGAATGCAGGAAAGCCTGGCCCTCCGGCGGAGGGAAGGCCGTCCGCGACGGCTACAAGGATGTGTATCCCAATAAACTAGAATCCATCCACGGCGATGATATCCATTTCTGGTACGGTTCCAAGGAGGCCTTCGTGGCCAAACCGCAGGCAAAGTACCTTCTGACCCTGTGCCCTGGCGCCCATATCGAGGTCTTCCCCAAAATGAATCACGGCCAGCTCCTGATTGACCATCCGGATGAGGTTGCCCGGAGAATCAAATCAATTGCCCTTCCTTCCCAGCCCTATCCATCAGGATAATCGCCCGGGAACTTGCGCGGATAATCGAAAATGTCTATCTTTGTGGTTGGACTATTTTTTAATATTGACGATAATGCCTAACGCGTTCCATTATTCGATCGGAAGGAAGTTCATCCAAGCTGTCAGCGGTGCCTTCCTCATTCTTTTCCTTTTGCTTCACGGCACGATCAATTTCTTCTCCGTAATCGACACCTTCACCGGAAAGTGGGGAGTAGTTGCCGCAGATGAGAAGCTATTCTCTGCTGGAGACGGCCTATTCAAGCTGGGTTGCGACTTTATGTCCACTCCTTTCATCGACATTATGGTGCCTATCCTGGCGTTGGGATTCATCGTCCATATTATATATGGATGCTGGATTTCCTATAAGAATGTCAAGGCTCGCGGAGGTCTGAAACGCTATGAGGCACAGAGCGTTGCGGCTGCTGATTCCTGGTCTTCGAAGAATATGTTCGTCCTCGGTATCGTAATCCTCGGCCTGATTGCATTCCATCTGACCCATTTCTGGGCGAAGATGCAGCTGCCGGAGATGTTCGGAGTCGGCAATTTCGAGAACAATCCATATTTCCTTCTGGAAGCGACCTTCGGAAAATGGTGGTTGCTCCTTATATACCTTGTATGGTTCGCCGCCATCTGGCTGCACCTCTGCCACGGTTTCTGGAGTATGTTCCAGACCATCGGTTGGAACAGCCAGGTATGGTTCAAGAGGCTCAAGGTCATCGGAATCGTGGTTTCGACCCTGATTATGTTCCTTTTCGTTGCCACGGCCATCAACGCTTTTGTCCAGGCAAATTGTTTAGCATAATTTTCTTGCATTTGTAATTTTTATTATTCATATTTGCAAAAGAATGGTAAGGAATACGAACAATAACTTCTGGTGGCGCACTTGCAGTCAATAGCTGTAAGTCGCTCGTCGTAGTTACCATTCAAGGGGTTTTAAGGTGGCACGCTGACTTACAGCGCGCCATCTTTTTTTATGCACAGAATCATCAATTTTTCAATAACAATTAAAAACGAACTGGTATGAGACAGAAAAAGTACTTGCTCCCCGAGAGCGAAATCCCTACGGCTTGGTTCAATATGCAAGCTGTGATGCCCAACAAACCTATGCCGCTCCTCAACCCGGCCACCCACGAAGCGCTGAAGGCGGAAGACCTGTATCCAATCTTCTGTGAAGAATGTGCCAACCAGGAACTGAACCAGACCGACGAATGGATCCCGATCCCGGAACCGGTCCGCGAACAGTATTCATACTACCGCTGCACTCCGTTGGTCAGGGCATATGAGCTGGAAGAGGCCCTCGGAACTCCTGCCCACATCTATTTCAAGAACGAGAGTGTGTCCCCGGCTGGTTCACACAAGCTGAATTCCGCCCTTGCACAGGCTTATTATGCCAAGGCCCAGGGAATCACCAACATCACCACGGAGACCGGAGCCGGCCAGTGGGGTGGAGCCCTTTCCTACGCCGCAAAGAAGTTCGGAATCGAGTGTGCCGTCTATATGGTAAAGGTGAGCTACAACCAGAAGCCGTACAGGAAGTCCATTATGCAGACTTTCGGAGCTACGATCACACCTTCCCCTTCTATGTCGACCCGCGCCGGAAAAGACATCATCACCGCCAACCCTATGGATCAGGGATCGCTCGGATGTGCGATTTCCGAAGCTATCGAACTGGCAGTGAGCACCCCTAACTGCAAGTACACCCTGGGCTCCGTCCTCAACCACGTCTGCCTGCACCAGAGCATCATCGGCCTGGAAGCCGAGAAACAGATGGAGCTGGCCGGGGAATATCCGGACATAGTCATCGCCTGCTTCGGAGGTGGATCCAACTTCAGCGGTATCGCGTTCCCGTTTATGCGCCACAACATCAAGGACGGTAAAAAGACCCGTTTCATCGCAGCGGAGCCTTATTCTTGCCCTAAGCTCACTCGCGGAAAGTTCGAATACGATTTCGGTGACGAAGCTGGAATGACCCCGCTCCTGCCGATGTACACCCTCGGCCACACGTTCAAGCCGGCATCCATCCACGCAGGAGGCCTGCGGTATCACGGAGCTGGAGTGATCCTGTCACAACTGATGAAGGACGGTCTGATGGAAGCAGTTGATATCGAGCAACTTGACTCATTCAAGGCTGGTGTCCTGTTCGCACGCACGGAAGGAATAATCCCTGCTCCGGAATCCTGCCACGCAATCGCCGCGACCATCAAGGAGGCCCTCAAATGCAAGGAAACCGGCGAGGCGAAGACTATCCTCTTCAACCTCTCCGGTCACGGTTTCGTGGATATGAGTTCCTATGACCAGTACTTCTCCGGGGATATGCAGAATTATCACCTCTCCGAAGAAGACTTGGCCAAGTTCATCACGTCCGCTGATTCATTGAACAAATAAGCCTACTCTATAACCTTGATAGGGTTCAGACCCTGGCTGTCGAATTTGTCTACCTGTTTGCCCGTATATACGTCGAACAGGTAGACATCTCCGTTTGTCTTGTAATCGGAGCAACCTACCCACAGATGGCCGGTGCTGTAAGAGATGGAATATGCATTCGGCATTGTAGTTCCGTCAGTTACGAAGTTCCCGAGATCCTTCCCTGCGTCCACATCATACTTGTAGACGGTACCTGGGAGCGGATTCCAGTTCTCGTCATATCCTCCGCACAGGACATACAGGTAGCTGTCACAGGCTGCGATGCCTGAAGGAGAGGTGTAGCCGAGGTCGGTCACCTTCGAAGTAGCCGGGTCGATCTTCTGGACCTTCGGCTGGACATCTGCGTAATTACCGAAGCTGTAAACGAATATCGTCTTTTCGACAAGAGCCATTCCCGAAGGATTGACATTGACGGTGATGGTCGAAGTCTCCTTGAATGTAGCGGCATCCACAACTGACACGGTGTTGTTGTATTCCGGATAAAGGTAACCTCCTGAATTGGCTACATATATCTTCCCGCCATAATATACCAATCCTTCCGGATTAGGCCCTACTGGAGTGACCCTGACGGTAGATGACGTCGGATCGATCTCGCCGAGATATCCCTCATAGTAAGTTACATAGACTTTTCCGCCGCCGTTGCAAAGGTAGCGAGGGGAAAGCTGGTTTCCAGCGACGGAAGCTGTTATGGTACCAAGGATTTTCAGGTCGCGGTCCGTTACGAAGACGACCTTTGAGCCGTTGACGGCTATGAAAAGCTTCTCCCCGAACGTGATCATATCCTGTCCGAGGTCTCCGAGACCAGCTCCGTTAGCCGTCTGGAACGCCCTTGGAGACACGACCTTGGTGGCCGGATCGTACCGGCTTATCGAGGCGTTGTTCTCTCCCCAGGCTCCGTTGTTGAGTACATAGGCTCCGGTATTCAGGGTCTCTTCTTCATCGTGATGGCCGTTGCAAGATGCTGCAACGATACCGGCGGCTGCAATCAATGCAATTCCAATAAACCTTTTCATCATTTTCATAATATAATCAGTTTTAAATACTTCCTTTCTGTCATCCCCGGCCTGACCGTCATAACAACAGCCTTCATTTATATCGTAACAGTAGCCGATATCCGGAACTGGCGTCCGGGCATCGGGTAACTGTGCACTATCTCGTAGTTGACCCCCGCAAGGTTGAGCGCCTCGGCTGCAAGGGTCAGCTTGCATAATCGGAACGGGACGGACTTCCTTATGGCAAGATTGTGGTCGAAATACCCTTCCAGGGCATTCACTTCGAGGTTCTGCGGCAGGAAATATCTCCGGCCGACCGCAATCAAGGTATAATTCAAGGAGAATCCGTCCTTGAATATGGATGCGCTAAAGGAGCCGCTTGACTTCGGAGTGTACTGGATCTGGTGCCTGTAGTTCTTGGCAGAAGGATCCGTCACGTCTACGGCCCGGAGGAACGAGAAGGACGCATCGGTACGCAATGAATATTCCCCGCCGAGAGGCAGGCTCATCCCCGCGGAAACCTCCACCCCCGCCATATCGACCCGGCCGAGATTCCGCATCCTCCAGACGAACATCGTCGGAATAGCCACAATCTTGTCTTTCACCCTGTTGAAATATGCATCCGCCGTCACATCCACCAAAGCCCTTCCTGCCTTTCCCTGCCAGGCTGCGCCCAAACCGGACTGGAAAGCCTTCTCCGGAACCAGGGATATGCTTCCCACCCTGTCGTAATACAAGTCGTTGAAAGTAGGGACGCGGAAACCATCCTTTACGAAAGCACGGATATGTATTCCTCGGGTAACTTCGTAGGAAAAGCTGAGCGAAGGACCAAGCCGGCTCCGGTCCGGAGCTGTTTCCAGACCAGGATCATTCCGGGAGGCCGATTCGTGGATATAACTTCCGGTGATGCTAGCCGTAGCCCTCAGGCGTTCCCCGCAGTACTGCACAGCCAAAGAAGAATATGAACCGAAACGCACCGGGTCCGGACAAACGACCGTATTGGCAGCAAGTGATTCACGGGAAAGGTCCTGCGAAAAGACTACGTTCATCCTGTTGCCGGCATCTCCGATCGCAAAGGATCGTTCGAGGATGCCAGTTGCAGTCAGGGACTGCTGCAGATACCTGTCATCGACAGGGACAGGATACTTCGCATCAGTATTAGTATATCTGTCCCTTGTCCTTCTGTAGGAACCGCCTATCCGGTAATGCCACGGCGATCCGGAGGCTGATTCATAGCTGACGGCGGCATTCAGGTCGTTGTTCCATATCCGCTCGGTAGGATCCAGGACATACAGGATGACAGGGCCCGGGATCCCGCGCTCTGAACCGGAATAGCTTGCAGAGGCCCGCAGGACACCTCCCTTTTGGGTATTGCCCTCAAGGCGCAGCAGGGATTTGAATGCAGAGACATCGCTTCCTTCCCGACGGAGGTTGATCCTCTCTCCGGACAGGCCATCATATCCGAAAGGATAGTTCCCGTTGCTCTTGAGGTAAGACCCACGGGCTGTAACCACCCATCCGTCAGCAAGTTTGCCATCGAAGCGAAGGGTAGGTTTCAGGGTGCCGAAAGATCCGTACAACATCCTTGCGGACAAGCCGGCAGTTTTCCCTCCAAGGTCTGGGGCCTTTGTTCCAAGGGATATGACGCTGCCGGAAGAAAAGGCACGTGCGGGCTTGAATATCCCGTCGGCGGACACGGTTTCCACCCGGATATTTCCGGTGTCGTCGAGGTCGAATCCGGAAAGGTCTATGCTTCCGTGCTGGGCGTCGTTCACCAGCATCCCGTCCACGCAGACAGAGGTGTGGTTGGCTCCGAGTCCACGAACAGAAACCGTCTTCATTCCCCCTATCCCTCCGTAATCCTTGACATTCAGTCCGGGAAGGGTTCGCAGCACCTCGTGCAAGTCCTTAGCACCGGAACGATCTATCGCTGCGCCACCTATCTCGATCACAGGAGATCCTGTATCGAGCCTCTCACGCCCCTGGCGCCGGTCGGAAACCTTCGATGCCTTCAAGGTATCAACCTGTATCCCGTACGTGCAGGAAGGCTCGTACAGGTCAAGCGGAGCTGCCGGAACGGAAGCGGACAGCAATACTGAAAGCAAACAGGTTGCCTGGAACATATTCACAAATCCCAGGAATGCCTGCCCCCGGGCATATCCTTGGTTTGACTTGATTCAGCCAGGTCTTCTGACTCGGTCTCCGCGCAGCGCCTTCTCACCGGTTCACGCCCGGCAATGGCTTCTGAATGCTGCACTTATATCAGACCATACAGCTGCGGGCACAGTCCCGGATTCGCACCGGGTTCCCTTATCCTGGATCCAATGCAAAGATACTGTTTTTTTTGCAAGTCATCATCTTGCCAAACGGCAGATTATATCGGCAGCGTCTTTTTCCGGAGCCACTGAGCGATTTCAGACGGCAGTCGAGGCGACAGGGTTTGGAATACCTTTGCGTTGTACGCGTTCAGCCACTCTATCTCGGAAGCATCCAGAAGTTCCCTGATTACGATGGAGGTGTCCAAATGGCATAGCGTGAGGGTCTCGAACCGGCACCACTGGCCGAAATCGTTCGTTCCGGCGTCAACACACAGGACCAGGTTCTCGTGACGGATGCCGTACTTGCCCTCGCGGTATATTCCAGGCTCATTGGAAGTTATCATTCCGGGCACCAGAGGCTGGCGGTTGAAGTTCTGGCGGATATCCTGCGGACCTTCATGGACATTGAGGTAGAAACCCACCCCGTGGCCGGTCCCGTGTCCGAAATTACGCTTGGAGGCCCATAGCGGTTCACGTGCCAGGGCATCGATCTGGCAGCCTGCCGTTCCACTCGGGAAGACAGCCTTGGCGAGGTCTATATGGCCTTTCAGGACAAGGGTGTAATCCTCCCTTTCAAGCTGGGAGCAAGGCCCGAGCGGTATGGTTCGGGTAATGTCAGTCGTGCCGAAAAGGTACTGTCCGCCGGAGTCGCAAAGGTAGAGGCCCCTGGCGTCGAGTTCGGCGGAACCGCTTTCCGGAGTTACGTAATGCGGCAGGGCGGCGTTAGGTCCATATGCTGAGATCGTCTCGAAACTCTCCCCCCTGAATCCCTCTATCCCTGAACGGAAAGAATGCAGCTGCAAAGCCGCTTCATATTCGTTCACAGGCTCTCCTGCCTCAACCATCTTCTCCAGCCAGAAGAAGAACCTCTCCATCGCAAGCCCATCTTCAAGATGGGCTTCCCGCATTCCGGCTATCTCCACATCGTTCTTCACCGCCTTCCTCAGAGCCACCGGAGACTTGCCTGAGGTGAGGTTGGATGAAGGGATATTCTCCTTCAGGATGTTGTAGAGATTGTAATTGAGGGTCGAGGTGTCCACGAAAAGCCTGCTGATGAACTCTCCGTCCACGATGCTGGAAAGTGTCACACCTATATCGGAATAATCCTGGATACTGACTCCGTCCGAAGTCAGTTCATAGAAACTGTCCTCAGTTTCGTGGTCACCAGGGTCCACCGGCCCCTTGCGGACGAACCAGAAAGAATCGTCCCTGGTAACAAGGAGATAGGACATCACGACCGGATTGTACTCCACATCCTGTCCCCGCACATTCAACATCCAGGCAATCTCGTCAAGGGCGGTAATCAGGATGGCATCGCTGCCGTTGTCCTGCAGCCACTTCCGTATCCACGTGAGTTTCTGGGTCCTGGACCAGCCCACGGTCTCCGAGCCAAGGGTGATAACAGGGGTTTGCGGCACCGGAGGCCGGCCTTCCCAGACCGGGTCCAGCATATTCGGAGCATCTACGATTATGGCCTTATCGCCCATCGCCTTCTTGATGTCCAGCACGGTCGCTGCATTCATCCCGAGGCCGTCCACGGCAACGATGACGCTGTCATAATCAGCGAAATGCGCCGCCAGCCATTCAGGAATGAGCACCTGGCCGGGAACCCTGGTCTTGTGCAGTTCGACTCCGGTGCCAGGAAGCTGCCGGGAAGCCTGGATGAAATACCTGGTGTCGGTCCAGATGCCGGCGTGGTCGTCCGTGACCACAAGGTCGCCTTCGCCGGAAAAGCCGGACACCCATCCGGCCTGCAGCCATCTCGGGGCTGAATATTCGCTGTTGTGGGGATCGTTGCCCGTGAGGACCACCGCATCCCAACCCTTCGAGCGCATCATTGCCCGGACGGCCTCAACTCTTTCTCTGGACATATTCATCGGAAAGGTTATTTTGACAAACTCCGCTTAAGGAAGGACACCACCGAGAGCAGCATCCTGTCGAACGGGACGACCGTCGAGACTGACTTGAGTCCGGTCGCCACGAGGTTTACGGGAGTGAAGGAATCTTTCACTTCGAACAGGGAATCCCGTACGGCTTCTCCTTTTCTGCCGATACGCTTGCGGATGCTTTCCTGAGCCTTCTCCAGTTCCTCCATCGTCTTTATCTCACTGTACTTCATAGCTTTGATCATTTATCATCATCAAAGAACATATTAATGAACAGCGGGACGAAAGAGTCCCTGAACAGCCTCTTCCTGAGCAACAGAAGCACTCCGAGCACAAGCAGGAATACTCCGGCGACGATCGCGGCTCCGCCGGCATAGCTTCCGATCGCTTCTCCTATCCACATCACACCCCCGATGGCTATGGCGATGAGTATTATGGATACCACGAAGAGGACCAGGAGGACATAGACCAGCTTGCTCAAGGTCATCGACAGCCCCTTTGCCGTCCTGAGCTTGAGGTCGTCTATGCGAAGGTCGATATAGTCGGAGGCTTCCTTCCCAAGATCCTGGACTGGTCTTGTAAAACTGCCCATAACTAAGCCTCTTCCTGTACCTGTTCCTCCGGAGTTCCAGCCTCGGCGATATCGTTTCTGAGAGCCTTCTCGAGTTTGTCCAGCTTCTCGACGATCCTGGCGCGGGCTTCCTCGGTAAAGTCGGCGGTCTGCTCCTGGAGGGTGCTCTTCAGGTCCTTGAGGTCCCTTCTGGCAAGACGGGCGCGTGCCCTGAGCCTGGAGGTGGCGTCCTCTGTGGATTCCTTCAAGTCGTCGAAAGTTTCTTTGGTGTTGTCCCAGCCTTCACTTGCAGCCTCTGAGAACTCGTCCCAGCCGTGCTGGGCAGCGCTCTTTACCTTGCGGCGGGTATCTTCGCCCTTTTCAGGCGCAAACAGCAAACCCAGAGTCAAGCCTGCGGCCGCTCCGGCGATCAATGCGAATAATGAATCTCCTTTCATAACTATTATAGTACTTCCGTTATTTAGACAGGTACCATCCTGTTGTCAGTCAATGTCAAGCAACTGACAGTAGGTAGACCTATTAGATGTAAATGTACTCATATTTTATCGTTCTCCAAAATCTTTCAATCCTGATGTTGTCCTTTGCCCGGCTTCGGTTATCCAAATAGTTGAGGTTATTTGCATTTCTGGAGACTATTACCTATATTACGCATAAACATAATTACACTTACAGCTATGAGACCTCACAGATATCTTCCAAAGGATTCGATTCTCTCCATCCTTTATTTGTTTGCACTGATACTTATTCCTCTCCCTGCACATTCACAGAAATCATCCAACCAATCCTGTACTAGGCGGGCCACAATTGGACTATGACCCTACTCCTAAGGCGCTGGAGATGACACGTTATGGACAGATTCCGGTTGACCGCAACAGCGGACGAATCACTTTCAGTATTCCGCTTTACACATATTCAGACCAGACCCTCTATTCCCTGGGATGTCTCTAGGCCTGTCGGCGAAGGATCTCCGCCACCTGCATCTCCTTTCCTGCCGGTTAAAAACAAAGGGAAAAAGAACAGAGGCGGGGAAGGATCTACTGTGTCCCAGCTGGATCCGTCCTAATCGGACTGCCGGATTTGAGGGGATCGACCTCTGTTTCAGGTGGGACACGCTTGGCGGTCCTGACCGGTTTCACGATTGGCTTGACTTCCGGATTGCTGACAAAGAATCGGCTCCTTATCATTCCTCGATACTCGAACCAGGCAGACAGACAAATCATCGTGTGGATAGTGGTCCGATTGGATGGTTCAGAGCGGAGAATGCCCAGTTGATTGAATTCTTGAACTATGCGGGTTGCCGTCTTCCGGTCGCAGCCCCACAGCCTGGCAAGGTCAACCTTGGAGGCTACGAATTGCCCTGGTTGTAGGACAGCTGAAAAGTTCTTTCCATAGACCTTGTTCTCCTCTGGAATGGTCATTTGAAGGAAGGTCTTGAAGCATTTCATCCGATGGATTTCCTGCTGCTCATCCGAGAGATAATCCAACTGCGCTCCATTGAGGGTTATGCTATATCTGAGGTTCTTTTGCATAAGGCTTGTCTGGTTTCTAGTTTTTGTGAGACTATGAGACTATGACACTGAGCTGATAGGAGTCGCTGAGAGCCTTAAAGTCTCAAAGTGTCAAAGTCTCATGATTAAATCTTGGAATACTTTCCCGGCCCTGTCTTCTTTAGAAATATGCCATCGGATTCATTTCTGAGATAACGAAAGACCGTGCTCCTAGAGATCTGGAGTTGTTTTCCGACGGCAACGGCCTGATCCGAGGTGAAGTCTGTATTCAAGGCATTCAACAGATCAAAGAACCGACCGTGATCGACCCCTCCCATTTGAATCAATCTGTAGGCATACTTCGACGTTTCGTAAAAGTAGTCGGCAAGGATCGTGGCTCTCAATGCGGTGTCTTCATCGACAATGGTTGACAGAGGAATCTCTTCTGCGGCTTCTCTCATAGCGTGGATGATGAGGCAGAAGCGGAGACAGTAGTCCTGAGTCTTACGGAAAATGGCAATATCGGATAATGACCCGTGCTCTGAGTTTTCGATTTCCGTATCGTTTTGCCATTGACGAACGACTTCCCATGCACCCTCGTTGAAAGAATAAACCTTGTGGGTTTCATCATCGTTGTTGTAGCCGCCGGCGTCCAGCATCTTGGTCAAGAACTGTTTCCATTCCTCTTCGCATCCGGAAGGGAGGTCGATACTTTTCCATAGCATCGATTCTCCCTCGGCCGGATTATTGACGAATAGCATTCGATAGAAGAATATCCATGTTCTCTCCTCCGAACAGTTTGGGCAGTATGCCCGGCTGTATACCGCCAATCACGCTGACATAAGGGTCGGCTACGAAAGTAATATCATCTTATCCTTTGCGGTTCACGGTAATTGGAACCCCGCTGTAGAGGCTGAGCCATTGCTCGAGATACCCGCCGCCGGAATGGTACTTATTGAAGGATGATATCCATCCTCTTAGCTCATCCACGAAGACGAAAATTCCTCGCTTCGACTCTCCGAGAACTTTTGTGATGGCCTCCATGGTGATTCCTGGAAGCGAAGCTGTTTCGCCTTCGGTTTGTCGCCTTTGGCCCCATCAGGAGCCTTGCGCCATTCATTGAGTTTCTTCTGATACTCCTTGATGCTT
>CAJOKD010000001.1 GCA_905235085.1 uncultured Bacteroidales bacterium | reverse complement strand
AAGCCAGAAAACAAGCCCTGCTCGACGACTCCCTTACATATCTGGATGGGAAAGGATATTTCTCTTTTCGGTTGCATTCGTTGAGTAGCGACTAAATTCACATTTATAGGTGTCTTTGGATAATCCATATTGACGGATGTATCAATTAAGAATGCAGGCAGTCCTGATGTGACCACCTGCATTCTTTTTTTGAATTTAACCTAAAAGTCCAATCCAAATTCCTTCCTCATCAAATAATCATTTACATCACCGCAAGGCAAGAAGCGATCAGAACAGGATATGGCTTTGTCTACGAGTTCTCCCTTGATCATCTCAAAAGCGTTCCTGCCAGAATCGTCATTGTCAAGGTAGCAGAATACGCGGGGATAGACCTTAATAAAGGGAAGTGTTTTCTTGACCATACTGGTCGAATTCAAGACGACACAGTCACAGGGTTGTTCCTGCGGGATTTTCCTGTCTCCCATTACTTCCATAGTTTTGTAGGAGAGGAAATCCATGAATCCCTCGAAGAGACAGCAGCTTTCCGTCTTGCCGGTCTTCTCAACTGGAATGATGCTTGGGGCTTTGGTGCCATGGCACCCCTTGAAGTATTGACTCCTAATCTCCATTCCACCCAGCACATTCATGAAACATACACCATAATACTGCCTGCCACGGATCCAGTAATGAGCCTCGCGGCAGTACATCTCCGAAACCTCAGGAAGGATTCCCCTGGATGAGAGATACTTCTTCAAGGCGGGTCTTTCCAACGGGACGGTAGAAACCTTGCAGAGGGTATTCTCTATAGTCTCGTCATAAGTTCCCATGATGCTGAACTCCAAACGTGAAACGCCTCCGAAAGACCTGTACTGCTCTTCAAGCCAGTATACAGCGGAGCTGAAGGAGCATCCTTTAATGGCCATTGCCAAATCGATGATATTTCCCCCAATATTGGAACTGAAATCAAACCATACGTTCTTAGGAACAGACACGGAGAAAGAAGGAGTGAGGTCGGTATTGAAAAGGGAATGATAAACGCACTGCTTACCCCCTCCAGTACGATATGCAGGTTCGAACCCAAGGTTAGAGAGAAGCTCGACTATAGGTATTTTCTTTATATCTTCAATCTTCATAATATACAATTAATTAAATTATAATATCTAAAGTGATAGTTTAATTGTTTAATCTCTAATACGTGCGGTAAAGGACAGGACCGGTGGACGACTTTCATTTAGGGTGTTGTTTAGCCAGTCCCGCCCTTATGCCCACCTTTGTAAACAGGACAAGTTCATCTTGCAGGAACAGGATCATAGTGGAAATCCCTATTATAGACATATCCTTTCCCTTCCTTCACCACGATTCCATTCCTTACGAGGAACTTCAGCAGATTAACCATGACATTGCGTGCCCTTGCGAACCCGATGCTGGCGTAACCGATTCCGAGACGTTTGAGAAGAGGGGTATATAGGATAGGAGACGTGATATCTTTGAAGGCCTCATCCAGTGCAACCCTGTGCACTTCCTCTGCCATCACCTCGTAGTCGAAGACCGATTTCCTGTTCTTCGGCTTGAAGTCGAAACCCTCTATCACCTCCGGCAGTCCCTCGTCGTTGATCTGGAAGGCGAACGGCGGAAAATCACGGTCACGGATGAGGGCGGCATGGACCTCGCTGACCTTCCCGTCATTCTCGTTCCGGGTTATCTGAAGGATAGTCTCGGCCTTGTGATTGAGTTCGGTCCCGATATGGCCACGCACATTGTCATCGGCCTTGTTAAGGTGCAGGACGGTATGGATATGGAGGTTGTACTGACTGGTCCATCTCATCAGTAAACCAATCACTTCCGCTGCCTCAACTGAAGAATTGATATCAAAGAGAAGATCGCGCAATCCGTCTATGATGACCAGCCCCACTTCAGGCCGTTCCGCGAGTGCTAGTTCGATAATCTGACGCCGGTCGATGGGATTGTATTCCCTGAGCATGACAAACTCAATCAGACTCAGGTCCTCCTCGGCCGGATACCCGGCCAGACGGTTGATCCTCTCCAGTACCTTGTGGCAGTGGTAGGAGCTCTGCTCCGTATCGAAGTATAGGATTCTCCTCTTGCCTTCAGGGAAATGCGCCTCATAATTGAGTATCTTCCTTCCCGTGATGGCAGATGCAACGATGGCGCAGACGTTGAATGTCTTCTTGGACTTGCCCTTGCCGGTTGATGCGCTGAAATTGCCGAGCGTGCTGATGGTGGAATTCCCCACATGTATTACCTCCGGGGGCGTCGTATACTTGTCGGTCGCCCTGATGAGGATGGAAGCCCACACGAGGTGAAAGTTCTCCGGTGTTATTCTTGAGTCCATGGCGCCATCATTTAATCCGGTTCAAAATCCACTCGGTCAGCTTGTTGCGTTCGAAGAACAGCTTCCTGTTCGTACGGAAGTGGGGGAGACCGCCTATTCTGGCGAGTTTGTATACCCTTTCCTTCGAAACGCCTAGGAAAGCGGCCGTCTCTGCCGCCGTGAGGACGCGTTTGGTCTCACCGAGCATCTCCTCAATCCTGCTGATCCGCGACTGCATCTGGCCGATGGTTCCCGGATCGCACTTGTCCAGTTCATCCAATCGGAGGGAAAGGAGGTCAACCTCGTTCCTGAGTTCCGACAGGTCCCTTCTATCAACCTTGTTCTTCATATCCCCCTCCTTTTCTTAAGGGCCTCGAACTGGGCCTGTATGTCCATTCCATCGTCCTCGATGTCATCCACTTGACTCTCTACTTCTTCTTTGCCGACATCATGGACACAATCAATGCGGTATGATTCCATCCAGGCGTCCAGGTCATCTTTCAGAAAGTAGTATCCCTTGCCAGGTGGGGTATAGAAGGGCAACGCCCTCTGCTTTACGGCTTCTCGGAGCGTATATTTGCTGATCGCAAGATATTTACCGGCTTCCTCCGTCGTCAAATAAGTCTTGAGCATGTAGACCTTGTCCTCCAGATCCCGCATATGGGATAGCAGCTCGTCAAGGGAGTGGAACCGTTTGAGGTATTCCTCAAGGTCCTCGAACTTGACAAGCAGATCCTCTATCTCCTCCTTTTGCCGCAGGATATCCGGAATGACGCTGGCCCGTTCAATGAGACACAAAATCTCTTTTGCACTGAATTCCATAATCAATTACCTTTAAGTGTTACGATAAGAAAGCCCTCCGGAGGCTATGCTTTCGGAGGGCAAATGTATATCGTACTAATTGACTATCAAACGTTTACGATTGACAGCGGACTCTCTGTCAAGTCCGCTGTCAAGTAAGTGCTATGATGGGTCGAAAGTCGTGGACTTGATGAGGACCACCCATCTTTCCACTCTTGAGGTTATCGGCTTGTCGGAGGATTCGAAATTCCGGAGTGCAGAGGAAATGTCCGTCTGGGAAAGAGCCTTGGTCCCGGTGGATCGCATCACGAGCCTAGCTTCGCCGAGGACCGTCTGGTATTTATTTGAGATGAGACCGTGGTAGTTGAGACGGCTGAAGAAGTAGGCCAGCACCTCGTTGCTGTTGGCCACCAAGGGCTCGCCATTGGTCTGGACGCATCTGTTGAACAGGCAGTCCATGTCAGACCGGGAAACGACTCTCTTGAACAGAGGAATGTCGTTCGCCGCGTCCGTGACGACCTGAAGGGTCCTGTCCGAGAGATAACACTCAAGGTTGATCAGACGGGGCTTCGTCCTGGGATTCTCAAACATGAACTCCTTCATGCAGGAAAGGAATGCCTCAGAATCAAGTGGTGTGTCGCAGTATCTCCGGACAAGATCGTCCCGGGTTGAAAGAAGAGAGCCGATGCGACCCAGATTGACCTGATGGTCGTTCCGGCTGTCAGCATCGGCTGCATCGTGGAATGTGTGTGAATTGATGAAGTCTTCACGGAATCGGTCGTAAGTGAAGCCAAGCTCAACTACGGCCTTCTTGTACATCGTCAGGGCTTCCCGCCAAAGGAATAGCAAGCCCTCATCGCCTATGCAGGCATCTCTTTTATCATGAGAATTTGTACTACACAAAAAGAGAGATGAAAAAGTCTATGTTTTCCATTTCTGATTTTATAATTAATTGTTTCATAGGCTATACAATAGTCTAATCTAAAGTATTGCCGTAGTACGATATACTCTATTTTTTCCTTGCCCTTGCGATGATTCCGTCTATCACCGGAACGAAATCCCATTGGTCCTTGTTCCGATAAACGTAGCTGCTCCTCGACTTGAGCGAGCTGTGGTTGATCTGCTTGCCGTTGCATGTGAAACAGTCGCAGAGCCTTAAGAGGATGTCAGGGTTCAGGGTCCCGAATGCCTCCTTGGCGAAGTAGATGAGGGAATTGTATCCCCGGTCGATCCAGTTGATCGGCGTAAACGGTGCCTGCCCCATGCCGAGGATGGACAGGAAACTCTCCAGCGAAGTGTGATGTCCCAGATAACCCTTGCGCATAAGCCCGGTGAACAGTTTCTTGGCCTGTTCCTCGCTGTAATCGTTCCGGAGCGTCTTGCCCTCGTTCTCGGGGATGATCTTCTCCCACAGGGGAACTTCGGGATAGAGGCGGACAATCTGGTTGATGGCAGCGCCCTTCGTGAGGGGAACCATGCACCTGTTGATCTCCTCGCCCCACTGCTCAACGAAATGGCACCATTTGTCCCTGAAGCTGAACTTCATGATGGCATTGATGGCGATGGCTATCACCTTCAGCTGGTAACGCTCGACACCCGGGGCGGGTTGGTAGTCCTTTTTGAGCAGTCCCGCGTTCACGGCCCTGTCAAACAGTTCCTTTGCCTGGGGATTCGCGAAGAAGGGGACAAGGTTGGCAAATTCATCCGTACCCTTGTGGAAGGCTTCATTCCCGTAGGCAATCAGTTCGTCCGTCACTTCGGCCACGTCCTTGACCTTCGCTGGCAGCGTCCCGGTACGGCGACGGGAAAGATACTCCCAGATCGGTTTCGTGTCTGCCAGGTGCATCAGCTCCTCGAACAGCACCGGATCCTGATCCTCCTTGATGTATTCCATGATTGAGTGCGCCAGCATCCTGTAGTTGATTTCCTCATCGATGGCATCCCTGATGAGGCTGTCCTTGCCAAGTTTCACCGCAGCGGCGAGGAGCTTGGAGGACCTGTTGATGACCGCAATCCCGAAGGCTGCATCCTGTCTTGTGATTCCCATAATCGCGTCCCTCCTTAAGGTTAGAAATTGCTAAAGATGTCAGAGATCTTGTCCACGGCCTCCTGCTTCCTGGAATCGACCAGATGGGCGTATATCTGCGTCGTGGCGATCTCCCGGTGCCCGAGAAGCTTCGACACGGTGTAGATGTCGGTTCCCGAGTTCAAGAGCATCACGGCGAAGGTGTGGCGGCTGCAATGGAACGTGAAATCCTTCGTAATACCGGCAGCCAAGGCCCACCTCCGTAGCTCCAGGGAGGTCTCAGAACTATACTTGAACATGGGGAAGACCAGTTCGTCCGGTCCCTTTGAACCCTGCTTGCCAAGATACTGCTCTGCGGCCTTGGGAATATCGAGGTATTCCTGCCCGCCGGTCTTCTTCTGTTTGAAGACAAGCCGGGTGTAGTCACCGAATTTCTGGACCTCGCCCCATGTGAGCTTCTCAATGTCGCTCTTCCGGAGGCCGGTAAAACATCCGAACAGGAATGCCCTCTTCAGATGGGGATAGCGGCATTCGGTCTCGGCCATCTTCTTCACTTCCTCAATGGTAAGGTATTGCCGCTCCGCCTCGTCAGCCTTGAACCCCTTCACCGGATCCGCCGGATTGGAAACGATAAGCCCTTCCTTGTAGGCCTGGTTCAGACAAGCTCTGAGCTTGTTGAAGTATGAGCACTTGGAGTTCTGGGAGAGCCCGTTGAATCCTTCCCTCGGCCTGAGGGCCATCTTAGTGGTGTCCTTCTCGACGGTCTCAAGATAGCTCTTGAACCCCTGGACCCAGCGGGGAGTGATATCAGCGAAGGTCGTCTTCTCATTACAATAGACCCGCAGGTACTTGTAGCAGCTCTTCCAGTTGCCGTAATTGCCGTCGCTCTGCTTGCGGTCTTCCATCATATTCCTATAATAGGCGAGGAAAGGGGTCTTCTCTCCTTCATTCGTCTTGGCGGGTGTCTCGGAAAGGAGCTCCTTCTCCTTCGCCAGGCGGATTGCCTCCGCCTTGGCCATGGTAACACGGTTCTTTTCCTTGATTTCGGGGCCCCTCCCGGCGAGAAGAGAAAGCCCTATGCTCTCACGCACGCGCTCGTCAAATTGTACATAGTCAAGATAAAGGGTCGCCTTGCCGTTGGATGTGGTCCTCGAACGCAACTTTACGAGGTCAGTTTTAGTTGCTACTTTACTAGTACTCATGGCCTTAAGTTTAAAAAACAACATTATTGATGTGTCGTAGGAAATCCTTACTTTCCAATTGCGACACGTGACAAATCCTCCGCAAATATAATAGCTTCTGGTTGAAAAACAAAAAAAATCAAACTTTTTTTGAGCGATTATAATTGATTGATAAACTTGTTTAATATCAACATGTTAGGTAATCTAATTGAAAATGAATGTTGTTTCATTTTAGGCAGTTTTAAAAGTATGCATTATTCGTGTGAATTTTCCAAAAACATTTCATAATTCAGCGGTTTTGGTAACTTTTTCCGAAAAGTGTGACAAAATTCTGTCACAGAAGGTGATTTTGTGACAAACTCTGTGACAAAATTGGCCTAAACGACCGTAAATCAAACTAAACTCCCAAAAAGCGAAACTAGCCGAAATGTCTCTTTTCAGAGCTCATTTTCAGCTAGTTTTGTCACACAAATTTGAGTTTCAGTTGAGTTATAACTAATTGATTATCAGGCACTTATTTGCCGATGCAGAACCTGGAGAAGATGTTGCCGAGGATTTCGTCGGTTGTGATTTCGCCGGTGATGCTGCCGAGGTGGGTGAGTGCAGCTCTGAGGTCTTCAGCAAGCAGCTCAGAACTGATGCCTGAAGAGATGCCTTCCTCGACGTCACAGAGGGCTCCTGCAGCCTGCTTCAAGGCATTATAATGGCGCAGATTCGTAACGATAGTCTGGTCAGAATCCAAAGTAAGGTCTTTCTGAGTCTTGACCAACGCCTTTTTCAATTCTTCAAGGCCATCTCCCTCTTTTGCGGAAATGTATAGCTTAATTGCTTTTTCCTTAGGAGATAAAACAAAATTGTTTAGAATACTAACATTTATGTTAGGACCCAAGAGGTCGGCTTTATTGAGCAGAACGATCAACTTTTGCCTCTCCAAATCAAGCTTTAAGACTATATCAGAAATAGAAGCCTCATTTTCTTCTTCAGATGCTGATACATCCAGCAAGGCAAGGACCACCGAAGCCTCCGAAATCTTCTTGTACGACCGTGAAATCCCAAGCTTCTCTATAACGTCGGAAGTCTCGCGAAGTCCGGCAGTGTCTATGAAGCGGAACAATATCCCGTCGATCACGACAGTATCCTCGATACTGTCACGTGTAGTCCCCGCAATCTCAGATACGATAGCCTTGTCATCTCCGACCAGGGCGTTCAGCAGGGTAGACTTGCCGGAATTGGCGGCACCGGCTATGGCGACCGGTACTCCGTTCCGTAATGCATTTCCGTACCTGAATGAATCGGTCAGCCTCCCGATGTGTCCGAGGATCTCCTCGACGAGTGCAGAGACTCTCTCCCTGGAAGCGAACTCCACATCCTCTTCTGAAAAGTCCAATTCGAGTTCCAGCAGGGAAGCGACTTCGGCGAGCCTGCCTCTGAGCTCGGCCAACTCCGCCGAGAACCCTCCGCGCAACTGACTTAGAGCTACCCTCAAGGATTCTGAACCAGTGGATGAAATAATATCGGCAACAGCCTCTGCCTGAGCCAGATCCATTTTACCATTGACAAAGGATCTGCGGGTGAATTCACCAGCTTCGGCAGGACGGGCTCCAGCATCGCACAGCCTTCTCATTATTTCGGAGACGACATAGGAAGAAGCGTGGCAGGAAATCTCCGCCATATCCTCCCCGGTATAGGAGTGCGGGGCCCTGAAGAAAGATACCAGTACCTCGTCGGTCTCATCCACCACACCGAATTTCACGGAATATCCCTTTGCCTGGACCGCCGAACCATTGACGAATCTTACCACTTTGTCAATCAATGACATCGTATCGGAGCCGCTCACCCTGATTAATGAGATGGCTCCTGTGCCCGGGACGGTCGCAGGGGCGACTATAGTATCTTCGAAGCGAGAAACATCCATATTCAAATATAATTAGTGCGAAATTAAGTAAAAATGAGTAATTTTGTTTAATATTCGAGCCAGAATGAAAGAACGTAAAGGCGCAACACTCAAACTGGAGAACGGGATGGAATTCCGAGGTTTCTCCTTTGGTTACGACGGACCGTCCGACGGCGAAGTCGTCTTCTCGACAGCGATGGTTGGTTATCCTGAATCCCTCACAGACCCATCCTACTCAGGTCAAATCCTATGTGTAACTTACCCTCTTATAGGTAATTATGGTGTTCCACAGGAAGGATCGGATCAATTCGGAATCTCTCTGAATTTCGAATCGGAAAAGATATGGGTGAGGGGTCTTGTCATTAGTGATTATTCTTTCGACTACAGCCATTGGGACGCCGTGAAGAGCCTGGACGAATGGCTTAAAGAGCAGAAGATTCCCGGCATATTCGGAATAGACACTCGCGCTGTCACGCAGGTGCTGCGCGAGAAAGGATCGATGCTTGGGATGATCGTGCCCGACGGATCTGACAAGGATTTCCCGGTTGACGACCCGAACCTTGAGAACCAGATCGACATAGTCGGCTGCAGGGAAGTCATCCGTTACGGAAATGGTCCCAAGACCGTCGTCCTGGTGGACTGCGGAGTCAAGCACAATATCCTCAGATGCTTCGTCGACAGGGGAGTAACCCTTCTCAGAGTGCCTTGGGATTTCGATTTCAGCCAGCTCGAATACGACGGCCTCTTCATCTCGAACGGGCCCGGAAATCCCCAGTTCTGCAACGTGACGGTCGCCAACCTCCGCAAGGCTATGGAAGGCGACAAGCCTATATTCGGAATATGTATGGGCAACCAGCTTCTGGCGCGTGCCGGAGGAGCCAACACCTACAAGCTGAAATACGGCCACCGCAGCCACAATCAGCCGGTGAGGATGATTGGGACCAACCGTTGCTTCATCACTTCGCAGAATCACGGATTCGCTGTGGATGACAAGACTCTCGGGAAAGACTGGGAGCCCTGGTTCGTAAATATGAACGACGGGACCAACGAAGGTATCCGCCACAGATTCAAGCCGTTCTGCTCAGTACAGTTCCATCCGGAAGCTTCTAGCGGCCCTACCGACACCAATTTCCTCTTCGACGAATTCATCGGAAAGTTATGAAGAACGATAGCATAAAGAAAGTACTGATCCTTGGCTCAGGAGCACTTAAGATAGGTCAGGCCGGTGAATTCGACTACTCCGGTTCGCAGGCACTCAAGGCCCTGCGTGAAGAAGGGATCGAGACCGTACTGATAAATCCTAACATAGCCACCGTCCAGACATCCGAAGGTGTCGCCGACAAAATTTATTTCCTGCCCGTCTCGGCATATTTCGTCGAAAAAGTCATAGCCAAGGAACGGCCGCAGGGCATTCTTCTCTCCTTCGGCGGCCAGACCGCCCTGAACTGCGGCGTGGAACTTTTCGAATCCGGAGTCCTGTCCAAGTTCAACGTCCAGGTCCTCGGCACCCCCGTCCAGGCCATAATGGACACCGAAGACCGCGACCTCTTCATAAAGAAGCTCGACGAAATAGGAGTGAAGACCATCAAGTCGCACCCTGCATCGAACCTTGAAGAAGCCAAGGAGGCAGCGCGCAAGCTGGGATTCCCTCTTATCGTCAGGGCAGCCTATGCACTCGGCGGACTAGGATCCGGCTTCTGCGACAATGAGGAGGAGCTCGAGGAAATATGCGGCAAAGCCTTCTCGTTCTCCCCGCAGGTGCTCGTAGAAAAGTCCCTCAAGGGATGGAAGGAGATCGAATACGAGGTGGTCAGGGACCGCTATGACAATTGCATAACAGTCTGCAATATGGAGAACTTCGACCCTCTCGGAATACATACCGGAGAGAGTATCGTGGTCGCCCCTTCGCAGACGCTGTCCAACAACGACTATTATTTCCTGCGCGAGCTGTCCATACGCATCGTAAGGCATATAGGAATCGTAGGCGAGTGCAACGTGCAGTTCGCATATGATCCAGACGCTATGGACTACAGGGTCATCGAAGTGAACGCCAGACTCAGCCGTTCGTCAGCACTTGCCTCCAAGGCCACCGGCTATCCGCTTGCATTCGTTGCCGCCAAGCTTGGACTTGGCTACGGTCTCTTCGACTTGAAGAATTCGGTGACCAAAACCACGCCGGCTTTCTTCGAACCGGCCTTGGATTACATAGTGTGCAAGATTCCTCGTTGGGACCTGAGCAAATTCCTCGGCGTGTCCAGGAAGATCGGCTCCTCTATGAAATCAGTCGGAGAAGTGATGGCCATAGGCCGCAGCTTCGAAGAAGCCATACAGAAAGGTCTCAGGATGATAGGCCAGGGGGCGCACGGATTCGTGGGCAACAAGGAATTCCACCTGACGGACCTCGACGAAGCTCTCCGCGAGCCTACGGACAACCGCATATTCGTCATCTCGAAAGCAATGAGGGCGGGATACACGGTAGACCAGATCCACTCGCTCACCAAGATCGATAAATGGTTCCTGAACAAGCTCGAGAACATCGTCCGCACCTACGAGGAGATGCACGGGTATGACGATATAGCCGATATGCCTGCAGAACTGCTCCTGCTCGCAAAGAAAGAGGGTTTCTCCGACTTCCAGATCCAGCGTGCGGTATGGAAGGATTCCGGCAACCAGGGCGAGAATATGGACAAGGTGCGCGAATTCCGCAAATCCAAGGGCATCGTGCCTGTAGTCAAGCAAATCGACACCCTCGCTGCAGAATTCCCCGCCAGGACCAACTACCTCTACCTGACTTACAATGGGACCAAGAGCGACATCGAATATACTTACGACGGGAAATCAGTCATCGTTCTGGGCTCCGGCGCATACCGCATCGGCTCATCCGTGGAATTCGACTGGTGCTCGGTGACTTGCCTGAAGACCATCCAGAAACAGGGATACAGGGGAGTCCTGATCAATTACAATCCCGAGACGGTTTCCACTGATTACGATATGTGCGACCGCCTGTACTTCGACGAGCTGACCTTCGAAAGGGTGATGGACATATTCGAAATTGAGTGTCCACACGGAGTGGTAGTGTCGGTCGGGGGACAGATTCCGAACAACCTCGCACTCAGGCTCCATACCCACGGCGTGCCGATCCTCGGAACCAGTGCGGAGAACATCGACAAGGCAGAAGACCGGCACAAGTTCTCCAGTATCGTGGACGCGCTCGGTGTAGACCAGCCTGAATGGAGCGAACTCACCACTATGGAGGATGTCGACAAGTTCATCGACAAGGTAGGATTCCCGGTACTCGTCCGTCCATCATACGTACTTTCAGGTGCTGCTATGAATGTATGCTACGACGAGGAAAAGCTACGGCACTTCCTCTCACTGGCTTCTGAAGTATCCCAGGAGCATCCGGTAGTCATCAGCAAGTTCTACCAGAGGGCGAAGGAGATCGAATTCGACGCCGTAGCGGACGAAGGTGAGATTCTGGCATACGCCATCTCAGAGCATATCGAATACGCAGGTGTCCATTCCGGCGACGCTACGATCCAGTTCCCGCCGCAGAAACTTTACGTCGAAACAGTCAGGCGTATCAAGAAGATAGCCAGGGCCATTGCCGGGGCGCTCAGGATCTCTGGACCGTTCAATATCCAGTTCCTTGCCAAGGAAAATGCGATCAAGGTCATCGAATGTAACCTAAGGGCTTCCAGGAGTTTTCCATTCGTATCCAAGGTCCTGAAGATAGATTTCATCGAACTAGCCACCAAGGTTATGCTGGGACTGCATCCTTCAGCCCCTCAGAAGAGTGCCTTCGACCTGGACTATGTCGGGGTCAAATCATCTCAGTTCTCATTCGCGCGGCTTGAAGAAGCCGATCCTATGCTCGGGGTAGATATGAGTTCCACCGGCGAAGTAGGATGCCTCGGCGACGACCTTAACGAGGCTCTGCTCAAGTCCGTGCTTTCTGTCGGCCAGAGGATCCCTGCGAAGCGAGTCCTGCTCTCCACGGGCGACCCTCGCACCAAGGCAGATATGCTCAATGCCTGCAAGCTCCTGGTAGACAGGGGATATGAACTTTTCGCCACAGCCGGAACCTACAAATATCTGGTAGAGAACAGCATCCCTTCCACGAAGGTCCTGTGGCCCAGCGAATGTGACAATCCTAACTTCAGGGGCCGTTTCAGGCCTGCCGTCGAGATGATCCAGAACAAGGAAGTCGATATGGTCATCAACGTTCCGAAGGACTTCAGCCTGCTGGAAATGAAAAATGGCTACAAGATACGTCGTGCAGCCATTGATTTCAACGTTCCGCTGTTCACCAACTCGAGGCTCGCGACAGCTTTCATACGCGCCTTCTGCGCTATGGACCTGGAAGATATCCAGATCAAGTCCTGGGATAAGTACTAGAAGGTATCGTAATACTTCGCCTCGCGCGGAGACACTTTGTTCATATTGTCCAGCAAGTCCGCGTTGGTCTTGTATTCATCCATCAGCTGAAGCATGAAGTTCATTGCTTCAGTAGGATTCATATCGGCGAGAAGCTTGCGCAATATCCAGATCCTGTTGGCGACGTCGCGGCTGTAAAGCAGGTCGTCGCGCCTGGTACTTGAAAGAACCACGTTCACGGCAGGGAATATGCGCCTGTTGGCAAGGGTGCGGTCGAGCTGAAGCTCCATATTGCCGGTACCCTTGAATTCCTCAAATATCACGTCATCCATCTTGGATCCCGTCTCGGTGAGGGCGGTGGCAAGGATAGTGAGCGAGCCGCCTCCTTCGATGTTCCTGGCCGCGCCGAAGAACCTCTTCGGCTTCTGCAGTGCATTTGCATCCACACCACCGGTCAATACCTTTCCGGAAGCCGGCTGAACGGTATTGTATGCTCGTGCAAGCCTCGTGATGGAGTCGAGGAGGATCACGACGTCGTGGCCGCATTCAACCATCCTGCGGGCCTTTTCGAGCACCATATTGGCAACTTTCACGTGCCTTTCGGCAGGTTCGTCGAAAGTGGAAGCGACGACTTCGGCCTTCACGCTGCGGCTCATATCCGTGACCTCTTCAGGACGTTCGTCGATCAGCAGGACGATCTCATAGACCTCCGGATGATTGTCGGCGATTGCGTTCGCTATGGATTTGAGGAGCATAGTCTTACCTGTCTTCGGCTGGGACACGATAAGGCCGCGCTGTCCCTTGCCGATAGGAGTGAACATATCGACTATCCTGCAGGAAACGTCGTTCTGATGTCCGTGGCCGAGGAGATTGAACTTCTCGTCAGGGAAGAGAGGGGTAAGGAAATCGAACGGAACCCTGTCGCGGATATAATCCGGAGTGCGTCCGTTGATGTATTTGATCTTCACGAGAGGGAAGTACTTGTCACCTTCCTTTGGAGGACGGATCTCACCGGTAACGGTGTCTCCTGACTTGAGCGCGTTGTTCTTTATCTGTCCCTGGCTTACATAGATGTCATCAGGGGAGTTGAGGTAGTTGTAGTCGGAAGAACGGAGGAATCCGTATCCGTCTGGCATTATCTCCAGGACTCCCGTGGCCTCGACGGTACCCTCGAATTCGATCTCAGGAGCCTTCTGCTTCTGGTTCTGATTCTGGTTTCCGTTCTGCTGGTTGTTCCCGTTATATCCTCCGAACTTGTTCTTCTGTTTCTTGTTGTTCCTCGGAGCGTTGTCGGACTGTGCTGCCGGGTCGTCCTTCAAGTCATCGAACAACTGATGGATGAATTCCTTGCCGCTGACCGGCTTCTCGGCGACAGTTTCCTGAGGTTTCTCCTGCTGGACTTCTGGAGCCTTGACTGGCTCGGCGGAAGCCGCTGCAGACTTGGCCTCTGTCGTACCGGCCGCCTTCGGCTTGCGTCCTCTTTTGGCTGCAGGCTTGCTTTCCTGCTTCTGGACCGGTTCCTCCTTGGCGGCAGTGGAGACCTCCGCCTCTTTCTTCTTAGTCCTGGAGGAACGCTTGGCAGCAGCAGGCTCCTTCTTTTCAGGTTTATCCTTCTGCTCGGGCTTTTCCTCAGGCTTTGCCTTGGCGGCATCCGTGGACTGTTCAGTCTTGCGTGGCCTTCCACGCTTGGCCTTAGGCCTTTCTATAGGTTTAAGTGATTCTGCAGTTGCCTGCGCGTCGAGTATGGCGAAAGAAAGATCCTCGTCCGAAAGTTTCTTGTTGTTTTTGATCTGAAGATCCTGAGCAATGCTTTCAAGCTGCTCTCTGCTCATCTTTGTGAGTTCGAATAAACTATATGTCATAAAATAAAGATGTGTCCGGTGAAAATCCGGGTAAACGAATTGAGAAGATGCGCAAATATACGAATAATAATGATTACAACAAAAACTAATTGTCCCAGTAGCTGGTGCTCTTCTTGAAACGGAGCAGGTCGGCAAGGGCTGCCGCATTTGCTGAAATCAGGAAGGAATACGACTGGTACATCCCCGTCGGCACCCAGGAGACCTGTATGTTGAAGCAGTGGAGGTCATACCGGAAGGATACCTGTGACGTGGTCATCTTCATCGCGACGAAATCCCATCCGCTCTGTGCCTGGACCGACATCTTCGGAGTAAGCTGCAGGTTACCCGATACGCCCAGCGTCTGGGTATAATTGTCCTTCTGGACCCTCTGGTTGTTCGTCCAGTTGTACGACCTGGACATAGAGATGGAGTAATTCAAGTTCAAGCTCCAGGGTACATTCGGATTGGTATAATATAGCCATCCTCCTGGAATATATTCATTGGTGATAGGGTGGTTGTATATCCTGCGGTAATATTCGGCAGGGCTGGAATTGCCGCCTCCCTGGCCACCTGAACCCTTCGAGCCGTCATTGCCCTTGACCGTTCCCTTTCCCGTGAGGGTATAGGACATAGATGCGCTGAAGTTCGTGAGTCGAAGAGGATGCCCCGTCTGGGTAAAGTGGTATTTGTTGATCTTCCTGCCTCGCTCGTCGATGGCATACGGGTCGAAGTTGAGGTTACCGTTGATACCCACTTTTCCGAATATGGACGTCGACATCGAAACGCTGACATTGTTCATTTTGAGCGAGTCGGCCAGGAAGTTGTACCCTGTCGAGATGTTCATCTGGTCAAGCAGTTTGACCTTCTTGGAGCCGGTTCCGGTGGTATCCTTCATATCCCTGACCTTCGCCTCAAGGTTGTTCCCGATCGACAGGGACATTGTAGCTGACTTGCCTTTGCCCGGCACGGAGTTCATCTGGCCTGCGTAGATGTTGTAATCGTATGTCTTCTCGTTTCCGAGGGTATCGACATAGTTTAGAGTGCGCCAACCGTTGAAGGCCTTGCCCTTTTCAGGACTCAGGTTCAGGCTCATACTCGGGGATATAACGTGCCTCAGGGCCTGAAGCCTATGGTACTTGCCGAAGTTGTACATACCGTACACGCGAGTGCTCATAGACACGGATCCAGAATAATTGTGGGTCGCTCCGAAAGCACCGAACTGCTTGCCCTGCTCAGTAACCACGCTGTTCGTCTCGGGATCGAAATACACGTTGTTCTGCCTGAAGAACCAGTTCATTCCATAGTTTACCGACGGTGTCACGTTGAAATACTTCATCAAGGTGAAGTCCGGGAGGCCTATCGTGAAATTGTGGGCCATACCGTTCTGGAACTTGTCGAAGAAACCAGGCTCTCCGAATTCGGCAGCCTTGAAATTGATCTTGTTCTGTATGGACGTGTTGTATGCCAGCGAGAACTTCTCGTATATCCTTTCCTTTCCTACGCGGTTCTTGATCTTGAAAGGATAGAAACGGCTTACCGAGAAGGTTATGTTAGGAAGGGTGAAGGAATATGAACTGTCGCGCGAATTCTGGCTGTGCAAGGCATTGACGGATAGGTTGAACTTGCCGTTCCAGTTCTTGGAATACGAAATGGAGGATGAAATCTGGTTCTGCAGAGCTTCCGAGACGGACCTCGAGTTATACCTGCTGTTGGAAGGGCTGGAAAAGTTCACGGAAGCCGAGAAGGAAGTCCCCGGATGGGCTTTAGGATCCTGCTGGTGCGACCAACGCACACCAAAGTTCTTTGTCTGGAAGAAATCCGTACTTCCTCGCTCTCCGGTCTGGTCTACTGAATAATTGATGGCGAGGCTGCCGGAGAACTTGTACTTGACCATATAGCGGGAATTCAAGTCCGCCGCCCAGGAACCGAGGGTATAGTAATCTCCGGTCAGGGAGAGGTCGAAATAGTCGCCTATGACGAAATACATTCCCGCATCCCTCAGATAGAAGCCGCGCGCCGTCTCCTCTCCGAATGAAGGCATCAGGAAACCTGTCGCACGCTCGGGACGCTTAGGGATGAATCCGAACGGTATTCCTATAAACGGCAGGTCGACATCCTCCACGACCAGGTGGGCAGGTCCGAAAACGGTCTTCTGGGAAGGTTTGGTGATAACTTTCGCAGAAGAGAGCTTCATATAATAATGAGGATGCTCCAAGTCGCAGACGGTATACTTTCCCTGGGTGATGTTGATGGACTTGTCCGGCATCATCTTGATGTTCCTACCGTGAAGGATACCATCGTCCTCCCGTGTGATCATATTCGTGATCCTGGCCTTGCGTGTGTTGAAATTGTACCTGACTTCCTCCATATTGAAAGTCTGGCCTCCCTGGGTCATCACAGGCTGGCCTTTCCAGGTCTGGTTTAGGCTGTCGTATGTACCACGTGCGAACACTACGCCCGTAGACATATCATATTCCATATAATCGGCAGTCAGCTGAAGGTTCTCGTAGGAAACCTTTACGTCGCCCCAGTAGTACATCTTCCGCTGGCCGTTCGAGAAATCCTGCCTTACTGAATCCTTTGCTCCGGAGAATGCCGGCTTGGAGACAGAACTCTTCTTCAGGAGGTTGAGGGAGTCTGCCCGGGCAGTAGAATCCGCAATCCGGATAGAGTCCCTGGCAATCGCCGCGGAGTCCCTGAGGGTCAGGGAATCCACGCCCGTACGAAGCGTGTCAGGGAGCTGGGGAGCCTGTTTTGGTGCCGCCGCAACGACCTCGGTATCAGGCGATTGAGCACTTATATAAGCAACCGCACGATCAACTACGGAAGGCCTGCCGAGCCTCCTGTCCCTGATCGAGTCACTGGCGAACATCGAGATACTTCCGACGCTTACGATAGCCGCAGCCAGTATTATGCTATGCGTGTGCTTTCTTAAATGCAATTTTAAATGCAATTTTTTTCTAAATTTGCAAGCAGCAAATATACGACTATTTTGGTTATCCTTCGCAATTTTCTTGCCGTACTCTTGCTTTCGGTGCTTTCAGCAACGGGTATTGCCTGTTTCGGACAGAATTCATCCCCGGCGCTGAAGCTGTCTACCGTGGTCATCGACCCGGGACACGGAGGCAAGGATGCCGGGTGCATAAGTCCGAGCGGGAAGACAATGGAGAAAACCATCGTGCTTGACATATCCAAAAGGCTTGCCGAAAAGATCCGCAGCGGGTATCCTGATGTCAAGGTCATAATGACCAGGAGCACTGACAAGTTCGTAGAATTGCAGGGAAGGGCGGACATCGCCAACCGGAACAAAGCCAACCTTTTCATATCAATCCACATAAATTCGGTGGACGGGAAGCGGAACGGGCCTAACGGTTATTCTGTACATATCCTCGGCCAGTACACCAGCAAGAACCGGGACCTTTATGCCGGGAATATGGATGTGGTGCGCAGGGAGAATTCCGTAATCAAGTTGGAGGACAACTACACCGCGAAGTATGAGGGATTCGACCCGAACGATCCTGAGTCTTACATATTTATGAACCTGATGCAGAATGCGCATCTCGAGCAGAGTTTCAAGTTCGCGCAATATATCGATCAGGAGATGAAGGGCGGGGCCATCCGCAGGAGCAGAGGAATATCGCAAGACCCGTTCTATGTGCTGTGGCGTACGGCGATGCCTGCCGTACTTGTGGAATGCGGTTTTATGTCCAACGACGGAGACAGGGAGTCGCTGATCACCGAACAGGGGAGAGACAAGATTGCTTCCGACCTCTATGCCGCCTTCCGTAAATACAAGAAAGAATATGATGGAGGCACCCAGACGGCAAGTGAAACCCCGAGTGTGCAGACCGACGTAGAGAATACCGTCCAGGAAGCGGACAGTACCCTTGCTTATGGTACTCAAGTCCTGGTCACCTCTAAAGTAATGTCAGCCTCCGACCCGTTCTTCAAGGGCAACTCATTCAAGAGATATCCGGCCGGAAAATATTTTAAATATGTAATCGGAGTTTCGGACAATCTGGCCGATGCCGATGCTTCCTTCACAAAACTAAAGAAGGACTTCCCGGATTCTTTCCTGGTGAAGATAGAAAAGGGCGAATTTTCAAGAATTAAATAAACGATTTAATCTCCTTTCGAGGCCATTGAAATGGGGGAAAATCTCAATTTGACTAATTTAGAATAGTTCAAAATAGTAAGTAGCATCAAAATACGTAACTTATATATATAGACGAATATAACTCATTGTTAATCAATATAATATAAAACAGAGCAGCATGCAGCCTTGAATTATTATATAACCAAAATAAAAATCAAAAACAATACTAAAAAAGTTTTTTTATGAATTAATTTTCCCCCAATTTTGCACAAGCTAAAGCGAGGGGAAAAGAATCGCCCCGCAACTTCACTTTCAACAACCGGAATGGCAGAACTGGAAAGACATATTTCAGTATGGGACGAATGTCTTCGTATCTTCGAGCAAAACGTAGATCCGAAGCAGTTCAACGTATGGTTCAGAACCATCGTTCCGGTATCCCTCGAAGGTTCGACCTTGACGGTAGAGGTTCCGACAGATTTTTTCAGGAGTTATCTGGAGGAGGCGTATCTGTCGATCATCAGCAAGACCCTCCGGAGAGTGATAGGGCCTGACGCCAAGCTTCTTTACCGGGTCCATCCCGTAAAGAAGGAGCCCGCTATGGTCTTCAAGGCTTCGCACAGCGAAATCCCTGAGAACAAGGCTGTGATGATCAATACCTTCCAGGCCTCAGGCAATCCCGGCCCGTTTGTCTTCCCGGGAATCCAGAAGGTGAAGATCAATCCAAGGCTGAATCCGGCATATTGTTTCGACAACCTTGTGAAAGGGGAGTGCAACAAGATGGGATTCCACGCGGGTGTAAGCATTTCGGATGCTCCCGGCAAGACTCCTTTCAATCCTCTGTTCGTATTCGGCGGTCCCGGGCTCGGCAAGACTCATCTCGCCCAAGCGATTGGAATCGCCATTCACGAAGCCTATCCGGACCTCGTCGTGCTCTACGTTACCGGCAACGAATTCCGTACGCAATACGTGAACGCGGTGAACGTCCAGAACAAGTTGACCGACTTCATGGCCTTCTATATGCGGATAGATGTCCTCATCGTGGACGATATCCAGGAGCTCATCGGTCCGGCCTCGCAGAACGCTTTCTTCAACATATTCAATCATCTCCACCAGTCGGGCAAACAGTTGGTATTCACTTCGGACAGGGCGCCGGTCGACCTGATGAACTTCGAAGAAAGGCTCCTGTCCCGCTTCAAATGGGGGCTGTCCGTCGAACTGCGCAAGCCTGACCACGCGACCAGACTGGCTATGCTCAAGTCAAGGTGCGAGCGCGAAGGCGTTTCAGTCAGCGATGATGTACTCGACCTTCTCGCCACCAAGATCCGGTCCAATTTCCGTGAATTGGAGGGGGCGCTTATATCCCTGATAGCCAACGCTACCCTTTGCCACGAGGAGATCACACGCGAACTTGCTGAGCACGTCACCGGCAACATAGTCAGCGAAGAGCAGAACGAGGTGACCATCAACAAGGTCCAGGACGTGGTCTGCGAGTATTTCAACATCACTCGCGAAACCCTTCTGTCCAAATCCAGGAAAAGGCAGATCGTCCAGGCAAGGCAAATCGCGATGTATATGAGCCGCAACCTCATAGGAGGTTGTTCGCTCTCCACGATTGGTATGGAACTTGGAGGAAAGGACCACGCTACAGTGCTGCACGCATGCACCACGGTGTCGGACTTGATGGCTACGGACAAGTTGTTCAGACAGTACGTCACTGACATAGAAAAGATGCTTGTGCCTGTAGCCAGATAATACAGGAAAGACAGGTATCATATGAATTCTGAAAAAGTACTTGAAATCTTCAAGGAGATTACCCGTATTCCACGGGAATCGGGACACGAAGAACCGATGACTGCATTTCTGCAGCAATTCGCCAAAGACAGGAATCTGGAATGCAAGACCGACGATGTCGGCAACGTTTGCATAGTCCGCGAGGCTTCGGCCGGGAAAGAGGACGTTCCGACACTCGTGCTTCAGGGGCACCAGGATATGGTGTGCGAGAAGAGGAGCGGGGTGAGCCACGATTTCCTCAAGGACCCGATCGAGTATTGCGTGGAGGATGGTTGGATGATCGCCAAGGATACCACTCTCGGTGCAGATGACGGCATCGGCATAGCCGCTATGCTGGCGCTTCTCGAAAGCGATATCCATACGGGCAGGCTGGAATGCGTCTTCACTATCTCGGAGGAGACCGGAATGGACGGAGCTTTCGGGATGGAAAGCGGGTTCTTCACGGGCAGGACACTCATCAACCTCGATTCGGAGGATGAAGGCCAGATGTTCATCGGATGTGCCGGAGGAATGGATACATTCGCCCGTTTCAGTTATTCCCAGGAGGATTTCAAGCCAGGATACAAGCCGGTTAAACTGGATATCGGCAATGCGATCGGCGGACACAGCGGCGATGACATCAACAAGGGCCGGGTCAATACCATCCAGCAGATGGCACGCTTCCTCTATGAAGAGATGGCCTCCGGTATGCAGCTCATAATCTTCAAGGGAGGGAACAAACCGAATGCGATCGCTCGCGAGTGCGAGGCCATAATCGCTGTTCCTGACAGATCGGCCACCATAGCTCGCTTCAAGGAATTCGGAGACGTCGTACGAAAGGAATTCTTCGTATCCGATCCGGATGTCAGCTTCAGCGCAGGTACTTTCCGCTGTACTGAGAAACCTATAGACAGCGATGTTGCCTGCAGGTTCGTCGGTTCGCTCCTGGCGTGTCCGCACGGAGTAGAGGCGATGAGCCAGGACATCGAAGGACTGGTAGAGACTTCCAGCAACCTGGCTGCGGTCAGGATGCAGAAGCAGGGTCTGATCGAGATAGTCACGAGCCAGAGGAGTTCGATCACATCCCAGAGGAAGATGATGGCTTCCAAGGTCGAAGCCTGCTTCAAGCTGGCCGGAGCCGAAGTCGAGCACACTTCGGAATATCCTGGATGGAAGCCGGATCTCAACTCCAACATTCTCAAGGTATGCGTCGATTCCTACAGGAATCTCTTCGGACACGACCCTGAAGTCAAGGCCATACACGCAGGACTCGAATGTGGTCTTTTCGGCGAGAAGTTCGGCAATCTCGATATGATTTCCTTCGGGCCGACCCTCCGCGGTGTCCACGCTCCCGGAGAAAAGCTCGAGTTGGCTTCCCTAGATAAGTTCACGAAACATCTGGTCGATGTAGTCACCAATTTCGCATAAGACAATGTTGAAGATAGCTCCATCCATACTTGCCGCCGATTTCCTTCACCTGAAACGGGAACTGGACCTGGTCAACGAATATGCCGACCTCCTTCACGTAGATGTGATGGACGGCACTTTCGTGCCCAATATCTCCTTCGGATTCCCCCTCGTGGAGGCAATGGCGAAGGTTGTCACCGTCCCCATGGACGTACACCTGATGATAGTCAATCCCGACAAGTATGTCGAAAGGTTCGCCCGTGCCGGTGCAAGCCTCATCAGTTTCCACCTCGAGGCAGCGTTACAGGCAGGCAAGGACCCTTCCGAAATCATCGCTATGATCAAGGATTGCGGATGCAAGGCCGGTCTCGTCATCAATCCCGACGTTCCTGTCGAGAGTCTCTTCCCATATCTTGAAGAAGCCGATTTCTTCCTGATAATGTCGGTATTCGCCGGTTTTGGCGGGCAGAAGTTCATCGAGGAGTCCCTCAAGAGGATATCGACACTCAGACGGGAAATGGAATCACGCGGAATCGACAAGGATATCGAGGTCGACGGTGGAGTCTCAGCTGAGAATTCCCGCGCGCTCATCGATGCAGGAGCTACGATGCTGGTAGCGGGAAGTTCAGTATTCAAGGCAGAGAATCCTGCCGAAGCAATCGCTCAACTAAGAGTTTAGATAATATAGCTTATCTCTTTAAAGGCGAATTCTTTGAGTTCGCCTTTTATTGTTTGTACCTGGAGCAGTCCCCGCCCTGTGACCCCAGTTATCCTGCCGGTGAATATCTCGCCGGAAGCGCAGTCGACATATTCACGATACTCCCCGAATCGGTAGAGCCTGTTTCGGTAGGATTCGCTCCTGTCCGGCATTCCGCCTTCCGGGAAGATGGAATCCAACAACCTGGGCAGTTCTTCCTCCGGCTCGAATCTCCTGCCGGTCAGGAGGTACATAGAGGTGGGATTCACCAACTGGGGAGGAAAGTCCTTCTGATTGACGTTCAGTCCGATACCTACCACGCTTGAAGACAATTCAGCTCCATTTAGGGTATTCTCGATGAGGATGCCGCAGATTTTCCTGTTGCGGACATAAATGTCGTTCGGCCACTTGATGCGGGCATTTATTCCTTTTGATTCGAGATAATCGCATATTCCCGAAGAAACCGCTTCGCTTATCGAGAACTGCCGCGAAGCCTGCAGGGAAGGGAATCCTCCGGCCCCGAACTTCAGCAGCACCGAGAAAGTGAGGTTTTCTCCCTTGAAGGCCAGCCAGGAGTTGCCTCGCTGGCCGCGCCCTGCAGTCTGCAGCCTGGCGGCCACTACTGACAGATTGTCATACGATTGGAGAGCCCTCTGAAGCACGTCCTGCGTGGATTCTGTCTCATCCAGCCACTGAATGCTCGCCAGTTTGTCCATTGGTTCGGAAATTGCCGTTAAATTATTATATTTGTTGATTGAATCATTGTGCAAAAATATAAAAGAATATCGATATGATTACACACGATCTTAGGGTTATGGCCGACGCGATGCTGGACAAGAAGGCCCAGAATGTCACGGGAATCGACCTGAGACCGCTTGGGACCGCCATTGCCGACTACTTTGTTATCTGCAACGGAGACTCGACCACCAATGTCAACGCGATAGCCGACAATGTCATCGAAAAGATGAAGGAACTGGGACGCAGGCCTCTGCGGACGCAGGGAATGGAGAACAATTTCTGGATCATCATCGACTACGGCGATATCGTAGCCCATATTTTCCTGACTGAATACCGCCAGTTCTACAGGCTCGAAGACCTTTGGGCCGATGCTCCTCGCAAGGAGTACAAGGAACGTCCGAAATCTAAAAAGACCCAGAAAGATGGCTGAGAATCCCAAGATGAAGCCGGTGAAATTCAACTTCTCCTGGCTGTACATCATCCTGATCCTGCTGATAGGCTGGCTGCTGTTCAACAATACCGGAGCGAATCCCCAGAAAGTCGAATGGACAGAGGTCCAGTCGATGATCAAGGACGGGGACGTGAAGGAGATACATTTTATCCGTAACGACTTCAAAGGCAACATCACGATCCGCCCGGACCGCTTGAACAAGTATGCCGACAAATTCGGTGGAAAGGTGCCTTCCAGTTCTCCTCATTTCATATTCCTGGTGTCCGACAAGTTCGACGCCGAGAAAGAATTCGGAGAACTCAATGCCGCCCTCCCTGAAGACGGCCAGGTCAAGGTGCTGATGGAAAATGATTCCAAGGTTTGGGTGGACATCATCGAGTGGATCATATTCCCGATACTCCTGATCCTTATGTGGGTCTGGATGTTCCGCGGGTTCAACAGAGGAATGGGCGGAGGCGGCGGAGCCGGAGCCGGTGGCGGTGGTATATTCAACGTCGGAAAGTCCACCGGGAAGCTCGCAGACAAGACCAAGGTCAACGTTACTTTCAAGGATGTTGCGGGATTGTACGGAGCCAAGGAGGAGGTTATGGAAATAGTTGATTTCCTGAAGAATCCTCAGAAGTATACGGCCCTCGGTGGTAAAATTCCGAAGGGTGCGCTCCTGGTTGGGCCTCCGGGCACTGGAAAAACCTTGCTCGCCAAGGCAGTCGCAGGTGAAGCGAATGTTCCGTTCTTCTCCATTTCCGGTTCGGATTTCGTCGAGATGTTCGTCGGAGTCGGTGCTTCCCGCGTGCGCGACCTTTTCCGCCAGGCGAAAGAGAAGGCACCTTGCATCGTATTCATAGACGAGATAGATGCCGTAGGCCGTGCAAGGGGCAAGAATGTGGGCTTCTCATCCAATGACGAGCGCGAAAATACGCTGAACCAGCTGCTGACCGAAATGGATGGCTTCGACACCAATTCCGGTGTCATAATACTCGCTGCCACCAACAGGGCGGACATCCTCGACAAGGCTCTTATGAGGGCAGGACGCTTCGACCGCCAGATCCACGTCGAGCTGCCGGAACTGAAAGAGAGGGAAGAGATATTCCTGGTTCATATGAAGGGCCTGAAGATAGCCGAGGATTTCGATGTCTCCTTTATGGCCAAGCACACTCCAGGGTTCTCCGGAGCCGACATCGCGAACGTGTGCAACGAAGCTGCCCTCACTGCGGCAAGGAAGAACAAGGCCGTAATCGACAAGCAGGATTTCCTGGATGCAGTTGACAGGATAGTCGGCGGACTCGAGAGGAAGAACTCCACCATTATGACTCCGGTGGAGAAGAAGACCACCGCCTATCACGAGGCAGGCCACGCCGTAGTCGGCTGGCTGCTGCCTTACGGCCAGGACGTATTCAAGGTGAGCATCATACCTAGAGGGGATGCGTTGGGCATCACCTGGTATCTTCCGGATGAAAGGAAGATGCTGCCGAAGTCATATATGATCCAGCAGATGTGCTGCCTGATGGGCGGCAGGGTAGCTGAGGAAATCATCAACGGCGAACCTGCGACAGGTGCCCTGAACGACCTGGAAAGGCTCACAAACATAGCCTACGGAATGGTCCAGTACTATGGTATGAGCGACAGGGTCGGCAACCTTTCTTTCTACGATTCGACCGGAGCACGTGGCTATGACCTCACGAAGCCTTACAGCGAAAAGACTGCAGAGCTGATGGACCAGGAGGTCAAGGATATTGTCAAGGATGTGCACGACCGGACGATGAAGCTCCTGTTGGACAACAAGGAGGGTTTCACCAAGATAGCTGAACTGCTTCTGGAAAAGGAAGTCATTTTCGCCGAGGATCTGGAAAAGGTATTCGGTCCGAAAGTAAAGGCAAACGATAACAGTAATGAATAATGTAACCGTCAGAGCGATTTCAGGTGTGGTCTTCATTCTCGTAATGCTGGCCTGCCTGATGTTCAACAAGTTCCTGTTCGCGGGCCTGATGGTGTTCATTATGTCCGTGATGCTCCTCGAGTTCTACAAGATCACGATGGGGAACAGCTACACCGGCTCCAAGGTACTTGCAATCATAGCTGCGATATTCCTGTTCGCGATTATGTTCGCAGCATCGGCATACCGCATTCCGATTAGGTACGTCGCCCTCGCTATGGTGCCTGTGTTCATCGTGATGATCAATTCCCTGTATGTCAAGGACAAGGAAGAATACGGCAAATTCTCCAACATCTATACGGGACTGCTTTACATCGCCGTTCCGATCGCTCTTTCCAACCTAATAGCCTTTGACAAGGCGGGAAATTTCAGCGGAGACCTGCTGCTTTGCTTCTTCATAATTATCTGGTGCGCCGATGTGGGAGCTTTCACTTTCGGGATTTCGCTTGGAAAGCGTTTCCCGAAGAAGCTGTTCCCTTCGGTATCCCCAAAGAAGACGCGGGTAGGTTTCATCGGAGGATTCGTAAGTGCTGTCCTGGCGGCTTTCGTCCTGTACGAAGTGAATATATTGAAGTTCCCGCTTGTCCACTGCCTGATCCTAGCTATGGTGATGTCAGTCTCAGCAGTCTACGGAGACCTTTTCGAGTCCCAATGGAAGCGCGTGTACGGAGTCAAGGATTCCGGCAACATCATTCCTGGCCACGGAGGCCTCCTGGACAGGTTCGACAGTACCTTGATGGCGATGCCGTTCGGAGCCATCTACCTTGCTTTGTTTGATTTACTTTAGTTTTAGGAATGAGAAGGATCATCATAGATAAAGACTCCAAGGGCACGATCGCAGGCCTGTGGGCTTTCTTGACAGTCCTGGCCGCCTGTGCCGCATATTTCATAGGAAACCTTTGGATACTGATTCCTGTCCTCCTTCTGCTCCTCGCGCTGGCGTTCTTCGTGTTCTGGTTCCACAGGGTTCCGGACAGGGAGATCCCTGAAGGAGACGAAAGACTAGTTACATCAGTGGCAGACGGGAAAGTGGTGATCGTGGAGAGGGTCTATGAAAAAGAGTATTTCAAGGCCGACTGCATCCAGGTGTCCGTGTATATGGATTTCTGGGACGTCCACACCAACTTCTGGCCAATGACCGGAAAGATTTCCTATTACAAGTATCATCCTGGCAAGTACCTGCTCGCGTTCCTTCCGAAGGCGTCCGAGCAAAACGAGCATTCGTCGACAGCCATCTCGAACTCACACGGGGAGATATTCTTCAAACAGATTGCAGGAACGTTCGCAAGGCGTATCGTCTGCTACTCGGAAGAAGGTGCAGATGTAAACAGGGGAGAACAGTGCGGCATCATCAAGTTCGGTTCCAGGATCGACATATTCCTGCCTCTTGACGCTAAGATCCTGGTCCAGGAAGGGGAATTCACGAAAGCCTGCCTGACTCCGATAGCCAGGCTGAAATAAGAGAAACCAGTTCATCTACGGCCTCCGTGTCCGGAACGTGCTTCAGGACTGGAGTCTTTCCTTTGTAGATAGTGACCTTGTGGTTGCCTTCGCCGACATATCCCCAGTCGGCATCAGCCATTTCTCCAGGCCCGTTTACGATGCATCCCATCACGGCTATGACTGTGTCCTTAAGGTGGGCGGTCTTCGCCTTCACCTCCTCGAATGTAGCCTGAAGGTCATACATCGTCCTCCCGCATCCGGGACAGGCTATGTATTCGGGCTTGTAGAAACGCCTCCTTGCAGCCTGCATCAGTTCATCGGAAAGGTACTTCCCGACACCCGATTCCGCGATGTCTACGCAATTGCCTTCATCGTCGATATAGCGGCCTTCGATGACAAGCTCGTCGAGGTCCTTGTCCAGAAGCCGCTTGCCGAAATCGCAGGAGGCATCCAGCAGCAAGGTCTCATAGGAAGGGGAGTCATAGTTCGCCACCGCCGTCCTGCCTGAGATCGAGATGGAAGTAAGGGATGATGTGATCTTATGGTCATATCTAGCGGCAAGATACTCTGCCACAGGTATTTCCGCTTCGGGATCCTCCGTAAGGGACACCCTCAGCGTGTCACCTATACCCTCTGACAGGAGCGAAGAGATACCTACGCAGGACTTTATGCGCCCACTGTCTCCGTTGCCGGCTTCGGTCACTCCGACGTGGAGAGGGAAAACGTATCCGCACTCTTTCATCATTGCGGTAAGCCTGCGATAAGCTTCCACCATCACTGTCGTATTGCTAGATTTGAGGGACACAACTGCATTGAAGAATTCCGCCTCGAGGCACATCCCAAGCCACTCCATCGCCGCCCTGGCCATAGCGTCAGGGGTATTGCCGTAAAGATTCGTTATATATTCGCCGAGAGAGCCGTGGTTTATACCTATGCGTATGGCGGTACCGTTCTCCTTGCAGACATCGATCAGCTTCGAGAACTGCTTCCTGGCCTTGGAATGGTCACGGTGGAAATTGCCAGGGTTGATCCTGACTTTTTCAACGAATGGCGCCACCAGGAGAGCGGTCTGGGAAGAGAAGTGTATGTCAGCCACTATCGGAACTGAAATGCCCATTCCTGCAAGGCGGGACTTGATAGCCTTCACGCACTCTACATCCGAAGGTCCGGGTACTGTCAGCCGTATCATCTCCGCGCCTGCAGCGCAGAGGCGAACACACTGGGAGACAGTGGCTTCCACGTCGCTCGTATGCGTATTGCACATCGTCTGGACGACAATGGGATTGCCGCCGCCTATAAGGACATTACCTGCCCTGGCTGTCAGGATCTTCATTAGATTTAGGATGATAGACTTGCTCGTATGCTTCGTGGCGGAGCTGGGCCCTGTTCTTACCCGTCCTCCTGCTGAGATGGTAGTACAGGCCTGCCGTTACGACGACATCGAACGGATATGCGAACCTGTAGTAGTCCTTGCTGTAAGTATCAGGATCGTAGATCGAGTTCCAACTCCACCTGACGTTGGCATTGACGTGGAATTCGAAAGGATCCAGCACGATGCCGAATCCGATGCCGGCATTGAGGCCATAATCGAAACGCCTGTCAGTTTCCTTGAAGCTGTGTACCAGATCTTCCCTTACATAATCTCCAATCCTTTCGATATTCAGCCTGTAGCCACCATAGATTCCGGCATCAGCAGCTACCATATAATATGGCCCGTCAGTATGCAGATGAAGCATAAACGGCAGCTCGACGACATCCATTACGGCCTTGTAAGCACCTTCTATGTCGGGAGTAATACCCGTTTCCTTGTTCTCCTTGAACTTATAGCCCTCGTGGCTGTACCTCAGTCCAACCTTGGAGCCTATGACGGGACTTCCGTCGAAAAGCTTGTAGCATCTGATGTAATATACCCCGTAGGTATTGAGGAGATACAAGGTGGTCTGCGTCTTGGTAGGATTGAACATCATCCTGTTTGCAGTACCTCCATATTCCACGCCTATCATCGAATAGTCATTGAGCTTGAAAGCCTTATCGAGCTTCACGGTATCCAGGTAGGCGTCAGTAAACTCCACCTTTGTCGAGTCAGATGGAGCCTGAGCCTGGGAATAGAGCGGGACCAGCGCAACTGATATGCATAACAATGACTTGACGATCACTTTCATAGCCGACACTATTTAAACATCGTTTCAAGATCGAGGTCCTGGACCACTTCGCTCCGTTCAGGGATGACGATGAAATCCTCATCATCTATCTTGAGATACCTGACCTTCTCCGGCTGTATGTGTTTCAGGAGGTTGCCGGTATCCACTATCCCGTTGCGGTTCACATCTTCGGTGATCCTGATGGCATACTTGCCTTTCTGAAGATACGGGAAGAGAAGCTGACAGTCGGTCTCAATCACGTAAGTGCGTATAATCTCGGACTTCGATTCATTCTGGAAATCAACGATATACTTGTTCCTGACACCTTTTATGTTCAGGGTCAGCGAACTCAGGTCCTCGTCTTTCGGAAGCGAGATCTTGACCTTCGTACTGTCATTCCAGTGGCCGTTAATATCCTTGAACGTCCTCTCGGGTATGTTGAAAATGTATTCCCATCCCTGCTGGATCTTGCAGAGGGGAGTGATGTCATACTTCCGGATATTGGTCGAGTCCCGTTCGATCTTGAACTTTTCTACTTCCTCCTTCTGCCTTGGATTCACCGAGGTGAACTTGAGGGAATCGAAGAATGCAAGGATCGGAGGGTCGTTGAATACGATGGAATAACCATACTGCTCGAATGTCTCCGGAGTAGCCTTGAGGGTCAGGGCGCAGACCGTATCTGCGTGCTGCACCTTCTTGCGCGCTGCCCGTGACTTAGGTTTGTTCTCTTCCACAAGGCTCACTTCCTCCGTCTCCGGCCTCAGCACACCAAGGGTATCGGTCTTCCAGTAACGGACGTTCAGGAAAAGAGTGTCGGGCATAGGACGCTGGACATTGAGCCATAGAAGCAGACTGTCCTTGCGCGGATTGAATTCGGTGATGACACGTTCAGGTGCATATCCACGGAACCAGAGAGAGTCTATCTGAGTATCCGGAGCCATAAAGGTAATATATGACGCCCTGTCTGAAAGCCTGACCTTGTTCATCAGCATCTGCTTGGAAGGTCGCTCGCGGAACACGTTCAGTTCCACGTCGGAATGCCTAGCCAGACAGGCTGCGGTATCTTTCATATCGTATTTCATCAATTCAGGCACCGAATCCCTGACGACGTACTTAGGCTGGAAAAGAGAGTCCAGGAAAGCGATCCTGTCCTCATCGGGGTCGTACATATTGTTCCCGTTGCCATCAACTACGGCATACACCCTGTAGAGCGTGTCCTGGATGTTGCGTACGGAGAAATATCCCCAGTCGTCCGTCTTCGCGGAAGCCGCAGGCCTGGTCAGGAACACCGCTGAATCGCTATGGTCCTTGTACAGCATCACCGTCGCGCCCTTGATAGGTTTCAAGTCATTGCAGTTGAAGACACTGCCAGTCATATACAACGAATCTATGGTATCTCCTGTCGAGAACCAGGTAGTGAAACCCGGGAAGATATTGCTCTCGTTGTTATCGGCAATGGCATTCGTCAAGTCAAGCGTATAGGTCGTATTCGGAAGCAGGTCTTCCTCGAAGTAGACCACAACGCTCTTGCCCTTGATCTTATAGCGGGGAGACTTGCTCAGAGGAGGGGAGAGGTATATTCCCTTGCTGTCCTTAACAGTAACGTATTCGTCGAAAGTAAATACAACCTGGGTCCCGTGAACCGGCACCTTGGTCGTTCCGGGTACAGGGGAGACCTTGCGCATTACCGGCGGGATGGAATCCCTCGGTCCTCCTGTCGGAGCTTGCGTAGTATTCGCGCAGGATGGCGAGAAGACCGATATGGCTATGATGGCCACGACCGGTATCAAAGGGAAATATCTTGACAAGAACTTTTTCATCGCGGATTCTTAACATTCAAAAATCAGGCTCACATATCCGTCCTGACCACCGATTGTACACCGTCTATCGAGCCAAGCTTGCGGATCATCCTCTCCAGGGCGGTCTTGTCGTGGACCAGGAGATCGATGTAGCCATCGAATATGCCCTCTTCGGTACTGAGATAAACTTTCTTCATATTCACGCCCATCACCAGGGAGATGTATCGTGAAATCTCGTTCAGGAGTCCCATCCTGTCTATTCCCTTGAAGGAAAGACGGACAGGGAAAGCCTGGTTGTCTGCACTTCCTTCCCACTTTGGGACCACGACCCAGTCTCCGTGCTTGGAGGCGATGCCGTCTGCGACAGGGCAGCTCTTCTTGTGGACGGTCACGACTCCGTCAGGAGACTTTATCCCGATCACGGAATCGCCGGGGATAGGACGGCAGCAGGAAGCTATAACATATTCGTCCTTTACCTGTTTCCGGGCGGATGCCGGAGTTTCTTTCTTTTTCCCGAACCTGAGGAAGGAGGACCAGTAACTGTGGTTCCTGTCCAACTTTTCGTTCACGAGAATATCTGAAAGGTCATCAAGATTAACCAGTCCGAGACCTATCCTGAACATAAATTCTTCGGTGCTCCGGGACGGGATGTTGAAATGGTCGACCAGCAAAGCGACTGCATCGTCGGACATCCTGTAGCCCCTGACTTCGAAGTTCTCCTTGAGCAATTTCCGCCCTGCCTCCACGACATCCTTCTTGTGGCCCTTGAAATAGTCTATGACTATGTTGCGGGCGTGCCTGGTCTGAAGGAACTGAAGCCATTCGCGCTTCGGCTTGCCATTCTCGGCAGTGATGATTTCGATCTGGTCTCCGGTCTTGAGGACGTGGGAGAGGGTGACGAGCCTCATATTGACCTTGGCCGCGATAGCCTTGTTACCGATCTCGGTATGAATAAGATATGCGAAATCCAGGGCTGTCGCACCCTTGCGGATGGTTTTCTGGTCACCCTTCGGAGTGAATACGGTGATCTCACTGCTGGTAAGGTCATTATGGATGATGTCCAAGAGCTCGAGCGCGTTCACGTCAGGACTCACAAGTATTTCCTTCACCTTGGCGAGCCACTTGTCCATCTCGCTGTCGTTCTCGCTGATATAACCTTCCTGCTTGTATGTCCAATGCGCCGCGATACCCTTTTCGGCAATGTCGTCCATTCGCTTGGAACGTATCTGGACCTCGATCCAGATGCCTTTGTCACTCATAAGGGTACAGTGGAGCGCTTCGTAGCCATTGCTCTTCGAATGCTTCACCCAATCCCGCACACGATCTGGCTTGTACCTGTATATCCCGGTAATTATGGAGAATATATGATAGCACTGGTCACGTTCGCTTTCCTTGGAATTCGGATCCGGATTGAACACTATCCTGAGCGCATACAAGTCGTATACCTGCTCGAAGGTAATGTTCTTCGTCTGCATCTTGTGCCAGATCGAATACGGAGTCTTCACACGCTTCTTTACCACGAAATCGAAACCGGCATCCTTCAAAGCTTCGCTGATCGGAGCGATGAAATCGTCGATCTGCTTCTCCTGGCCGGCTATGTTCTTGTTGACCAGGGCACTGATTTCCTTGTATGCATCCGGTTCCTTGTACTTGAGGCAGATATTCTCCATCTCCGACTTGATCTCGTAGAGACCGAGCCTGTGTGCAAGAGGGATGAATATGAACATAGTCTCCCCGAGGATCTTGTCCCTCTTGTATTCCGGCATAAATTCGATCGTCCTGCAATTGTGCAGGCGGTCCGCAAGTTTTATCAGCACCACGCGGACGTCATCGTTCAAGGTCAGGAGGATTCTCTTGAAGTTCTCCGCCTGGAGGCTCTCCTGGCTGCTGTCGGACAGTTTCTTTGTGCGGTCCTCGTTGTCGAGGACGGTCTTTATCTTGGTAAGGCCGTCCACAAGACTGGCTATCTTGTCACCGAAAAGGTTCTTCAGGTCGTCGACTGTGTAGTCCGTATCTTCGACTACGTCGTGCAATAAGGCGGCGGAAATCGACTTGTAACCGAGACCGATGTCACTGACGACTATCTTCGCAACTTCCAGGGGATGAAGGATGTACGGATCGCCGGAATGCCTGCGTACGTTCTTGTGAGCTTCGTTGGCGAAGTCGAAAGCCTTCTGGACGACATCCAGCTCCTCGCTGTTGGCACAACGATTCTGCGCAGCGGCCTTCAGTTCGCCGTAGCTCCTGTTTATCTGATCGTAATCCTGTTCTGTGAATTTGGAGAAACTCATACTGCCTCGATTTCTTTATCGCTTTCCGCTACTTTCTGGAACGAATATGAGAACTGGGCGCCATAAAGTATGATGAGCCACCCTAACCTCAGCCATATCATAAAGAGCGGAATCGCTGCTACCGCTCCGTAAACCGCATTGAGCTTCACCACCATAACCTGAGTCTCCAGATAGAGATACTGGAGTACCGTGAAGGCGATTCCTGCAAGCAGTGCCGCCTTGAGGGCATACCTGTAGTCCACATATGTCGCAGGAATGAACTTGTACATCGCCGAGAGGGTCATCACAGCGACTCCACCGAATATGCTCCAGCCCAGGAAAGACTTGATGGAATCCGTTATTCCGATCCAGTTGGGGATGAGGTCGAGAACGTGGGTATAGACCACGGTCCCTGCAAAGAAGATTATGATGATGAAAGGTATGATTGTCATTATGATGATGTCGATTCCGTAGCTCTTCAGAGCCTTCCTGCGCGGCTTGCGCACGTGCCAGACATTGTTGAACACTTTCTCGACCCGGTTCATCATCCAGATTACGAGCCAAACGAAAGACAGGGCGGTAATCATTCCGAACACTCCGGACCTTGCTGCCTTGATGATATTGTTCGCACCATCCATAAGAGTATCGATCAGGGTCTGGTTGATGTCGGCGGAATACAAGGCCTCCTGAAGCAGTTTCTCCAGTCCGAAACCGCTCGTGATGGCGAAGGCAACCGCCACCAGGGGAACCGCAGCCATAGTGCAGAAATAACTCAGGGCAACCGACTGGAAACCGATCTTCTCATCGGCGAAATTCCTGAGCGCATCCATTACCACACGCACGTCACGGAGCAGCCTTGCCCTGGCCTTGGAAAGCTCGTCAAGGTTTATCTGCCAGAGATCGTGTCCGAGGAACTTGTTGATCCACCGGATGTAGGTCTTGATCTTGAATATGATCTTCCTGAACCAGTTCATAGCCTTAAAACAAAGTTGGTTCAACATCCTGTTCTTCCTTAGGGACCATAGTGAAGAACTCATCTTCCGATACGATCCTTACCCCCAGTTCCTGAGCCTTTTTCACTTTCTCAGGACCAGGTTTGCTGCCAGCCAGCAGGAAAGAAGTCTTTCCGCTCACCGAAGAGGCATTCTTGCCCCCGTTCATCTCGATGACGCGTTTCATCTCGTCACGCGAAATGCTGAAGTTCCCGGAAATGACTATCGTTTTCCCCGCCAGAAGGTCCGAAGATGCCTCGGAGGCCTCGATGGAGAACTGAAGCCCAGCGGCTTTCAGCCTGCTGACGACGGACATATGGGCAGGATTCCGGAAATAGTTGAATATACTCTCAGCAATTACATCTCCCACATCGGGAACCGCAAGGAGCTGCTCGACGGAAGCCTCTGCAACAGCATCTATATTCCCGAAATGGAGGGCGACAGCCTTGGCGGTAGTCTCTCCGACGAAACGGATGCCCAAGGCGAAGAGAACTCTGTCGAAAGGCACGCTCACAGATGCCCGTAGACTTTCCAGGAAGCGGTTGGCAGACCTTTCCTTCCATCCGTCCAGCATCATAAGCTGCGCAGCTGACAGGGAATAAAAATCGGCAGGAGTCCGTACCAGTCCCAGATTGTACATCTGGTCGATGGTCGCATCTCCTGCCAGCACGTTCATAGCCTTCCTGCCTACGAAATGGACGAGTTTGCCTTTGATCTGGGTCGGACATCCGTCCACGTTCGGACAGAACCACTTCGCTTCATCCTCCGCTTTTACGAGAGGAGTACCGCAATCAGGGCAATGGGTTGGAAATACCGGCCTGGCGGCTCCTGCAGGGCGCCTGTCCAGGTCCACATCGATTATCTTCGGAATGATCTCGCCGCCTTTTATCACTTTGACGGTATCCCCGACACGCACATCCATCTGGCGGATGAAATCCTCGTTGTTCAGGGTAGCCCGTTTGACGACGGTACCGGCTAGCTGTACCGGCCTGAGATTGGCGACAGGTGTGACCGCGCCTGTCCGGCCGACCTGATAGTCGATTGAAAGCAACTCAGTCAGAGCTTCTTCCGCCTGGAACTTGAACGCCACGGCCCATCTCGGAGACTTGGCCGTGTAACCAAGGGCATTCTGATAGGCCAGTTCATTTATCTTGATGACGATCCCGTCTGTAGCATACGGAAGGAATTTCCTCGCAGTGTCCCAATGCCTGATATATCCTTCGACTTCCTCCAGTCCGCTCACTATCCTGCGCTCATCGGATACCGGCAAACCCCAGGACGCGGCGGCATCCAGGGCTGCCCCGTGGGTCTCGAAGGATATGCTCTGTGCAGGAATATGGTACAAGGTGCACATAAGGCCGCGCCTTCCCACTTCGGCAGGATCTGTAAGCTTAAGGGAACCTGAAGCAGCATTCCTGGGATTTGCAAAAGGAGGCTCTTCATTGTCCTCGCGTTCCTTGTTCAGCCTGTCGAACGATTCATACGGCATCAGGATCTCGCCCCTGATCTCGAACTCCTCGGGCCATCCGGAACCGGAGAGCCGCTCCGGGATATTGGCTATTCTGCGCACGTTTGCCGTCACATCATCGCCGACGACCCCGTCACCTCTGGTCAATGCCCTGTACAGTCTTCCTTGGCGGTAAGTCAAGCAAATGGCGGTACCGTCGAACTTCAATTCGCAGGAATATGTGAACTTTACGTCCCCAAGATCCTTTTCCGCACGACGTACGAAATCCTCGATCTCCTCGATATTGTAAGTGTTTCCCAGCGAAAGCATCGGATACTTGTGAGGATACTGGGCGAAGCGGTCGGAACTGAGGCCGTTGACAAGAGAGCCCAGGTCGCTTCCGACTCTCTGGGTAGGGGAGTCCGGCGTCAGAAGGTCAGGGAAGCGCTTCTCGATGTCCTCGAGTTCGTGCATAAGATGGTCATAGTCGAAATCGCTCATAGTAGGAGCGTTCTCGACATAGTACTTTTCGCTGTTCTCCCAAAGGATCCTGCGAAGTTCCGCTGCACGTATTCCAGCCTGTTCCCTGTCCATTTCAGATAACTGCCTTTATAAATTACAAAATTAACGAAAATTGGCGACAAATTGCTGAAAATGGATTAAATTTGCGATTGCGAATGACGAACATACAAATTTTAAACAACCCAGACATGAAAGATTCAATCATCATCCTTTGCGGGGGAGGTCCAGCCCCTGGAATGAACACCGTAGTGTGCTCGGTCGCCAAGACTTTTCTATCCAACGGATTCCGTGTAATCGGCCTTCACGGCGGATATTCCGGTCTCTTCAGCAAGACCCCGCGCACCGAGGACATCGACTTCTTCAAGGCGGACGCTTACTTCAACAGAGGAGGATCATATCTTCAGATGAGCCGTTTCAAGCCGACGGATGAAGACTTCGAAAAGAACTTCAACCTGCCGCTTTTCCAGGAGAACAACGTAAAGCTCCTTGTCACGGTCGGAGGCGACGATACTGCATCTACTGCGAACAGGATCGCAAAGTTCCTGGAAGCCAAGGATTATCCTATCCACAACATCCACGTTCCGAAGACCATCGACAACGACCTTCCGCTTCCGGACAATGCTCCTACATTCGGATTCAACTCCGCCAAGGACGAAGGCGCCCACATCGCACGCACGGTGTATGAGGATGCCCGCACATCCGGAAACTGGCTGCTCATTTCCGCTATGGGACGTTCTGCAGGCCACCTCGCACTCGGAATCGGTGAGGCCACCCACTGTCCTATGACCATCATCCCGGAGATGTTCAACAAGACCACCATCTCAATCGACAAGATCATCAAGCTGACCCTCTCGGCAATCATCAAGAGGAAGATCCTCGGCATCCCGTACGGAACAGTCGTAGTTGCCGAAGGTGTATTCCACGATATGGATCCTGAAGACATCAAGGGGACGGGAGTCAATATGACCTATGACGAGCACGGACATCCGGAGCTCGGCAAGATTTCCAAGGCTGTCCTCTTCAACGACATCCTCGAGAAGGAGTTCAAGAAGATCGGGATGAAGGTGAAGACCCGTCCTGTGGAGATCGGATACGATGTACGCTGCCAGGACCCAATCGGTTACGACCTGACCTACTGCACCGAACTCGCGATGGGAGCATATGAACTCTATTCCAAGGGTGAGACCGGATGTATGGTATATGTCGATGCCAACGGAGAAGCCCATCCTCTCTATCTGAAGGATCTCCAGAACGAGGAAGGCAAGATTCCGCCACGCAGGGTGAACATCGAAGGCGGCACAGCTACGAATTACTATTCACACATCTGCCACTATATCACTCCGGCAGATTACGAAGCTGCAAAGGCCTACGTGAAAGATCCTGAGGAATATGATTTCAAGAAGATCCTAAACTGGTAGTACTACCATTCCGAAGGAATCAGAAGGCACGGAGACGTTCACATCGAACGGCTCCGTTCTTTTTATGTGCATAAAGTCGATGGCTTCCCGGGGAATGGTAATCCTGACAGAAGAATCAACCGGCGAGAAATTGCAGACGAAGAGCAGGGTTTCACTACCGTCTCCCCTCAGGAAAGCGAAATGCCTGTCCGGATCGAAACCAGGAGAAGACATATTGCAATAACATAGGTCGAATGTCGCACCACGAGACAAAGCCGGATGCGTATCCTCCAGATGCAGGAGACGCTTGAAACCGGAAAGGATACCGTCCTCATATCCGGAAAGGCCTTGTCCGGTGTGGATATGGCCATACAGCCTGCGAAGGGAAGGGACGCTCCACCAGTCGAATATGGTCGTCCTCCCGTCGAGGCCGCTGAATCCTTCCGAATCCATAGCACGTTCCCCGACCTCCTCTCCGAAATAAATCATAAACGGAGCCTGGTTGAAGTACAGGCTAACGGCAAGGGATGCAAAAGAACGCTTGGCATCACGGCCGAAACAATCCGAAGCGAAGCGCTGCTCGTCGTGGTTTTCGAGGAAGTTGAGCATCCGGGGCTGCATATCTCCGAGGGACTGCCAGTTCCAGGTAATGCACCTGGCAGAGCCACGGTTTTCCACTATAGCCCGCAAGGTATCGTAAAGGCCTGACTTGTCATACAGATAATCGAATCCAGCCTGATTCAGATAAAGGGAATAGTTCCCTTTTTCATAGACTTCTCCAATGAAGCAAGTCCCTGGGAATTCAGCCTTTATCCTGGCTGTCATCCACCTGAAGAACTGCCATGGCACCATCTCCACCATATCGCATCGGAACCCGTCTACGCCTTTCGAACACCAGTAGCGCACGATATCCAGCATCCTGTCCCAGGTGGGAGTATGGAAATCACAGTAATTCAAACGGATCGTTTCATACCAGTCATCGATTCCGGGGGAAGGGGAGAAGCGGTTTCCGGAAGCCTTAGCCGGATTCTCATAGTAATTGCCCGGCAATGGAAGGGAGAGTGCCTGACCGGGATAGTAGAAGAAATCGTTCCCGGGCTGCCAATGGACGGTGCAGTCGTCCGAAGCACCGAGCGGAGCGACTCCATTGCAAAGGCCGGACTTGCCGTAGGAACGCGACACGTGATTCGGAACGAAGTCCATCAAAACCTTCAGGCCGGCATCGTGAGTCCTCTTCAACAAAAACTCGAATTCATCCATTCTTTCTAACGGATTGTCAGCAAGATATGGATTGACATCATAATAGTCTACTATAGCATAGGGAGAGCCTGCACGGCCCTTTACAACCTGCGGATTCACGGCAGGGCATCCTGCGTAAGGTTCAGTCGTGGCGTGACGTATCACACCTGTATACCAGACGTGGGTTACATTGAGTTCTTCCTTCAGATACCGGAGTGTGGCTTCGTCTACCGAAGAGAATCTCCCGCATCCGTTCTCTTCCAAGGAACCGCAGGGGAAAGGGTGGTCGCAATCATTGCCCCAAAGCCTCGGCAGGATCTGGTATACGATCATCTTGCCCATCCTAGAAACCTATTATGGACCTGCCGCTGGCGCGGTCTATGAACCCGGTGAGGCCGGGCACCTTGAAAACCTTCACGTATTCGCCTTCCCGTACCACCTGCAGCGATCCGAGAGCATCGAAATACACCTTTCCCGAACCTGCGTACTCATCTACCGACAGGTATCCTACACCGAGCGAAGAGATATTCTGGAAGAAATGGGTTCCCTGGCTGGGTTCGATGCGGAAGCCTTCTATACCGTATTCAACTACCATCCGGGCGGCGGAAATGTCCGTCCATCCGACGGGAACCCCGAGAGTAGGGATGGAGGAACCCCATCTTCCCGGACCCATCAGGAAGTAAGTCTCTCCGGACTCATTCATCCAGGAATTGATCTGCGAAATCTCCTCTGCCATTTTCTCAGTCTTCATCTTGTCGAAGGACTCGGGGAGGATGGCTACTATGTAAGACGACTCCGTGAAGAAGCCGTTCCCAAGGGCGTTGTCGGCCAGCACCAGCTTCTCCTTTATTCCACCCGCCGCTTCATCGTAGGACGATGCCTGCGAATCCGTTCCGGCAAAGACCGGACGCACCTGGAGCAGCTTCAGGACAGCCTCACGGCCACCCTTGCTCAGGATAGGATCCAGAGCGAACTCAATCTCGACCTCTCCCATAAGTTCCTCCCGGCAGATGGACAGTATGTCGGACATGGCCTTAGCAAGCGGGAAGCGGTCGTACTGGAATACTCCGTCGAACGAGACGATCCTCTGTCCGCGCATATGTATACCAGGAACAAGCATATCATCCTGAGGCACATACGTAGAGGCTACCAGTTCAGGGAACTCGTATCCTGCAATCTCATCGCTGACAGGTATGCTCCTGAGATTGACCCCATCGTTCCTCGATATCTTGAACGCAGCAGGATCGGTATCCAGCACGTACATTTCGTTCTGGGTATCCCTCAATGCCAGTTTCGGGGATGACAGCTGGAGTATCTTATGGGGCTGCAGAGGGTCCACACGGAGCGTCCGTCCGCCATCCACTACCGTCTTGCCCAGGCCGAAAGCAACGTTCAGAACCCCGTCTTCCGGCTTTTCATAGCCTATCGGATATGCGTTCAGCGACCTTGCCACTCCGGACATCATAGGATAGTAATACCCTCCGTGGTCAGTTCCGCAGATGGTCTGGATTATGACAGCCATCTTCTCCTCTCCCAGCAAGTTGCCGCTGGCCTGGATATAATTGCGGCTGCCGGCGAAATAAGTCGAAGCATATACGCTTTTAACAGCCTTGCTCAACTCCCGCAGCATCCTGTCACGGTTCTCGACCAGAGGGCACATATAAGTAGCATACACTCCTGCGAAAGGCTGATAATTGCTGTCCTCCAGCTTGGAACTCGAACGTACGGCCAAAGGATGTTGGACCGTATCTATGAATACCTTGAGGTTCTCGGTAAGCCCGGCAGGGAGGTCGGAGGCCACGAATTCCGAAAGGATCTCGTCATCGGACAGTTCGGAATCGATTACATACTGGAGACCGTTGTCGCGGATGAAACTGTCGAACCAATCCGTAGTAAGGACGACGGTCCTGGGTATCGAAATCCGCAGACCCTCGTACTTGTCGGACAGGGAATGCTTCTGGACGAGATGGTTCAGGAAAGCCAGTCCTCTGGCCTTGCCTCCAAGGGAACCATCACCGATCCTGGAGAACCAGTAATAGTCCTCATAGGAATCCTTGCGGAACTCAGCTATTATGCCCTGACCGATTTGGTTGTGATAACGCTTAATCTGGTCCAGGAGGAAGGTCCTGAACTCTCCGGCATCAGTATGGTGCACAGCCCTGAAAGTCTCCGCCAGATTGAACAGCCCCCTGGCATACAGCCACTTGGAGAACATATTGCGGGAAGTGTTGCTGTTCAGGACATCATCCGGAATCTCATCGATTATCTTCTTGAGCTGGGCGAGGCTGGAAGCCCTGCCACACTCGACCCCGTTCGAATCGCGGAATACGAAATCCCCGAACCCGAACTCCTCCTTCATATAATCTCCGAGCTGCATGAAGAGCGTCCGCGAATATTTCTTCAGGAAGCCCACGCCAAGTTCCTGCGCTATGCCAGCCACGCTGGCCTGCGAAGACTGGAGAAGCACAGGCATCAGCGGATCGAAATCCTTGACCTTCTTCACGAGGTCGATTCCCGCATCCAGTTTCTCAGTCTTGGGATTGTCACCCTTGTGCACTATCATACCCACGTCCGAGATGACTCCGAGCAGGTTGTGCTTGTATTTCTCGAAATAGCCCAGAGCCTCCTCGTAGCAGGTTGCGAGGAATATCTTGGGTCTTGAACGCTTGCGGTTCTTCTTCTGGTCCTCATTCAGCGACTCGGTAAGGAACTCACGGCTTTGAGTCAGTACAAGCTTGTACAACTCAGGAAGATACGTTGAGTAGTACCGGACCGAGTCCTCGACCAGCAATATACCTTTGACTCCAACCTCGAATACATCGTACTCGGCGTTCGCCGCATCTTCCAGCAACTTCACGATCGCGAGTATCAGGTCGGCATTACCGTGCCAGCTAAAAACGAAATCTATCCCCGACTGGTCGTATTCGAAGATACGCTGCCGGACGGCGCGGGAATAGTGGATGAGCATAATGAACGGTATAGTACTGCCCACGGCGCGGATTTCGGAAGCGAAAGAAAACACACCGTTGTCCCGCTCGTTGTACATACACATTATCATATCCACTTCCTCGTCGGACTCGATGACCTTACGGGCTTCCGCAGAGGAATTCGCCCAGACGAACTTCGGCGGATTGCTGAGGTTGAGTTCACGGTACTCCTCGGTCACCTGGATCTCGATACGGCCATCCTCCTCGAGGGTGAATGCGTCGTAGTTGCTGCATATCATCAGGATCTTCCTGATCCTGTTCAACATCAATGATTCCTCGTTCATAGGGTTGTACGTCTGAATTCAGCTACCGCTACGGCTGTTGCGACAGCGACATTGAGTGACTCCGAACCACGGCAGTCACGTGGATATGAAGGGATGAAAAGCCTCTCAGTAACAACCTGAGAGACAGCATCCGAGATGCCGTTGGACTCGTTTCCTACTATGATGACCGACGGGGACGCATCACCCAGGTTCAAATCTTTCGAATATATGTCATCACCGTCCAGGAAGGTGCCGTAAACGCTGCCTCCCGCTTGCGAGAACTTCATGCACAAAGGGACAATGTCGCAATAGTGGAATCCCACCCTGAAAATGGCACCCATCGAAGCCTGGACCACCTTAGGATTGAATATGTCCACCGTATCCCTGGATGCGAAGACGGCGTCAATTCCGAACCAGTCAGCTATCCGCAGGATGGTACCCAGGTTGCCCGGATCCCTGACCCCGTCAAGCACCAGGAACAATCCCTTGTCAGGGAGATCATACGCGGCCAGGTCTTCCAGAACGATGTCGGACGGCTTCCTTAGGACAGCCAGGGCAGGGGAAGGCGAGGACATAAGGCTCAGCCTGGACATCGCTGCCTCTCCGACCTCGCGCCCGAGGTATACCTTTTCTACGATGAAACCGGAACTGCGGGCTTCTGCGACCATCTTTTCGCCCTCCACCACGAAGAGACCGTGGATATCCCGGAATTTTTTCTGCGCAAGGCTCTTCACCAACTTGATCTCATTGTTGCTTACTAGGAAATTCATTGTCTTGGCAGTTTTTTATACGCGTTGAATTCAAAGATATTAATATTCTTGCTAATTTTGCATAATATGGTCTCGAAAAAGTCAATATTGTTGGTGCTGGTAGCGGTCATTTCCGCATCCTGCAGCACGACAAGGGTTCTGTCGGACGGTGAATACCGCCTGGCCAAGAACAAGGTCGAGATCACCAACGGCGACGATTTCAACCCAAAGGAAGTCGAGAAGTATATCAAGCAGAAATCCAACTCCTACCTCATATTCGGCTGGAACCCGTTCCTTAACATCTACAACTGGTCAGGACGGAACGAAGACGGGAAGATGAACCGCTTCCTGCGGAAGATTGGAGTCGCTCCGGTAGTGTACCAGTCCTCCCAGGTCAACGCCTCCATAGAGAACATAAAGAGGCACCTTGAATACCTGGGCTACTACGATTCCTCCGTGGACTACGAGACCCGGACTAAAGGCAAGAAGATAGAAGTCAACTACATAGTGACACTTGGCAAACGGTACAGGATAGGGGATATCACTTATTCAATCCCTGACGGCCAGTTCGCCGAAGACTTCTACGCCGACACCGCCAACATCACGGTAAAGAAAGGGGACTGGCTTTCCGAGGATGCTCTCGAGAAGGAGACGGTCCGGTCAGCGGCATATTTCCGCCAGCACGGTTATTTCGGATTCACGAAGAACTATTTCTCGTTCGAAGCGGACACCCTCGTGAAACGCGACACGGCCGACCTCAAGGAGTTCGTTCGGGAATATACCCGGAACCAAACCGCTGAAAACGCTGCTCCTCACCGCAAATACACCTTCGGCGACGTTACCATCGAGTGGGACAAGGACTTGAAGTTCAACGAGAAAGTCCTGCGCGATATGTGCACCATAAAGCCAGGGTCTCCCTACAACGAACAGGATGTTAACACCACCTATGCCAGGCTTTCCAACCTAAAGGTGTTCAGCGGAGTAAGGGTAACGCTCAATCCCACGGATTCAGGGTTCGTAAACAGCAATATCAGCCTCACGAAATCCAAGATGCAGGGATTCAAGGTCAACCTCGAATCCTCCACCAATTCTACAGGCCTGATCGGAGTGTCACCGCAGCTGAACTACTATCACAAGAGCATATTCAACGGGGGAGAATGGCTCAACCTGGGTTTCCTGGGAAATTTCCAGTTCAAGTACAACGACAGGAACGTCAAGTCGAATGAATTCGGTGTGAATACGAGCATCAGCTTCCCGCAGTTCCTCGGGCTCCCTAACTCCATATTCCAGGGACCGAACGTGCCCCGGACCGAAATCAGTTCCTCATACAACTACCAGAACAGGCCAGAGTACACCAGGAATATGATTTCCACCACTTTCGGCTATACCGGCTCTCTGATGGACGGGCGGTTCTTCTACCAGATAAACCCTCTCCAGGCGAAGATAGTACGTCTGACCCATCTGGACGAGACATTCTACAACAACCTGGCAGGGAATCCTTTCCTCAGGGATGCCTACCAGAACCACTTCGATGTGGGAACCGGAGTGATGTTCTATTACACGACCTGCTCCGACCTGATACCGAGACGCTCCTACAGCTACATACGGTACCAGTTCGACGCCTCCGGCAACATCCTCAGTATGTTCGGAAGTGCGTTCAAGACCGATGAATATGGCTCCAAGCTCATCTGGGGGACACCGTTCTCACAGTACATCAGGAACGAGGTGACCCTGGGCAAGACCATCGTATTCGGCAGGAACGACAACCAGGCCCTCGCGATGCGCCTCCTGGGCGGCATCGGATACGCCTATGGGAATTCCAGTGCGATGCCTTTCGAGAAGCAGTTCTACAGCGGAGGTGCCAACAGTATGAGAGGATGGCAGGCGCGTGCCCTGGGTCCCGGATTCGCACAGAGGGATTCCGCATTCGTGATTCCGAGCCAGACAGGTGACATCAAGTTTGAGGCTAACCTTGAATACCGCTTCCCGATGTTCTGGAAAGTATGCGGAGCCGTATTCCTGGATGTAGGAAACGTCTGGACACAGAAGGAAGCAGACGGAGATGAAACCGTCAGGACACGTTTCGACTTCAAGAGCCTGCCGCAGAGCATAGCGGCCAACTGGGGCTATGGTTTCCGCCTCGACCTGAACTTCTTGATAATCAGACTGGATATGGGTGTCAGGCTATACGATCCTTCTATGCCTGCCGAAAAAAGGTGGTACCCGTTCGGGTATTCCGACGACGAGCTGGACAATGCTATCACCGTGCACTTCGGAGTCGGCTATCCTTTCTGACCCGGTGGATAATACTTCGGCCAGCAAGCCTGGAGATAAGCTTTGAGCCTGTCTTCGTGGGCGTTCGGAGCCGGCTCGTAGAACACCGTTCCTTCCATCCCTTCCGGCAGGAACTCCAGATCGACGAAATGTCCCGGATAATCGTGTGCATACTTGTATCCATCCGAATATCCCAGTTCCTCCATCAGCTTTGTAGGTGCATTCCTGAGATACAGCGGAACCGGCCTGCCGGGCTCATTCCGCACAAAACCGAGCGCCTTCTCCACTGCCAGGTAGGAGGCGTTGCTCTTCGGAGAACTGGCAAGGTAGACAGTAACTTCGGCAAGCGGAATGCGGGCTTCAGGCATTCCGATCTGATGGACAATGTGGAAGCACGCATCAGCCAAGAGCAGGGCATTGGGATTTGCAAGTCCGACGTCTTCTGAGGCGGAAAGGCACAGGCGCCTGGCAATGAAGAGAGGATCCTCACCACCGTCCAGCATCCTGGCCAGGTAATAGACAGCAGCATTCGGATCCGACCCCCTGATGGATTTGATGAAAGCCGATATGATGTCGTAATGCATTTCGCCATCCTTGTCATATATGGCCATATTCTCCTGGATGCAGGCGGCTACGGTCTTGTTGTCGATTACGATCGGACCGTCCTTTCCAGCAAAGGAATCCACTACTATTTCCAGAACATTCAGGAGCTTCCTTGCGTCTCCTCCGCTGTAACGGAAAAGAGCCTCGGACTCCACGACCTCAATATCCTTTTCCTTCAGGAGCACGTCCTCCGACAGGGCACGGTCGAGGAGAAGCTGCAGGTCGGCCACCTCAAGGGACTTCAGTACGAAAACCTGGCAGCGTGACAGAAGGGGAGTGATCACCTCGAAGGAAGGATTCTCGGTAGTAGCTCCTATCAGGACTATGGTTCCGTTTTCCACCGCCCCTAGGAGGGCGTCCTGCTGCGATTTGCTGAAGCGGTGTATCTCATCGATGAACAGGATCGGAGCAGCTCCCTGCGAGAAAACAGAACGGTTCTTCGCCCTGTCTATGACATCCCTGACGTCCTTCACTCCGGCACTGACTGCAGAGAGGGTATGGAACTCGCGGTTAAGGGTCTTGGCTATTATTCCCGCCAGTGTAGTCTTCCCGACGCCGGGAGGGCCCCAGAGTATGAACGAGGAAAGATTTCCGCTCTCGATCATATTCCTCAGTATGCATCCTTCGCCCACAAGATGCTTCTGACCCACGTATCCGGACAGATCAGCAGGCCTCATACGCTCCGGCAGGGGAGGGAGCACTATGCTTTGGGCAGTATATTGATTAGCGTCGGAATTCATATATTATAAATCTAATAATCAGTCAGTAAAACAATAATGTTTGATTGTATAACTTTTTTGTTATGGTCCATCTTTCGCTAAAAAAGACGACTGCAGATACAAATTTAACAAAAAGAGGAATAAGTTTCGTAAATTTGCATTCCACAGAACAAAGCTTTATAGAACTGAAATGAAACTAACCGATAGAATCCGGTATGTAGGTGTCAACGACCTGAGCACTGTACTGTTCGAACGTCAATGGCCGCTCCCGTACGGAGTAAGCTACAATTCATATCTGGTGGTAGATGAGAAGATAGCCTTGATCGATACTGCGGCGGCAGCGTTCAAGGAAGGATTCCTGGCGAATATCAAACAGGAGATAGGGGATAGGAAGATAGACTATCTCATAGTCAACCATATGGAGCCGGACCACAGCGCACTCCAGGCAGCTATCAGACAGGAATATCCTGATTGTACGATAGTTACAAACCAGAAGGCAGTCCCTATGATAGAGGGATTCAACGGTTTGACAGAGAATGTGATGACCATAAAGGAAGGGGAGTCCCTGTCCCTGGGTGCATCCACGCTTCAATTCTTTATGGTCCCGATGGTTCACTGGCCTGAGACAATGGTCACCTGGTGTCCCGAGGAGAAAACCCTGTTCAGCGGCGATGCATTCGGCACCTTCAAGGCGGTTGGAAATTACGTAACTGACTCAGGATTAGATACTTTCGGAGAATATAAGGACGAGATGACGCGATATTACGCGAGCATAGTCGGAAAATACGCGAGTCCTGTCCAGTCGGCATTGAAAAAGCTCGGAGGGCTGGAAATCGGCCGGATTTGCAGCACCCACGGCCCGGTTTGGGAGAAACGGATCGCAGATGTCATACAATATTATGATAAGTTAAGCCGATATGAGGCGTCCCACGGGGTCTGCCTGGCATATGGATCGATGTACGGAAATACCGAAAAAGCAGCCCTGGCGCTTGCAGAAGCCATATCAAGACGTGGAATACCGTGTGCCGTACACGATTTGACCGAAGAGAACTATTCATTCGCGCTCCGCGACGTTTTCAAATTCGACACGATCATTCTCGGATCTCCGACTTACAACAACGGAATATTCCCGCCGGTCCGCCAACTGATGGAGGGAATATGCGACCGTCAGGTAAAGAACCGGAGATTCTTCGCGTTCGGATCCTGCAGCTGGGTTCCTGCAAGCGTGAAATTGCTCAACGAGATGGCCAGCACCGCTGGATTCGAGATTCTCAGCGAAGGAGTGACCTTCAAACAGGGTTATGATCCTTCTAAATTCGATGCGGGAGCCATTTCTGCCCTCGTACAGCCAAATTAGTACTTCTGTTACACAATTTATATTATGTTAAGTTAGCGATGTCAAGGAAAAGAGTCGACCTCCTGCTTGAGAACCTGACGATAGAAGCTTGTGCTGCCGAAGGCAAGGCACTCACCCACTGGAACGGTGCTGTGGTTTTCGTACCGTTCGCAGTACCGGGAGACGTCGTGAACATCAGGATAACCAAGAAAAGCAAGAACTACTACGAAGGTTTCATAGAAAAGATCGTCCAGCCTTCGCCGGACCGCCTCGAGCCGTTCTGCGAGCATTTCGGAATATGCGGCGGTTGCAAATGGCAGCCGCTACCCTATCAGCTCCAGCTGGAAGCCAAACGCAAGCAGGTCGAAGACCAGCTTGTGCGCCTCGGGCACCTGCAGGTTCCTGAAATCAGGCCTACGCTTCCTTCCGACAAGACACGCTATTATCGCAATAAGTTGGAATTCACCTATTCATCGAAGCGCTGGTTCCTTAAAGGAGAAGATCCCGAGAGCGTTCCGGAAGCCGAAAGAGCCGGTCTCGGCTTCCACGTAGGCAAGTTTTTCGACAAAGTCCTGGACATCAAGCATTGCTACCTCCAGAAGGACCCTTCCAACGACATCCGCCTGTTCTGCCGTGAATATGCCGTCAGGAACAGGCTGGATTTCTTCGACATACGCAACAACGTGGGTTTCGTTCGGAATATGTTCATCAGGACCACAGATACCGGCGACCTGATGGTGATAATGTGCTTCTTCTACGAAGCCCGGGAAGACAGGGAGAAAATGCTTGATGCCATAGCGGAAGCTTTCCCTGAAATAACATCACTTTATTACGTAATTAACAATAAGTTAAACGATTCCATCGGAGATCAGGAATGCATCCTTTACAAGGGTTCTGAGACCATTACCGAGAAGATGGAAGGCCTCACTTTCAGGATCGGTCCGAAGTCATTCTACCAGACCAACAGCGAGCAGGCCCTGAAACTGTACGGCGTCGCCCGGGAATTCGCCGGACTCACCGGTGACGAGATTGTATACGACCTCTACACGGGTACCGGAACCATCGCCCAGTTCGTATCCAGGAAGGCCAGGAAGGTGATAGGAATCGAATATGTACCGGAAGCGATCGAAGATGCCCGGAAGAACGCCGTGGCCAACGGCATCACAAACTGCGAATTCTTCGCCGGTGATATGAAAGACGTCCTGGATTCCAGCTTCATTGAAGAACACGGCCGCCCGGACGTCATAATACTCGACCCTCCTCGGGCCGGGATACATCCCGACGTAGCACAGGTCATACTGGACGCCTCCCCTGCCCGTATCGTCTATGTAAGCTGCAATCCTGCCTCACAGGCCCGCGACCTCGCGATCCTGTGCGAAAAATACGATATAACGGCAGTCCAGCCTGTGGATATGTTCCCGCATACGCAGCACGTAGAAAACGTCTGCGCACTCGCTCTCAGAAAGTGATTACCTGAACAAACGGTCAACGCTGCAGATCACTTCCTCAGCGGAAAGGTCCGTACTCATCACGAGGTCAGGTTCCTTAAGTTCGAAACCAACGCTGGTGGCGTTCAGCATTCCCGCACCCGTGATGTTGAGCATCACGGTCTCGTCCTTCCCTACCGTTCCCTCATCGACAGCCTTTTTGACGGCCGCCACAGCGGATGCAGCAGCCGGGAATATATCGTACCCTTCCTTGTTGAAATACTGGAGCATCCAGTACACTACCTCGTCATTGGTGACTTTGTAGAAGTCTCCGCCTGATGCCTTCACGGTGTCGAATACCCCTCCTGCGAGGCTGTAAGGCGGTTTCCTGTTGGAAAGTACCTTGGCGAGAATGATTTCCGCATTCTTGCGGGACTCTTCCGGAGTGATCGGTACTAGTTCCCGAGACCCTGATTTCCAGGAATCGTACATCAGGGTGTACGGAGCATTCTGTACGCAGTAGACACGCATATTGTTCTTGCCGAACCGGCCGTCTTTCTCGAGCCTGCAGGCATTCTCCCAGGCAGCTACGGCGCCTGTTCCACTGCCGACTGCCTGGAAATAAGCGTCCGGAATGCGGCCGATCTTCTCCACGGCGCTCAGTACCGTAGTACCCATTCCATCCCTTCTGGCGACGTTCTTGGCTCCGCCCTCGAGCAGGTAGCGTGGATCCTTGGCAAGCTTCTCTCCAAGAGCTATCGCATCGTAATAATCGGTACCGTGAGGGGTGGCTATCACCTTCACACAGGACTTGAGGCGCCTCGTGAACCACAGGTCGCTGATATTGTCGTTCGGGATGCATATTACTATAGGAATGTCATTGTCCGAACATACCCTGGCGAAAGCCCTTGCAGTGTTGCCGGCCGACTGGACGACCAGGATATGCTTGTCGTTCTTCGGCAGTCTCGCACAGACGGAGAAAGCCTCCGTCTCCTTGAAGGAGCAGGTTTCCATCTTCGCTCCCCTCTTGGGCACGTATCCCGAAAGGGTTATGTACAAGTTGCGCATTCCAAGCAGGTCCGCAAGTCCCTTGCTCTTGTATGTCACCGGGGCGTGCGAATGCCTCAGGGTCCTGTTGATAGGAAGCCATCCGGCATAACGGTACAGGCCGCGGAGGTCGTCCCTGGGATTGAATCGTTCATCTTCATAGACTGCCCTGACCAATGAAGGTGCAGGAGCTTCAGGATCACCAAGCGCCCAGAACGTATCTTCGAAGACCCTCCCGGTCCCCACGTTCATCAGTTGGTACTTTGTAGGCTGGAATTTCATATTGTAGACATATTTGGATTATCAGAGCTGATGGAAAAGGATTACCATATAGACAGCGAAGCAAGTCAGGAACACGGACCCGTCGGCACGGTCGATAGTATCCTTCCGGCCGGTGTATGAACTCGACCAGAGAAGCAAGGAACTCAGTATCAGGATACCCAGGTCGGCAACGGTCATACCTCCGAAAGAAAGCCCTTCGGGACCTCCCGGAAGCCTGCGATAGACCACGGAGGAAGATCCGAGGATAAGGAGGATATTGGAAATGTTGGATCCGAGGATGTTTCCCAGGGCCAGCTGGTCCTTCTTCTTGAAAGCCGCGACGACACAGGTTACCAGCTCAGGCATGGAGGTGCCTCCTGCGAGGATGGTAACGGCTATGAACTTGTCGCTTATGCCAAGCATTCCGGCGATCGTCCTCGCTGAATCCACGAACTTGTCGCCCCCGAATACAAGGGCTGCAAGACCGGCGGCGACCATCAGGATCGCTATTCCAAGCGGACGCTGCGTCTCTTTCGTCTCGCTTCCTTCCGAGGTTTCTGCTTCTTCTTTCCCGTTCTTGAAGGAAAAGTACATATACATGGCAAAGAGGGTCAGGAAAAGGATTCCGTCGAACCTGGACAGGATGTCATCCCTGCCGATACGGAACAAAGTGAAATGATACCCGCAGATAATCAGGAGTAAACAGACGATCAGGTTGAGAGGAATATCCTGCCTCCGGTTAGTCCTGGTGATCCCTATCGGCCGTATGACGGCAGTCAGACCCAGGATGAGGAGGACATTGAATATATTGGAACCCACTACGTTGCCGATGGCGATGTCGGAACTGCCCTTCAACGCGCCTGTAAGGCTTACCACGAGTTCCGGCATCGAGGTACCGATCCCTATGATGGTCAGTCCGATCACGAATTCGCTCAGACCTGCTTTCCTTGCAATAGCCGATGAACCATCGACGAGCCAGTCAGCTCCGAAGACAACGAGCAGCAGACCTGCAATCAAGATCGATATCTGCAATCCCATCTCCTATTCCTGCCTTAGAGGTTCACCTGTCGCCAGTCTTTCCTTGGAAACCACCGGATTGGCATATATCCTGAGGAATATCTCGCGAAGATCCTCACGGTTCAGCCTGCGCTCCACCTTGTCCAACCTGTGCTCCGTATAAGCCGTGAAAGCTTCTACATCCTCGTGCTTGTACAGGTCCGAATACTTGTAACTGTGATTGACGAGGTCATACGCAATGTAATTCGTCTTCCAGAGGTGATACCCTGCGATCACTCGCTTGTCCACAGCATAGCGGATGGACTGGTAACGGTCGTTCTTGTCGCATTTCGAAGCGATTTCTATCTCGTCTTCAGTAAGTGGTAGACCGAAATTGAGATGGACGTTGCCCTTGTTCTGGCGTATACCCATCACGATGCTGTGCATATCCTCGTCGTGTGACTTGACGTATTTCTGAGTGCGGGAGATCAATATCTCACGCGCCTTGCGGATGTCGCAAGGCTCATATTCGTAGGAAATGCTCAAAGGTATGATGTTGAGTTCCAGGAAATTCTCCTTGAAGGACTTAGTCCCGCTCATATCGAGCATCTTCAGGAGGCCCTGCTCGGTGGTATCGATTCCATCCTTGGTCCTTCCCTGCCTCTGTGCCAGCCATATCGACGCCTTGCCGGAGGTGATGGTCTGCCTGATGTACTTGGACAGGACCTGGGAAGAAAGGTAGAGTTCCCTGGCGGAGATTCCGCGGATGACCTTGATCATCCTGTTCGAACGGAGAAGGTACTCGACGGTCTTGCTCTGCTTGATCAGATTGTCTCCTACGCAGATTTCGGTGAGGGGAATCCCGTTGCGGAAGAATACGGCCTGGGTGATGGCAGGATCGAGGATTATGTCCCTGTGGTTGGACATAGCCACGAACTTGCCGCGCATCCCCTTGATGTATGATATGCCATCATAGGAGAAATTATGGATGGTATGGTCGATGCACCAGTTGACCGCCTTGTTCATAACTGCCTCCTGGAATTCGTCGATGCTGTTGACCTGCTTGAGTGCATCCCGCAGGTAGGTCATCTTCTCCTCCGGAAAAAGGTATTCGGAGATAGCGAGTACGGCAGGATGGTTCGCCACTTTTTGCAAAGCCTCGACTGCTTCCTCGTCGCTGTAAGGGCATATGCTTTCGAATTCGGAAATATCAGCCATAGGTTCGGACTTTTCTCAAATAACAAATATAGCAATTCTCCGGCTAAAGCGCAACGTCTCGCCTGAAAAGCAAGGAACTGTCCCCATAACTCAGGAAACGGTAGTCCCCCGCAAGCGCGTGGTCGTAGATAGTCCGCCAGTCCCCTCCTACAAAAGCAGAAACCAGGAGGATCAACGTGCTTTCTGGTTGATGGAAATTAGTCACGAGGATGTCTGTAAGCCTGAAACGGAATCCGGGAACGATAATTATCCTCGTCCCAACCTCAAGCTCTTCGGAGCCAGACTTTTCCAGGTAGGTGATGATAGCATCGAGGCACTCCTCCGTAGTATAGGGATATACCCTCTCATAGGGAGCCCACTGCCCCACGTCTGCCGGCGAACCTCCTTCAATGCAACTAACACCGACATAATAGAGAGATTCCAAGGTACGGACCGAAGTCGTACCGACAGCAACAAGGCTCCCCGTGCGGTTCCTTATATCTTTAAGAAGGCCGAGCGATACGGTGAAAGGCTCCCTGTGCATCGGATGTTCGGAGACATCCGCGCTTTTTACCGGCAGGAAGGTACCCGCACCTACGTGGAGGCAGACGGTTTCCCTCTTGATTCCTCTGGCATCGATATCTTCAAGGACACTGTCAGTGAAATGGAGACCTGCGGTAGGAGCCGCAACGGAACCACGGATCTTTGCATAAAGTGTCTGGTACCGTTCAGTATCGATGGCCTCGGTCTCGCGGTTGAGATAAGGGGGAATCGGGACGCTGCCGCAAGTCTCCAGGACCTGCGAGAACGGCTTGCCGTCATTCCATCTGAATTCTACCGTCCCAGTCCTGTCCACGCGATCTACGAGAATCGCCTTCAGGCCCATAGCAGAAACGATTGGATCTCCTTCTGGATTGCATAGCGAAAGTACGTCGCCCTTCCAGCGTTTTGCATTACCTATCACGCATTTCCAGCGGCAGGAATCGACAGAAGCAAATGATGTGTTATACTCCGGCGGATCGACCGGCTCCAGGCAGAATATCTCTATTACGGCCCCGGATTCCCTCTGGAAATGAAGCCTGGCAGGAACGACCTTGGTGTCGTTGAATACCATAAGGGAGCCACCTGGAAGGAGAGAAGGAAGATCCTTGAATGACTTGTCTTCGACCGAACCATCGCGGTAACAAAGCAATTTGGATTCGTCCCGGTGTGGCAGAGGATATTTTGCAATCCTGTCGTCCGGAAGGTCATAAGCGTAGTCCTTTATCTGTATCGAAGGAATCATCTTGACATTTTAAATTACACGCAAATTTAGCCTAAGTATCACAAATATCAAATTATCATTACCCGCCTCCCTCCCCTGTTTGTTCTTGTTTACATTTGTAACTTCTGTAAACAAATAGTTAATTTTCCACCACAATTCACAAAAATACAATAAGGATAAATTATAAGGATGTAGTTATGTTGCTAATATATTGAATATCAGAGTATTTATATATTTTATCTCGCTCTAAGATTAAACTCTTGTACGTAACCAGCAAGGGCAAGGCACCCAATTATGGGTAACAAGATGATAATTACGTAATTTAATGCTCATAATATCAGATGTTTGCAATATTTTATTTGATTTAATATTTAACTACATTTACGCTAAAATCCAGACTATGCCTACAATTGTGACGCCAGCTTTGTATTTGTTTTTACAAATCTTATAGTTATATTTGTAAACAAAGATCAGGATTATGAACAAACGACTTCAACAGTTTCTTGCGGCTGAGAATATCTCCCAGTCCAAATTCGCTGAGACCCTTGGGGTCGCACGTGCCGGTGTCTCCCACGTTTTGTCAGGACGCAACAAGCCTGGCTTCGAATTTATCGACAGCCTGGCCCGCAATTACCCTGACCTTTCCCTCGAATGGCTGATCTCAGGCCGTGGCAGGATGTACAAAGACAACCGTACGGCCGAATCTGCGCAAATATTCGATTCTCAAGAGCCGAATCTGTTCTCTGACGAGCTTCAACAAACTGATAATCAGGCAACTGAAACTAAGGATAGAAAGATAGTGAAACTCGTCATTTTTTATTCTGACGGAACATATCAGGAAATCTCCTGAGTGGCGTTAGCGCTTTTTTATTATATTTGTATCCTGTATGTACAAACAGTTGATACGGCCTCTTCTGTTCGGGCTGTCGCCTGAAACTGCGCACAACTTCACGTTGCGCGCCCTGGGTGCATTGAGACGGATACCTCTGGCTGGGAGCCTTACGAGCCTTTTCTACTCGCACAACGATCCTACCCTAGCCACAAACGTGTTCGGCATCGATTTCCCCAACCCGGTCGGCCTAGCTGCTGGACTTGACAAGAACGGCGAACACTACAATGAACTCTCCCGTTTCGGTTTCTCGTTCATCGAGATCGGTTCGCTGACGCCGGAACCTCAGGAAGGCAATCCCAAGCCCAGGCTTTTCCGCCTGCCGCAGGACAGGGCATTGATCAACAGGATGGGAATCAACAACAAAGGCGTTAAGAACGCAATCCGGCATATCAGCAAGGACAAACCGAGAACCATCCTGGCCGCCAGCATCGCCAAGAACAGCAAGAGCGCTTCTGACGAAGACACGATAGCAGACTACACGAAGGCTTTCTCGGAACTCTACGACTTCGTTGACCTATTCACAGTCAATGTCTCCTGTCCCAACGTAGAAGGCCTCAGGAATCTGCAGGACGTGTCATACCTGTCGGACATACTGGATCCTATGCTGGACCTCAGGATATGCTACGACAGCTACAAGCCGGTCCTGGTCAAGGTCTCCCCTGACATACCTCACGAAGAACTGGACGAGATACTCAAGTACTGTATGCTGTCGGGTATCGACGGAATCGTGGCCGGTAATACGACAACTTCCCGCGAGGGGCTCAGGACCAATGGGAGCAAATTGGGAAAAATCGGCAACGGAGGCCTCTCCGGAGCACCTTTGTACAAGAAAAGCTTGGCTCTGGTAAAGTATATCCACGAATTCACTGGAGGACGCCTTCCGATTGTGGGAGTCGGGGGCATAATGAGCCCGGCGCAGGCTCGCGAAATGCTCGAATCCGGTGCTTCACTGATCCAGATATACACAGGCTTCATCTACGAAGGTCCTTCCCTGGTCAAAAGAATACTCAAAAACATCAAATGACACAAGCATCTATATGCACGATCGGAGATGAGATACTCATCGGACAGATAGTCGACACCAACTCGTCCCATATATCACGTGCGCTTGAAGAAACAGGCATCAAGGTCACCCGGATGCTGTCTATCGGGGACAACCACGATGAAATCGTCGGCAACCTCACTCACGAATTGGAAATCAATGACATAGTGATTTCGACAGGAGGTCTCGGACCTACCCGTGACGACATCACCAAGGCTGCTCTTGCAAAGATGTCGGGAAGCAAAGGGTACGTCGAGCACCAAGGCCAGCTGCAGGTGATCCACGGAATCCTTTCGGCCAGAGGCCTGGATATGCTGGAATCCAACAAGTCACAGGCCCTCGTGCCCGATACCTGCGATGTCATTGTCAACCACAAGGGAACCGCCCCCATTATGGTTTTCCGCTTCCCGGAAGAGAGATTCGGCCATCCTGCCACTCTCTATGCGATGCCAGGTGTTCCTTTCGAAACTCTTGGCGCACTGCCTGAAGTGATGGAAGACATAAAGGCTCACAACCCACTCGAGGATATCTTCCATAAATGCATTATGGTCTCAGGACTGGCTGAATCGGCCCTGGCTGAACTCATCGAGCCTTGGGAGAACGACCTGCCCGAGGATATGCACCTCGCCTACCTGCCCAACCAGCTGACCGGCGTCCGTCTCAGGCTATCCATCTACGGAGGGAGCCAGGAAGAGGCAGAAAAGCGCATAGATGCCCGTTTCGTGGCCCTGAAACCCATATTGGGCAACAAGATATACTCTTTCAAGGACGACACGCTTGAAAACGCTATAGGAGCCCTTATGCGAGGCAGCGGAATGACCTTGAGCGCTGCGGAATCCTGTACCGGCGGAAAGATCAGCTCCCTCATCACCTCCGTACCAGGTTCTTCCGAATATTACCTCGGAAGCGTCACATCCTACGCGATCGCTGTCAAGGAAAGAGTCCTGGACATTCCCCCATCCCTGATATGCGAATACGGTGTGGTGAGCTCCGAGGTTGCAGCAGCTATGGCCGAGGGGGTCAGGAAGCTCACGGGAAGTACCTATTCCGTGTCCACCACAGGACTTGCAGGCCCGGCCGGAGACGAGAAGAATCCTGTCGGAACCGTATGGATAGGAGTCAGCGGACCTAACGGAACAAGGACTGTCAGGAAGGTTTTCAAGAACGACAGAAAGAGGAATATCGAGCGTTTTGCCGCCGCAGCACTCGATGCACTGCGTCTATTTATCCTTGATGATTTAAATCATTAATATACAATTAGTGCAACAAAATTGTTAAAAATCCATAACATTTTTGTTGCACTAACGATATATATGTCTGATTCTAGCCTAACGAATTGGATATCACTTCGTTGAATACTCTGATGAAATTGGCGCCTGCTACCTTCTCGATCTGGTCGTCAGAATAGCCTCGGACGGTCATTTCATCGAAAATCGCCTGCATCTTGGATACATCTTCCAAGCCTTGCGGAGTCACTTCGATGCCGTCGAAGTCCGACCCTATCCCAACGTGGTCGATGCCGGCCACTTTGACTGCATGGTCAATATGGTCTACCACCTCCTTATAGGACGGTCTCGGCAAAGCAGCCAGTTCGTCAAGGACCGAATCCCAGGCGGCACGTTTCACGGGATCGGAGGGATCCTTTATCCACTCGCTCTCCACCCAGCCCTTTTCTTCAAGCCCGGACTCGGCCAATGTCCTGGCAAAAGCGTCGGAGAGGAATACAGGATAGAAGTTGATCTGCACCACACCTCCGTGGTCGGCCAAGGTGCGCAGCATATCGTCGGACATATTCCTGCGGTGCCCTGCAAGCGCCCTGCAGCAGGAATGCGTAGAGACCACCGGGGACTTCGAACAGGAAATTACGTCATAGAATGTCTCGTCCGAGGCGTGAGCCAGGTCCACTATCATTCCAATCCGGTTCATTTCTGCCACCACTTCCCTGCCGAACGGGCTCAGGCCGTGCCATCTTTTCCCTTCCGCTGCGCTGTCCGCAATCTGGTTGTCGCCATTGTGCGTCAACGTTATATACCTTACCCCGAGCCGGTGGAAGAGACGCAGGAGCGACAGGGACTCCTGTATGGGCGCCCCGTTCTCCATACCCAGGAATATGGAAACAAACCCTTTCTCCTTGTTGGTGAACGCGTCTTCAGGCGTGAGTGCCAGAGCCGCCTCTCCCGGATATGCTTCCAGTGCGTCGTATACCTTGCCGATCATCTCCAAGGCATATCTCGTAGCTGCATCCGGCTGCATCGAGGCAGGAGTATACAAAGCAAAGAAGGAGGCATCGACTCCCCCGGCTTTCAAGCGCGGGAAATCCACGTGCCCCCTCAGGTTGCATATCCCAACATCCTGTCCCCGCATCATCTGGGAAGGAGTGTCGGAATGGGAATCAAGGACGAACATTATTTCCTGGTCACGGATGAACTCTGGATCTTGACGATCTTTACGGTAGGATCACCGGCATATTCCACCTCGGATCCCTTTCCTAGGTCGAGTTCGATGTCATTGCTGGCATTTACCTTCACAGTCGCTCCATTGGTGCTCAACTTGGCCTCCTTGACTTTCAGCCCCGAAGCATCGACCGTACCTTTCCCGGTGACTTCCAATGACTTGGCCTCGCCGGTAACAACCGTCTTGGCACTGTTGGCAGAATTCACGGTCACCTTCTCTGCGGCTCCGTTGATGGCAAGGTCAGCTGAACCGGCAGTGTTGACATCAAGGTTCTCTGCAGCATATTCGAGCGTCATAATTCCCTTGCCGTCACCAGCTACGGCGATGTTGCCTTCGGTACGCACATTGGCGTTGGTAAGCTTTGCATTCTTGGCCACGCTCAGCACGGCTGTCTTTGCAACAACGCTGAGGTTGTTGATCGCAGTAGTACCGTTCAGGAAGAGAGAGAAGTTCTCTGCACTTAAAGTACCAGTATTGAAGAACTGCGAATCGTCATTCAGAGTCAATGAGTTGAGAACAGGAACAGAGACTATGGCACTGAGGACAGGCTCTTGAGCGTTCTTGCCCTTGTACATCTTCTTGACCTCTTTGGGGATGTTCTTGTCATCGAGTCCTACATAGAGAACGTTCGCCTTGACATAGCACTGGACATAACTCTCCAGCACATCGTCGACGGTCAGCTTTGCAGCGTACTTGTCACTCTGGGATATGGTTACCTTGAAACCATTCGAAGCGACGACGCCGTCGAAAGGAGAATACTCGTGTTCGACCGTACGAGTCTGAGCGACAGCGAAAGATGCTGACGCAATAAGTAAAGTAGCAAAAGCTAACGTTTTGTTAATCAATGTTTTCATATTCATTAACATTAAAGGTTATTCTCTTCAATCCGCTCCATAAGCGAGGTCCATTCGGCAGTCTTCCTGTCAAGTTCGCGCTTGTCTTCCAGATAGGTCCGCGTAAGTTCCATTATATCGTCGGAAGCAATCGGGTTGGACAGTACTTTTTCGATTTCCTTCATCTTTGACTCGATTTTGCCTATCTCCCCTTCCAGGAACTCGACGCGATGCTTCATCTTCCTGAGTTCCTTGGATTCACTGCGCTTCTGCTCGAATGTCTGCTTAGCTTTTTCCTTCCCTTCAACTGCCTCCGACTGAACTACATCCTTTGCAGCCTGACCGAACCTGCGTTCAAGTTCCTGCAGGGATTCGATCTTCCGTTTCTCCAGGAACTCGGATACGCTTCCGATATGCTCCTTGACCTTCCCGTCCCTGAACTCGTACATCTTGTCCACCAGGCCATCCAGGAAGTCACGGTCGTGAGATACCACAATCAACGTGCCATCATAAGCCTTGAGCGCTTGCTTGAGGATGTCTTTCGACTTGATATCCATATGGTTGGTAGGCTCGTCGAGAGCAAGCAAGTTATAAGGCTGGAGCATAAACCTGGCCATTCCGAGCCGCGCTCTCTCTCCTCCGGAGAGGACGCTCACCTTCTTGTCTATATCCTCACCGCGGAAAAGGAACTGAGCCAGGATATCCCGAAGCTTCATACGTATGTCACCGACCGCAATGCTTTCCAAGGTTTCATATACGGTAAGGTTCCTGTCAAGTGTATCTTCTTGATTCTGGGCATAATAGCCCATATTCACATTGTATCCGGTACGGGCAGTTCCGGAAATAGGGTCCAACTCTCCCGCAATGACGCGCATCAATGTGGTCTTTCCCTCTCCGTTCCGTCCTATTAGCGCAACCTTCTCCCCTCTCTTGACTTCTATGTCGGCTCCTATGAAGACCACCTTCCCAGGGTAACCGACCGTAAGGTCCGATGCCTTGAATACAATATCTCCGGAACGCGGAGCCGGCGGGAATTTTACAGTCAGTGTGGCGTTGTCGGTCTCGTCTATTTCAAGACGTTCGAGTTTCTCGAGCTGCTTGATCCTGGACTGGACCTGGTTGGACTTGGTCGGCTTGTACCGGAACTTGTTTATGAAGACTTCTGTCTTCTCTATCATCCTCTGCTGGTTGGCATAGGCGGCCTGCTGCTGTGCCACGCGCTCATCGTGCAGCTCTACATACTGGCTGTAAGGCACCTTGTAATCATAGATATGGCCCAGTACTATCTCGACTGTCCTGTTCGTTACGTTGTCCAGGAACTTACGGTCGTGGGATACCAGCAGAAGCGACCCCCGGTGACCTTTCAGATAGTCTTCAAGCCATTCGATGGACTCTATGTCCAGATGATTGGTAGGCTCGTCGAGCAGAAGGATATCCGGTTCAGAGAGCAGGACCTTAGCAAGCTCTATCCTCATATTCCAGCCTTGGCTGAATGTCTCGGTGCGCCGTCCCAGGTCTTCATCCTTGAATCCGAGTCCCAGCAGGGTTTTCTGGGCGAGAACCTCGACGGGTTCGTTCTGAACGATGGCCAGAGCATCAGTAAGGTCATTCAAGCGATTGATTAGCCTAAGGTATGCTTCCGACTCATAATCAGTACGTTCCGCAAGCCTGACACTGATGTCTTCGAGTTCCTTGTGCATCGTGGTGATGTGGTCGAAGGCTGTCATAGTCTCTTCCAGCACAGTCCTGCCCTTGTGATGCTCCATTATCTGGGGCAGATAACCTATCCGCACCTCGTTAGGCTTGTCCACGGAACCGGATGTGGGCGCCTGAAGCCCGCAGATCAGTTTCATTATCGTGGACTTCCCGGAACCGTTCTTGCCCACGAGACCGATCTTATCGTTGTCGCTGATATGGAAATCTATGCTGTCGAGCAGGGTGAATCCCCCGAATGCCATGGTCAGCCCGTTGATGGAAATCATTCCCCGTCCTCCACATTACCATCATCCTCGATCGCAGGCTTGCATTGGGAGATGCTGAATTCATAAAGGCCGTAAAGAGGGACCGCAAGCACGAACATCGAAAGAGGGTCGGCCGGAGTAATCAGTGCAGCAAGTATCAGGACCACGACGAAGGCGTGCTTGCGGTATTTCCTGAGAATATCCTTGGTCACGATCCCGAAACGGGAGAGCACTGCAATGACGGAAGGAAACTCGAACACCAACCCTATCATAAAAACCATCGATATGAAGAGACTGATGTACGAATTGAGATTGATCATGTTGGTGACATTATCGCCAACCGAGTAGTTCATAAAGAATTGCAGGCAGACTGGAAGGACGAAGAAATAGCCGCAGGCGACACCCAGATAGAAGAGCACTGAAGCCATCATAAAAGCTCCCCTGACGATCTTCTTCTCCTTCTCGTACAATGCGGGTGCGATGAACTTCCAGATTTCCCATATTACCAATGGGAATACGAGCACCAGACCCACGAGACAGGCCACCTTGAGATGCACGAAAAACTGGGCGACGACGTCGGTATTGATGAGGTTGACATTCACCTTCCAGTGCAGGAACCTGTACAGGAAGAAATCGGCATCTGCCGGATAGAAGACAACCTTGAACATCAAGTCCTTCAAAGAAAAGCAGACCACGGCGGCCAGGCACACGTAAAGTATCGAGCGGAACAAGGTCCCCCTCAATACCTCGAGATGGTCCCAGAAGGACATCTCGCCTGCCAGTTGTTCCTGGTCTTTGCTCTCTTCGGACACTTTACTTTTCGTACTCGTCCTTCTTCTCGATCTTATCCGGAGTCTTGGCAGCAGAATCGATATCCTTCTTGATATCATTCATTTCTGCCTCGACATCGTTCATCCCCTGCTTGAAGCTTTTGACTCCCTTTCCAATGCCCTGCATCAACTCAGGAATCTTCTTGCCTCCGAAAAGGAGTACGATGACAGCGACAATCAGGACTATCTCCCAGGTCCCGAATGCAAGAGGGTAAAATAATGGCGTCATAATAAAATATACTTTAATGATCATTTGTCATTGATATGTGCTTCTATAGCCTTGACCAACAGCTCCGGGCAACGGGTCGGATGTCCGGTCTCCTTATTCAAGAATCCCAGCGTCACCTCTCCTTCCACGCAAAGGTCACCGTCCTGGTTGTATACAGCCTGGCGGATCCATAGCTTCGCGAGCGGAACCTTGTCGATCATAGCTACGACCCGGAGGACATCCCCCATCTTCGCGGGGTGCCTGTAGCGACACTCCACTGATACGATCGGGATGGTCACCCCATCCTCTTCGCACTTCTCTATGGGATACCCGAACTCGGCCATCATATTGTTACGCGCACACTCGAAGTACCTGATGTAATTCGAATGATGCACGATGCCCATCTGGTCGGTTTCGTAGTACCTGACAGGGAAAATCGTCTCGGAATATACCATAACAAAAAAGTTATAATAATAAACTAAATTGTTTCTTTATTTAGTTTTCAACGCATTAAGCGCCTTTTCTAGACTTTCAATCTTTGAGAGGCTGTCGGACTCTTTCTTGCGCTCCAGCTCAACAACCTGCTGTGGAGCGTGGGCCACGAAGGCCTCGTTGGACAGCTTTTTGCGCACCAAAGCAAGGAATCCACGCTGATGTTCGAGTTCAGCCTCGATCTTCTTTATCTCTTCTTCCGCGTTCACGAGTCCTCCGAGAGGGACGAACATCTCCGTTGTCCTGACGAGTAGCGAAACCCCGCTTCCATCCCCGAATGCGTCGACCTTACCTACCTCAGAGACATTGGCCAGTTTGACGATAAGCGGAATCACTTCCTCAGGGAATCCTCCCTTTATCCGGAGGGACAGCGGTTCCTTAGGAGATATGTTCTTCTGCTGGCGCATTCCGCGGAGAGCATTGATGGTTTCCTGAGCCATCTCGAAATCTCCGATGACCTTGGAATCCACCGGACCGGCTGCAGGACTCGGCTGGAACATTATAGTCTCGTTTTCGCCCCTTCCTGCCATAGACTGCCAAAGCTCCTCGGAGATGAAAGGCATAACAGGATGGATCAGCTTGAGCAGCTGTTCGAAGAACGCAAGGGTTGAGTCATAGGAAGCCTTGTCGATCGCCTCTCCGTATGCAGGCTTGATAGCCTCCAGGTACCAGGAACAATATTCATCCCAGAACAACTTGTAGATCGTCATCAGGGCATCGGAGATGCGGAACTTGGAATACAAGTCCTCAACTGCCTCGACTGTCTGGCTTAACTTATTCTCAAACCACTTGACGGCCAGCTTGTTGACATCGCTCTGCTGAAGTTTTTCATCAACAGACCAACCCTGCATCAAGCGGAATGAATTCCAGATCTTGTTGCAGAAATTGCGGCCCTGTTCTATCTGGGATTCATCATAGAATATGTCATTTCCTGCAGAGGAACAGAGCAGCATTCCGATCCTGACCGCATCAGCACCGTATTTCGCGATCAAGTCGAGAGGATCCGGAGAATTGCCGAGGGTCTTGCTCATCTTGCGGCCTATCTTGTCCCTCACGATTCCGGTAAAGTAAACATTGCTGAACGGCTTGTCGCCCATAAACTCACCTCCGGCCATTATCATCCTGGCCACCCAGAAGAAGATGATGTCCGGACCGGTCACAAGATCGTTGGTCGGGTAATAGTATGCAAGGTCCTTGTTCGGCTCGTGCTCAGGGTGTCCAGGCCTCTCGGAGTCGAATACCGAAATAGGCCATAGCCAGCTGGAGAACCAGGTATCGAGGACATCCTCGTCCTGGACCAGATCGGCTGCCGTGAGTGCCGGATTTATCTTCTTGGCTGCTTCGAGAGCAAGTTCCGGAGTTTCCTCGACGACAACCTGTCCGTCCGGAAGATAATATGCCGGAATACGCTGTCCCCACCAGAGCTGGCGGGAGATGCACCAGTCGTGTGCATTCTCCATCCAATGGCGGTATGTGTTGCGGTACTTGTCAGGAATGAACTTGATCCTACCTGATTCAACGGCCTCCAGCGCCTGCCCCGCCAGGTCTCCCATCTTGAGGAACCACTGTGCGGAAAGCTTCGGCTCGATGACGGCCTTGGTCCTCTCCGAATATCCCACAGGGGACGTGTAGTCTTCGACCTTTTCGAGATTGCCGGCTTCCTCCAGCATCTTCACGATCTTCTTCCTGGCTACGAACCTGTCCTCCCCTATGAGTATGGTGGCATTCTCATTGAGTCTTCCGTGGTCGTCGATGATGTCCAGGACAGGAAGGTTGTGCCTCAGGCCGATCTCATAATCGTGGGCATCGTGAGCCGGAGTCACCTTGAGGCAGCCAGTTCCGAAGTCCATCTCGACATAGCTATCCTCGATGATAGGGATCTCCCTGTTTATCAAAGGGATAAGCACCTTCTTGCCCTTGAGCCAGTGATATCTTTCATCTGCAGGGTTGACGCAGACGGCCGCATCGGCCATAATAGTCTCCGGGCGCGTGGTGGCCACGATGAGGTACTTGTCAGTAGGCTTGCCGTTCCCGTCGGAGATGAAGTATCTCATATGGTAGAAGTGGCTTGCCGTGTCCTGGTGGATGACTTCGTCGTCAGAGATGGCAGTCAGGGCGACCGGGTCCCAGTTGACCATACGGACTCCCCTGTATATCATCCCCTTTTTGTAGAAGTAGCAGAAAGTGGAAATCACTGCGTCGGAGAGGGCCGGCTCCATAGTAAATTTCGTGCGGTCCCAGTCGCAGGATGCACCGAGCTTGCGAAGCTGCTGCAGGATGATGCCTCCGTGCTCTTCCTTCCATTCCCAGGCATATTTCAGGAACTCCTCGCGGGAAAGGTCTTCCTTGTATATTCCCATATCCCTGAGCTTTGCTACCACCTTGCTCTCTGTAGCGATGGATGCGTGGTCGGTACCCGGCACCCAGCAGGCGTTCTTGCCGTCCATCCTGGCCTTGCGTACCAGCACATCGTTAAGGGTGTTGTTCAGTACGTGGCCCATATGGAGGATTCCCGTAACGTTAGGCGGGGGTATGACTATGGTGTAAGGTTCCCTTTCATCTGGTTCAGAATGGAAGCACTTGTGTTCCAGCCACCAGGCGTACCACTTGTCTTCCACTTCCGCTGGATTGTATTTAGCGGAGAGTTCTTTCTTTTCGCTCATATTTCATTAACTACGTTCAAGAAATACAAATATAGCACAATTTTCACTAAATTTGTATTCCCGGGCAGGTGCTATCCCCTGTCGGGACCAAAATTAAAGAATATGGCAGACAACAAAGAAATCAGTCTGGAGATCAAACCAGAAATCGCAAAGGGCAATTATTCGAACCTCGCTATCATAACCCATTCACACAGCGAGTTCATCATCGATTTCGCGACGATGCTTCCGGGACTTCCTAAGCCGGAGATCAGCAACCGCCTTGTGATGACGCCCGAGCACGCCAAGAGGCTCCTGAACGCCCTTATGGACAACGTCACCAAATATGAGTCTCAGTTCGGACTGATCGACATCGGCGGCGGTCAGCAGCAAGGAGGCGGCACATTCAACCTCGGTGACCTTCCTCAGTTCGGGAAGAACAATTGACGTCTGGAATGACCGAATTCAAGGACATCAAAGGTTTCGCCTTTGACATAGACGGCGTAATGACCGACGGCGGCATCCTGGCTGACCTCGAAGGCCAGCTATACAGGACCTTCGACGCGAAGGACGGCTTTGCCGTGCGTATGGCCGCCATGAACGGTTTCCCAGTCGCAGTTATCACGGGTGGCCGTTCGCAGAGCATCAGGGCACGCTTCAGCTCCAACGGAATCCCCCCTGAAGACATCTACCTGGGGTCGAGGATCAAGATCGACGATTTCGACGACTTCTGCCGCAGGCACGGGCTTAAGCGGGAGGAAGTGATGTTTTTCGGAGACGATGTCCCAGACGTGGAAGTGATCCAAGCCGCCGGGATCGGGGTGGCTCCTGCGGATGCGAGCATAGAAGCCCGCGAGGCCGCCGACATCGTATCGATGCGCCCGGGCGGCAAGGCCTGCGTCAGGGAATATATGGAAGCCGTTATGAAGGCCCAGGGACGCTGGGTGTTCAATTCCAAGCTGTACAAGAAACTGTTCTAGTCGAAGGAGATGGATACGCACGGCAAGAAGATAATCCTCGCATCGAATTCTCCTCGGAGGCGCGAGCTTCTGGCGGGCCTGGGGATAGAATTCACGGTGGATCCGGAAACCTGTTTCAAGGAAGAGTATTCCGCCGATATACCTCACGTGAAAGTACCGGAATCGATGTCCCTGGGCAAGTCCCTCGGTTTCCACAGGGCTCTGGAGCCTGACGAGATTCTGGTGACATCCGACACGATGGTTCTGTGCGGCAGTGAAATACTGGGAAAACCCGAGGACAGGGACGATGCCGTCAGGATGCTGCGTCTTCTCTCCGGACGGGAACATCAGGTCATCACCGCAGTTACGATCCGCGACGCCGTTCGGACCAGGACTTTCTCAGTCTCCTCAGACGTCTATTTCAAGGATCTGACTGATCAGGAAATCGACTATTACATAGACAATTACCGCCCTTTCGACAAGGCCGGGGCATACGGCATCCAGGAATGGATTGGATATATCGGGATTTCCAGGATCGACGGATCCTTCTACAATGTGATGGGCTTCCCTACCCAACGATTCTACGAGGAATTGAAGGCCTTCCTGTAGGCTCGGCTACCTGTCTTTCGAATCCAGCACGATGGTCACAGGGCCATCGTTCACAAGCGATACTTCCATCATCGCACCGAACTCTCCCGTGCCTATCTCCTTTCCCATCTGCTCCGACATCTTTTCGCAGAAGCGCTCATACATAGGAATGGATATCTCGTGCCCGGCAGCCTTGATGTAGGACGGACGGTTTCCTTTCTTGCAGTTCGCCATCAGGGTGAACTGGCTGACTACCAGGACTTCCCCTCCGATGTCCATCACGGAAAGGTTCATCACACCGGCTTCGTCATCGAATATCCTCATCGCGGATATCTTGCGGACAAGCCAGTCGATGTCTTCCTGGCCGTCGTCCTCGCCTACTCCCAGCAGGACCAGCAATCCCTTGCCTATGGAAGACTTGACCCGTCCGCCTATCGTGACGCTTGCGCTCGCAACTCTCTGGATTACAGTCCTCATACGTTTTCTTCCTTTGGAAGGTTGATGGTACGGAAGCGCTTCTGGCGGCGTTCCCAGCGCTCCCTGGCGAACTGTTGCATATCGATTGCCTGGTCGTTCTCGTCGATGATTTCCAGACCGAGGATGGTCTCGATTATGTCTTCAAGGGTCACTATACCCTGGAAGCAGCCGTATTCGTCAATGATAAGGGCCATCTGCTCGTGGTTCTTCAGCAGTCCGTCCCAGACATTGCTCAGGGAATCTTCTTCGTGGAAGAAGGATATAGGACGCTTCAGTTCCTTGAGGCGCTTGTCGAATTCATCGTCAGCTAGCCCCTCGAGGGCATCGCTCAGAAGGATGTAGCCGGTGATATACTCGGGAGAATCGGCATAGACCGGAATCCTGGAATAATGAAGGTACTGTTCGTTCTTGTAGAAATTCTTCAAGGTCATATTCTCCTGAGCGGTCATAGCCACTATTCTCGGAGTCATCGCATCGCAGGCCTGGACATTGTCCAGCTTCATAATATTCTGTATGACCTTGTTCTCGTCGGAATCTATGACGCCTTCCTCAACTCCGATGTTGGCCATCGCGGTAACCTCTTCCCTGCTGACCGAAGCCTCATCCTCGTCCTTCTCGAGGGAGCGGCTGATCAAACCCACCAGCAGTACCAAAGGATACATAAGGAATATGAGGACGGACATAGTCCTGGTAGCGAAACCCATAAGGTGCTTCCAGGAAGAGGTACCTATCGTCTTGGGGACAATCTCCGCGAATATCAGGATCAACAGGGTCGTGATGGCGGAAATGATTCCGAACCAAGTACTTCCGAACAGCAAGGTCGCCTGGCGGCCCACCCCTGCGGCACCTATCGTATTAGCTATCGTGTTGAGGGAAAGGATAGCGGCCAGAGGCTTCTCGGTATCGGTCTTGTACTCGAGGAACTTCGATGCAGGCTTGTATCCCTGCTCCTTCTTCATCGTTATGAACGAGAGTGGAGTGGACATAAGAACCGACTCCAGGATGGAACATAGGAACGATATGAGAAGCGTCCCGCACAGGAATATCAAGAGAAGACCCATAAACTATCCGAATATTATGCAAATATAACACAATATTCGTGAAAGTCCGGCATTTAGCGGAACTTAAGCGAAACGCTCCCAATCACCGTGGTGCCTGCGGTCGGGACGAAGCCAATCTGGTAGTATCGGTTGCTGTCAGGATGGCCTCCGGAAGCATAGATGGCCGAATATACCCACCCGGACGTGGCAGCGTGGACACCGAATATGTTGTTGATATCCAAGCCAAGCTTGACCTCTTTAAGCAATCCCTTGAACTTCAATGGATAGCGCAGGCTGAGACCGGAGAGCGAATAACCTGGGAGGGAACGGTCCCTGTTCTCGGTATTATCCAGGTATTGACGGCTCACATACGAAGTGTGCCAGGTTGCCTGGAGTCTCCCTGGATGGACGATGACGAATCCGTTGAGGATGGCCGATGGAGAGAATGCGATGGTCGAGTTGTCGTAATGTATGGTCTGGCTGCCGTTGTCCCAGTCTTCCACCACTTCGTCGAAATCCTTGATCCTGTTCCTGCTCAATGCAGCATTTCCCTCAAGAGTGAGCCAGGATGCGAGATCCGCCGAGGCGGTCAGCTCGACTCCGGCCCTGTAGGACTCCTTGATATTGGTAGTCAGGGCCTCACCTATGTCGCTCACCGCACCTGTCTGTACGAACTGATTGTCATAATCCATCAGGTACAGATTAGCTCCCAGCCTGAGTCCCTGGCCATTGTACTGGTATCCAAGTTCAAAGTCATTCACGCTCTCGGACTTGGGAGCAGGATAACTTCCGTTGTCGGTGAAGTTGTTCCGCTCCGGTTCGCGGTTGCTCCTGGCGAATGAAGCATAAGCACGGTGTGCTCCCATCGTCCAGCTCAGTCCAGCCTTTGGATTGAAGAAGTTGTATGTCTTGTCTATGTCAAGTACCTGGTTCTCATAGGAGCCGTCTTCCTTCTCGATGAATTTGTCGTTGATTCCCCAGGTGGAATATGACACCCTGCGGTACTGCAAGTCTCCGAACACGGTGAAATGCTCGCCGAGTGCCCTTGAGACCTTCACGAAAGCGCTGTAGTCATCCTTCCTCGCATCGGAATCATAGTACTGGTATCTTCCTTCGTCAAGGTCAGTATCCGAAAGTCCGGCCAGGGACGGATACCGGGAACATACGGCCGGGTCCGCGACGTATGTCAGATAGCCGAAATGGTTGGCTCCGAACAGCTGAGCGGAAAGGCCACTTATGAAATCCCATTCGTTGCCCGAATAGGAGACATTCCAGACAGCACCTCCGGCATCCTGTGATAGGCCTTTCTGCCGGATGAAATCAGTCCGCTTCACGGTATTGCCGCCGGCGTCCTTGAACGAGGCGAAACCGAATTTCGACAACTTGTTCGCCTGCCGGAATTCTTCATAATAACCGTAACCGTGTGTATAATGGAGAGAGAGCGTTGAATTCCAACCATTCGCGAAATTCCAGGCCGCGGACAGGATATTGTGGTCCTGCCAGAAGTTGTCAGTAGTCTTCGGCCACGGTGAGCCGTCGTTCAGGGTGTAGCGGGACAATCCGTAGGTATCGGTATCAAGGGACTCATACAGGGAGTTGAACTTACCTAGTCCTTTCGCATACATATCAGCGTAAGTCTTTATACCAGTGTTATTTCCATAGGTTCCGTCCATTATGGAAAGGTCGCCTGTCCCGGCGGTGACGCCGTTCCAGGCCTGACCGGTGTGCTCGTAGTTGCCTATATTCCTGTACCTGAGGACCACGTCCCTGCCGATCCAGGACAAGGCGGCATACCAGGAACCCGAGTTCCCGGCGGTTCCGTGGACATACCCGTCGGTACCTGTGGTATGGAAGGCGAAATCAGCCGCGAAACTGTTGCCCAGTAAACCCGTGGATGCCGAAAAGCCGGCGTTGCGGGTATTGTAAGAGCCGTAGGATGCATCCAGTTCCAGGAACGGATCGTAGGAGAACGGTCTAGAGCGTAAGGCCACGGAACCACCGAATGCGCCGTCGCCGTTGGTTGAAGAACCGACACCTCTCTGGACCTGGATGCTTTCCAGGAAATATGAATAGCTGTTCATATTTGCCCAGAACACACATTGGTCCTCAGGAGAATTGAGCGGAACTCCGTCTATGGTCACGTTGATCCGGGAGTCCCCCGCTCCCCTGATACGCATATAGGTCGTCCCTGTTCCGACGCCGTTCTCGCTCCAGGAAAGCACTCCGGGAGTCGAAGACAGCAGGAACGGAATCTCGCGGCCGGTCCGGGAGAAATCCCCGAGGGACTCGCGGTTTACATTGGCAACGGCGAAAGGGGCGTCCTTCTGAGCCCTTACTGCCTTGACGATAGCCTCCTCCAGGAGCCTGGCGTGAGTAGTGTCAGGGGTCTCCTGAGCCGATGAATCCAGCGTACATAACGCTGCGATGGCAGATACTGCCATAAACAAAAAACCTCGCATAAGAAATCAATTCAATGCAAGGGGCAGCCATAGTGGCTGGTTTGAGATTATGCTTCCCTACGGCGGCATTACCCGCATCAGGTTCATTGGGTATGATCTCAACCGGCAGTTTGCAACCGGTACCCCCGCTTATGTAATATCAAAAAACTATTCCTTTTCCTTTATCCTTATCTCGTACAGGCGTTTCCAGTACTTGCCGGTAACATATATCCTGCCGTCGGACGGATTGACAGCTATTCCGTTGAGGACATCAGTGTACTCGTCCCTGAGGGAATCAGGAAGAAGGCCGGTACAGTCGACCACGCCTTCCACGTTACCGGTCGCAGGGTCGATGATCACTATCATATCCGTCAGGTAGACATTAGCCCATATCTTGCCGTCTACCCACTCGAGTTCGTTGATGTTCCGGAGCGGCTTCCCGTTCAGATGTACCTCGAGGGTCTTAATGAGCTTGAAATTGGCGTCCATCCAGAACAACTTCGAGGACCCGTCGCTGGCTATCAGGTTCTTGCCATCGGTCGTCAGGCCCCAGCCGTCGCGCGGATAAGAGTATGTCTGCTTGTATTCAAGGGTCGCAGCATCATAGATGAAAGCCACTCTGTTCTTCCACGTCAGCACGTAGATGTTGCCGTCCAGCTCCACAGAACCCTCCACGAAGTATTTCCGGTCGAAATCGAACCTCTTCAGAGCCTTGCCGCTGGCAGGTTCGACAAGCCTGATGGTGGATTCCCCGAACTGTCCGGTGGTCTCGACCATCCGGTCTCCCTGGAAGAACAGTCCCTGGGTATAGGACGTTTCATCGTGGGGATATTCCTTGACTACCTCTATTCCGTACTGCCTGGGCTTTACCGGAGCCGCTGCAGGTACCTTTTCCACGACAGCCGTCTTGGATGAAGACTCCACGTTCCTGGACGAGGTATTCGAGCACGAGGTCAGAGCCAGTGCCGCAATCGAACAAACCCAAATCAACCTTTTCATATCAAATGCAAATTTAATAAAAAATGATAGTTTCTCCGTATATTTGCACGAGATAAAAGGTGGGACGATCTGCCGCGCTGCGAGGCTTCGGCCGAGGGTGAGGAAAGTCCGGACAGGACAGGGCACCCTGCTGGGGAAAGCCCAGATGGGAGTAATCTTATGGCACCGTAACAGAAAACAACCGCCGAAACCACAGGTCCAAGGGCCTGCAGGTCGGTAAGGGTGAAAACGCGAGGCAAGAGCTCACGACGTGCGTCGGCGACGCCGCACGGGTACGATGCAAGGGCCTGCAAGACCAAATATACTGGCAGATGAGGGCGGCCCGTCCGATGCCAGGGGGTAGGTTGCGTAGATAAATGGCAGATTCAAAAACAGAAACCGGCTTACGGTCCCACCTTTTTTATCTTTTGTTCGCCGCAGCAGTAGCTTCCAGATCAAGTGCATCCGCAATGATGACGATAGGATTCAGGACCTGATATCCGGTGGACATCTCTATCTGCCACTTGCAGGTATCGCATTCACAGCATACGAAATCAGGCGAAAGGGCCTTGATCTGCTCGAAAACCGGACGTCCTATCTCCTGGGAATACTTGTAGTTCTCCTTCTTGAAACCATAAGTGCCGGCCATTCCGCAGCAACCGCTTTCAAGTACGGTCAGCGAAACCCCCGGGATCATTCCCAGCAGCTCCTTGGTGAATATGCTCCACCCCAGTTTCTCCATATGGCAAGGGATATGGTAAGCGACCCGGGCACGGTAATCTTCCTTGAACACAAGCTTGACCTTCCCGGAATCGACCAGTTCGAAAAGGAACTTCTCGGCCAAGGTCAGACTGTCCCTGACTTCGGAATTGTCAACATCCAGTACGTCGGGATATTCATCCCTCATAGTAAAGATGCAGGTGGAAGAGACACCGACTATGGGAAGTCCCGCCGAAACAGCTTTCCGGAACACTTTCACGTTGTGCTCCGCGTGACGTGCAGCACCGTTCCAAAGACCGTTGGATATCATAGCCACGCCGCAGCATTTCTCGTCCATAAGTTCCACTCCGTAACCGGCTGCGTTGAGAACTTTCACGAAAGCCTTTCCAACTTCGGGATGCTGGAACTCCGTAGAACAGCCGTGGAAGAAGGCGACCTTTTCAGGGTACCCGTCCTGCGAGTCCTTGGCGTTCTTCTTGAACCAGCCTATGAATCCGTGTGCCTGGTATTTTGGGAATGTGCGGTTCTTGTCGATATCCATCAGGAGGTCCATCGACGATTTGGCGAATTTGGTACCCACCACGGCATTCACCACAGGAGCGAAAGGACGGGCTACTTTCCCCATAAAGTCGGTGCTTGCGAGAATCCTGTCGCGAAGCTCCGGAATGTCACGCCCGTAGCGTCTGCGAGCAGAATGGATCAGGTCCGCTATCTTCACCCCGGACGGGCAAGCCACCTCGCAGCGCTTGCAGTTCATACAGTACTTCAGGTTCTCGTCGAAGAAATACTTGTTCTTCAAGCGAAGCCTCTCACCGTCAGGACCGGCCTGCTTAGGGCCTGGATACGACGGATTTACGGCGACCACCGGACAGTAGGCAGTACAGATGGTGCACTTGATGCACTGTTCGAAATTATTGAAACTGAGGTTCTTCTCCTGCATACTACATCAATTTATCCGCTACGTTCATCGCCGTGAATATCGCAACACCTGCTCCGCAGCCTTCAGCGAGAGGATTGCATCCGCCAAGTTCCGATCCGATCACATAGAGGTTCTCGACAGTCCTTCCACCTTTCAGCGGACGGAAATCGTCACCCGTCCGGACTCCGAATCCGATATAGTTCTGGACATTAGCGAAATCTTTGTCATACCATTCGTTCCTGTTCTCCGGGAAGATCACATCCAGGCCGAAGACCGGCTCGACTACCTTGTCCGGAGAAGCCACCAGTCCTTTGCCGAAGAGGTTCCCGCTGGCAAGGACGAAGGAATCCGCCTGCAGGCGCAAAGATCCAAGGTTCACCGTACGCACACTCACTACCCTGCCGTCCTCGAATTCAGGATCGAGTACCTCGTCACCCATAAGGAACGTACCTCCAGCAGCCTCGAAAGCCTTCTTGAGCTGGATCTGCGCCCTGATACCGGGGACGGAAGGCGGCATAGTACCTATGAACAGCACCTTCGCCGGAATCATTTCCCTGAGCCACTGCGGGACTTTCGGATCCACGAGGCCGAATACTTCCGGCAAGACTACTACATCCTCCCCTTTCAGGAGGTCGCGGACCATATGTGCGAATTCTTTCCAAACCGACTCGCGGCTGACGACTCGCGCGATGTTGACAGACCTCATTTCGGAAGGATTTTTCCTGAGGGTCTCGACTTCCGGGACGACCAGTCTTTCTATCTTGCATTGAAGACCTTTCTTTTCCAGACCTTCAGCGATAAATCTTGTATTGAAGTCAAGGAAACCGGCAAAGTTTATTATCAATACTTTATTTCCAATTACTTCATCCTTTGATTCAAATAGAGCAACGTCTTTCATCGCCAGCCAGGCCGGCTTCATCGTACCCATCCCGGTGATGCGGTATCCATTCTTGACCTCCCCTTCTGCGGAAGTCTTCCCGACAGGATGCAATTCGACTCCGCATTCCTCGAAGAACTTCGGAGTCACGGCTGCATATTCAGCCACCGCCTTGCTTCCCATCTTTGAATACGGGTGCTCGGAAGGGAGCGAATCCAATGCAGAAAGAGGATTGGTAACCGCCGTTCCATCAGGAAGTTTTGCCAGCAGACCGAAAGTACCGGATGAGAAATGCAAAGCATTCTGCCCGGCGGAAACGATCAGGCATTTCTTCCCTGCCTTCTGAAGCTTTATGCCGCAAACCAACGACGACATACCGCCACCGACTATTATCGTATCGAATCTCATAATCCTTCGTTTATACCGAGAACTTCGGAATATACCCACTGCGTGTAGGCAGCCTCGCGAAGGGTCTCTCCCCAGGCCACGGGATACATTCCTTTCCACCTCTCATTCATAAAGTCCTTGAGGGCAGCACGTGCCTTTTCAGCACAGCCGTGTGCCTGAGCCATCCTTCCTGCAGCCCTGCAGGCGCACAGCTCGCCCTGGCAGGTACCCATTCCGAACCTGGTCCGACGCCTAAGGTCCACCAGGTTGTTGACATTCAGCCGCTCGATGGCCGTGTCCACCTCGGACATCGGAACCTCCTCACACTCACAGACCAGGCTCCCCTTGTCATCATCGAAGTCAAACGATGCTGCAGCAGTGCCGTAACGCCCTACGGACGCCTTCTGTGCGGTGGTAGGCACACTCCATATCTTCTTGGCAATCTTTTCTATACCACCCTTCTCCGAGCCAGGGAGAGGAGTCTTCGCAGTTATGCAGGACGCGTTTATTCCGAGTTTCCTGCAAACGAGGTCGGCTGCCTTTTCCGCCATAAGGCGGTAAGTCATAAGCTTTCCTCCGGTAATGCTGACGAATCCCTTGATGCCATCCCTCGTCTCGTGGTCGAGGCATACGATTCCACGGCTGATGTTCCTGCCGGAAGGATCGTTGTCCGCAGAGACCAGAGGACGGACACCGGCATAAGCCCTCAGGATGCGGGTATGCTCCAGGCACGGAGCCAGCTTGGCTCCCTCGGTAACAAGTAGATTGACTTCGTCCGGAGTCACCGAAATCGTGTCACACTCCTCGTAAGGCACTCTGGTAGAGGTTGTTCCTATGACACATACAGTATCGCCAGGCACCAGGATATCGGCATTCGCAGGCTTCCGGCAACGGTTCAGGACAACGTTGTTCACCCTGTGGGCGAATATCAGAAGAGAACCTTTGGCAGGGAACATCCCTATGTTAGCTCCTGCCATCCCGGCGACATGATGCCCCCATATTCCAGCAGCATTGACGGTGACTGGGGCATAGTAATCGGAGACAAGGCCGGTAGAATGGTCCAGGACCTTCACTCCCTTTACTGTATCCCCGTCTTTGATGAATTCCTTGACTTCAGAATATACGAGGACCTTCGCACCGTGCAGCTGGGCATCGACCATATTCGCGGCACAGAGCCTGAAAGGATCCACCGATCCGTCCGGCACTTTCACCGCCCCGATTATGGATGGATTCACGGACGGCTCCATACGTATCGCCTCCTTCGGATCGATCACCTCCGCCTTGATGCCGGCAGCATTGCAAGCCTTTACAAAAGTCGCCTGATAATCGAGGTCATCCTCCGGCAAGGTTATGAAAAGTCCCGAAGTATCGTCGACGCAATGCCTCGCGATATTCTTCAGGATCATATTCTCTTCTATGCACTCGGTGGCTGACTCCCTGTCGGTAACGGCATAACGGGCCCCGCTATGCAGAAGCCCGTGATTCCTTCCGGTCGCCCCGGTGGCAATGTCATTCCGCTCCACAAGCAGGACCCGAAGCCCTCTCAGAGCGCAGTCTCTCGCGGTTCCGGCACCGGTGATGCCGCCCCCTACGATGATGACATCAAATTCGTTCATTCTCTTCCTGTATATTGCTTGATCTTCAGTCTAAGATTCTTTGAAAGACTTACCGGTTCATAGCTGTCGGACCTCTCAAGCCACTCCAGGGCAAGGTCAGGCTGACCGCTCATAAAACAACCCAACGCGATGTTGTATGCAGCGCAGGCCTTCTTTTCCTTGCTTTTGCACTGGAGCAATGGGATCCACTGCTCGATAGCCTCCTTCCACTTGAAATCATAGGCATATTCGGCGCCCTTGTTCCACCCTTTCTCAGCTCCGTCGTAATAGACCACGAGGAAGTTATCCTCCTTCCAGGTGGACAGGAACGAATTGGCTGCGGCGCTTCCCGCCATCTCTGCAGCCTTGCCGATATCCTTCCAAACCCTTTCCTGCAGGACGGACTTGCCGGTCTTGCCATTGCTGAACACGTCGGTGATTATCTTCCTGCTGCCATTGAACCCATAGACCTTGTCCTCCTTGTCCATAGAATCATACACGTAGACCTTGGTGGTGAAAGGAATGGTGACTGCCGAGGAATATGTGGAGTCGGCAGGAAGCTTGTCGCCGAGCAACTTCATCGGATCGCCTACCTGAAGTTCTCCGAACTCGGGCTTGTCGAACAGGAACACAACATCCTTCCCGCTCTGCATAACCAGGCTCAGCAGGGTGTCCCTGCAGGAGATGTTTGCCCCTTTCTCGTAAGGCATCTCGAACAGCTCGATGACCTGGGCGCCACCGAAATAATCCTCTTCAAGCCTGGTTGCAAATCCATTGGCCAGGGAAGAATTGAAACTATTGTCACGCTTGTCGTCGTCGGTGATATAGACCACCGCCATCGACTTGCCGTTGAAATTAAGTCCGGACTTGGAAGCAGCTCTCATCTCGGGCTTGATCATAAAAGCCTGAGGTGCACAGGAGGCAAGGGTCAGCAAAGCCGACAGGATTGCCATTCCAAAAATAGAAGCTTTTTTCATACGGTTGTTATTTAATTGGTTCTGCAATGAGGTCATACTCATCGGCACCGGTTATCTTCACATCTATGAATCTCCCGCACAAATCTTCACCACGTACCCCTCCGAACAGTTTCGGAGAGTAGTTCACAATGATTTCGCCATCCACATCCGGACTCTCGAAGCGGCTTCTGCATACCAGGATGTTATCCACGAAGTCATCCACCAGGACACGCTCCCTGACAGCCACCCGGGACTGATTGAAAGCAAGTGATATGCCAGACTGAATTTCCATCAGTTCGGCAAGCCTTCTTTCCTTCTCGCGCTTCGGAACGCTGTCCTTGTAATTGAGAGCTCCGTAAGTACCTTCCTCTTCGGAATACGTGAAAGCCCCCAGCCTCTCGAACCTGGCCTCCCGGACGAATTCCAGCAGCTCCTCGAAGTCCTTCTTCCCCTCACCGGGATGGCCCACGATCATAGTGGTCCTGAGGACAACCTCCGGGACTTCGGTTCTGAGCCTGCGGACGAGAGTACGGATCCACTCGCCGTTCTCAGGCCTATGCATCTTGGAAAGCACCTTGTCGGAGATGTGCTGCAGAGGAATGTCAAGGTACTTGCATACCTTCGGATTCAGGGCCATTTCCTCCAGGACATCCTCAGGGAAATCTGCAGGATATGAATAGTGGATACGGATCCACTCTATGCCCTCGACAGCTGAAAGCCGGCGGATCAGCTCCGCGAGGGAACGCTTCCTGTAAAGGTCGAGGCCATAATAGGTAGTGTCCTGGGCGATCAGGATAAGCTCCTTCACTCCTGCGGCTGTCAGCAAGGATGCTTCCTCGACCAGTTGCTCCATCGGAACTGACTTGTGCGCGCCCCTAATGAACGGAATGGCACAATAAGCGCACCTTCGGTCACAACCTTCCGAGATTTTCAGGTATGCATACGGATGGGAATCAGTCCTGAACCTTCCGGGCAAGCCGGACGGACTGCCTCCCAAGGCCTTTACGACAGGTGACAGGTCACGTGCACCGAACCAGGCATCCACTTCCGGAATAAGGCCGGGCATCTGGGACATATACCTCTGTGAAAGACAGCCGAAGACGATAAGCTTTCCCACATTCCCGTCCTTCTTTCGCTCAGCTGCGGCAAGCACCGTGTTGACCGACTGTTCCTTCGCATCGGCGATGAAACCACAGGTATTGACCAGGAGCACGTCCACCTTGCCGGCATATCCTTCAGGCATAATCTCGTAGGCACCGTCCAGCTGCGAGAGCAGACGCTCGGTGTCAACGGTATTCTTGGAACAACCTAAAGTTATGACCTTCAGCGACTTCACTATTCTTCTTCCTTCTCCTCGTCCGGATCTGTGAAATCGAAGGAAGCATATTCCTTGATCTCGTTGTACCAATCCACGACCTTCTTCATATGGGAGACATAGAAGCGATCGCCGTCATAGTCAGGAAGGGCTTTTGCGAACAGGCCTTTGAGTTCCTCGGCGGAAGCCTTGGAAGAAGGGGCCGGCGAATCGCCGAGGACTTCCTTCATCTTGAGGAGCACTTCCCGCAGTTTTGTTTCTCCCTCAGAAGTATAGATGGAAATATCTTCCAGCGTTGTGATGCGGCTCTTGACGTCGGCCACCATCCTCTTCTTGTCGGACAGAGACTCGACGACGGCACCGTTACGTGCCTGGGCCAGGTACAGGAACAAGCCGTGCTGGCCAGAAATGGAAAGGATTTTAGAAAGATCAGTTTTCATATCCGTTAAATATAATGATTTTCGTCATAATTACAGTGTCATATCTTGCAGAAAACCTCCGCAACGGAAGTCCGGAGGTCATCAAGGTTGCCGTCGTTGCGTATCATAAGGTCCACCTTGGAAAGGTCGAAAGACTGAGCTGCCATCCTGCGGATAACCTCCTCAGGGCTCACATCGTCCCGCTGGCAGGCACGCTTCAGGCGCACCGACAGCGGAGCATCCACCATAACCACCTTGTCAGCCAGGCTCAGGAATTCCGGCTTGTTGAGAATTATAGCGGACTCGATAACACAGAAAGGTTCGTTCCCGTAGAAAGTGTCGGAAGGTTCCTCCTCTTCGAAGCGGTCGGACTGAGCCGCCTTCCATCTCAGGAAGTCCCGTTTCACGGCAGGATGGACTATGTCTTCCAACGTCTTCAGTTTCGCGGGAGCCGAGAAGACTATCGAGGCAAGCTTGGGTGCATCCAGGGAGCCGTTCCCAAGACGGATGCTGCAACCGAAGGCTTCCTCGATCGAATCCAGAAGCCTTTCGTCAACGGCATACAGGCGCTTTGCCGCAGAATCGCTGTCGTAGACCGGGATTCCCCTTCCCCTAAGGATATCGCAGACGGTGGACTTACCTCCTCCGATACCCCCCGTAACCGCTACGGTCTTCATTGCTTTCCCTCCTCGACTACATCGAACACTTCAGGAGTAATCGAATATTCGATCACACCGGAAGGAACCCGTGTGGCGTGCGGAACGCACTTTCCGCTCTTGGACGAATCGAAATCCTTCCAATCGATGTACAGGGACACTTCGTCGGAAGGATCGCTGGACATCGGGAAGGCGCACTTGAATACCACGGAAGCGGTCGACGGCAGGACCGTGAGCTTCTTCCCTGATGGGACGTTGCGCAGGCCCACCGCTATCTCGGCCTTCACCTCCACATAGCGGGAAACATCAAGGGAATAATTCACCTCAGCATCGGAGAACCTCACTCCCGCAACAGGCTCGAGCTTGACAGAACCGTGGGCGCTGGATTTCAGGTTGGAAAGGTCGATGGTCTTGGTATACACGGCATCGAGCTTGTCGATGTGCAGGGGCTCGCCGTACACAATCACCGAATCCGGCTGGACGTCCATCCGCCCGACAGCCATATACTGCGGCCTGAAACTGAGCATCGTAACAGGCACCACGGGAACCTTTCGGTTGTTCTCATACGGGAACCTGAACTGTACGGTTTCGGACAGGAACGACTCCAGGCGCGCTCCGTCGCCGAAGAATTCGCCGACATAGTTGCTCAGTTCGGCTGCAGTGATATAGAACAGCTCGCCGCTGCCGTGATGCATATCCTTGGTGTCGAACTTGACGTGGATCGCATCCTTCTTGGCCTTGTGATGGTTGCGCAGGAGGCTGAATCCGGTGGTCCTGCACCTGGCGGCGATCATATTCGAATTCGAGGAGACATTGGAATGTCCCTCGATATTGCACTCAGCGATCACCGACACAGACATAGTGTCTGAATAGTTGAGCGAAAGGTTGTGGATGAGCCAGATACCGAAAGCCAGCAAGAGAGACATAAGGAAAACCATAATGTCTCTCCCGCGCGGATTCCATCTTCCAAGAAGATTATGGAGTCTTTCCTTCCACATCCCTTGAAAATGCCAAATGCTTAAGCCTGAGGAGTATCCTGCGTATAATCCCTTACGATGGAGTTCTTGTCGACCCTGAGCTTGACATCTCCGTCGACCTTGATCAGGACGCTCCTGTCCTTGATCTCGTCGACCGTACCGTAGATGCCACCTGCGGTGACCACCTTGTCTCCCCGCTTGAGTTCATTGCGGAACTTCTCGAGCTCCTTCTGCTGCTTGCGCTGCGGACGGATCATGAACATCCACATAATGACGAACATCAAGATGATCATCAACCAGAACATACTGCTGCCGCCGGCAATTCCCTGAGGCTGGCTCTGGCCGCCCTGCAGAAGGAAGAAAGTTAGTGCTGTCATTTCAGTAATGATTTATATTCTTACAAATTTAATCAATTATTTCGGTCTTTACTATATCCCCCTCCTCAATCTGCTTCTTGATGAGCCTGTCGAGCAGTCCGTTGACGAAACGGCGGCTGTTAGGGGTACTGTAGAACTTGGATATTTCCACATATTCGTTGATGGTGACCCTGAGCGGAAGTTCCGGGAATGCCTTGGCCTCCGAAAGACCCATCACGATAAGGACGGTATCGGTGGTGAACAAGCGGTCCCTTTCCCACTGGTCGGTACTCCCCGCGACGAGGGCCGAATACTTCTCGAAGCAGGAATACGAAGTACGCACAAGTTTGGATGCGAAATCCTTGTCGCTCTCCTCGGATCCGGTAATCTCGCTCCTGTAAAGAGGCGGAAGGTCCCAGCGCCTGCCCCTGCCGAGGTCCCGGAGGGTGTCACAGCAGACTGACAGCGAATATGCAAGGTCGTCGTTCCACCAGATGCTCTCGTCTTCGAGGATCTGCCAGAGATCCTCCCTGTCCACGAACTCTTCCTCGAATATCCTGATGAAAAGGTCGGCGTCCTGACGCAGGGACCTGCGCGGGTCGGCCATATATTCCTTGTAATAATCCTTGGTCAGGATGGAGGAAAAGACGTTCCTGATGAGGGCGTCGCAATTCTCCCATCCAAGCTTACGGCGCGAAAGGATCTTCGCCAGGTCCGGATCTTCCTTCAGCAGAGGGGCAATGGCATTCTCGACGAACTTCAGGTTCGGGTTGCGTTCCTCTTCGGTCTGGGTGAACTTGGTCTTCACAGCCTCTATCCTGGAAAGAGCCTCGTCGGTAAGGCAAGGAATGATGGCCAGCATCTTGAGGTACAGGGACCTCGCGGCCTCGCAGGAAGTTTCGAATTGGGACTGGACTTCAGCAAGGGTCATCGAAGGGTTCTCCGCATAGCTGTAAAGCGCCTTGAAGGCCTTAATCCGCAGGATTCTTCTGTTGAGCATCTTGTATAGCAAATTTTTATGCAAAGATAACATACAATTTCAGAATTTTCTTAAATTTGTGTGTTTAAGATTAATTGAGCGCAAGATGTACAAGGAAGACCTTGAGCGGCAGAACTTTGCTGACCGCAACTCCGAAGACGTATTCTCGAAGCCTGTCAGGGCCGGCAAGAGGACGTACTTCTTTGACGTGAAGACGACGAAGGGCAACAACGACTATTACCTCACGATCACGGAAAGCAAGAGAAGGCAGGAAGCGGACGGTAGTTTTTCTTTCGACAAGCACAAGATATTCCTCTACAAGGAAGATTTCGACAAGTTCCAGGAAGGGCTTGCCGAAGTGATCGCATATATGAGGGAGAATCTCATCAAGGAAGACAAATTCACGGACGTAGATTTCGAAGAACTGTAGTCCGACTGAAGCCGCCTGGCAGTCTCCTCCTATCCTGGGAGGATTTTTTTTTGCTTTTTCCACACGGATTTGCTATATTGGTTGGTTGAAGGACAAACGATTAATCACACATAACATAAAACACAAACTCCAATAAGTTCAATATGAGCAAAGAAATGTCAAGACGCTCGTTCCTTAAGACAGGAACGGCAGTAGCTGCAGGACTTGCAGTCGCTCCTAACATCATCATCGCCGGAGAGTCTTCTTCCAAGAAAAAGGACAAGAAAAAGAAGAAGGTAGCTGCCATCGACAAGCTTAACATCCTCGGTGTAGGTATCGGAGGACGTGGCGCCGCCGACTTGAAGGAGATGGAGACAGAGAACATCATCGGACTCTGCGATGTCGACTGGAAGTATGCTGCACACGTATTCGACAGGTATCCACAGGCGAAACGCTACAACGACTACCGCAAGATGTTCGACGAGATGCTCGACAAGGCGGACGCAGTGATGATCGCCACGGCCGACCACACCCACGCTATCATCGCAGCCCAGGCTATGGCAGCCGGTAAGCACGTCTATTGCGAGAAGCCGCTGACCCTCACCGTCTATGAGGCAAGGCTCCTCACCAAGCTCGCCGCGAAACACAAGGTAGCCACCCAGATGGGAAACCAGGGTGCATCCTCAGAAGGCACCCGCAAGGCCCTCGAATGGCTGTGGAACGGAGAGATCGGAGAAGTCAGGAGAGTGGATTGCTTCACCGACCGCCCGATCTGGCCTCAGGGACTTGAAAGGCCTACCGTAGAGGAGAAGATTCCTTCAACCCTCAACTGGGACGCTTTCATCGGCCCGGCCCCTATGCGCCCTTACAACTCGATCTACACTCCGTGGAACTTCCGCGGCTGGTGGGACTTCGGTACCGGTGCGATGGGCGATATGGCCTGCCACATAATGCACGTTCCTTTCAAGGGTCTCAAGCTTGGCTACCCTACCCGCGTAGAAGCTTGCTCCACTAAGCTCCTGACCGACTGCTGCCCGAGCGCCGAGAAGATCCACCTGTGGTTCCCGGCCAGGGAGAATATGCCGAAACTCGCCCTTCCTGAGGTCGAGGTACGCTGGTACGACGGCGGCTTTATGCCTGAGAGGCCTGAAGGTCTCCCTGACGGCGTGAACCTCAACATCAGCGGTGGCTGCAGCATTTTCTACGGCACCAAGGACATTATGATCGCCGGTACTTACGGAAGGGATCCTATCCTTCTTTCAGGAAGGAAGCCTGAGGTTCCTCACGTGCTCCGCGAAATCACCCTCTCACATCAGCAGGACTGGATCCGCGCCTGCAAGGAAGACCCTGAGACCAGGATTCCTTCAGCCTCCGATTTCAGCGAGGCCGGACCTTTCGTAGAGATGGTAGACCTCGGTGTAGCAGCCGTACGTCTCCAGGCTCTCAACCAGATCCTCGAATGGGACGGACAGAAGATGGAATTCACGAACATCCCTGCCGACGCGACCATCAAGATTATGGAAAAGGACGGGTTCAAGATCACGGACGGTCACCCGACATTCAACAATACCTACACCGATCCTATCAACGCACGCGAGTTCGCCGCCAGCCTGATCAAGCGTCAGTACAGGGAGGGTTACGTGCTTCCTGATATGCCGGAATAATCAAATGAACAACAATATTTCAACTTATCACACAATGAAGAAGGCTTTGACAATAGCAGCTTGCGCAGCCGTCGTATTCTCACTGGCAGCGTGCAAGAACAACAAGAAGGGGGCGGCCGAAGAGAGCGCCGTTCCTGCCTATGAAGTAGTGGAGAACGCCCAGGTCGACCTGGCAGGATTCCCTGTCGACGAAGAGGGCTACATCGTGATCTTCGACGGTACATCCCTCAATGGATGGAGAGGCTACGGCAAGGAGAATGTACCTGCCCGCTGGACCATCGAGGACGGTTGCCTTAAATTCACGGGCACCGGTGCCGGAGAATCACAGTCCGGAGACGGAGGCGACATCATCTTCACCAAGAAGTTCAAGAATTTCGAGCTGAAGTTCGACTGGAAGATTTCCAAGGGCGGCAACTCGGGAGTCTTCTACCTCGGAAGGGAGGTTACCACCAAGAACGAGGACGGAACGGTCAAGTGGGAGCCTATCTACATCTCCGCTCCTGAATACCAGATCCTCGACAACGCCAACCATCCTGACGCAAAGCTCGGCAAGGACGGCAACCGCCAGAGCGCATCCCTGTATGATATGATTCCTGCGGTCCCTCAGAACCAGAATCCTTTCGAGGAGTGGAACACAGGAAGCATCCTGGTCTACCAGGGTACGGTGGTACACGCCCAGAACGGCGAAAACGTGCTTGAATATCATCTCTGGACTCCTCAGTGGACCGAGATGCTCCAGGCCAGCAAATTCTCCGAGGAGAAGTGGCCTCTCGCATTCGAGCTCCTGAACAACCTCGGCGGCGACGAGCACGAAGGTTACATCGGATTCCAGGATCACGGAAACGATGTCTGGTACCGCAACATCAAGGTCAAATTGCTTGACTAGAGATGAAGAATTCAGTCTTAGTCTTGATGTCAGTCCTTCTCCTGGCTGCTGCCTGCGGCCAGAAGAAGGCTGATAATGAGCCAGTGAAAAAAGAATTCGGCGTCCAGCTGTACAGCATCAGGAGCGTAATCGGTGATTCGACGCTCTACGCTGATAACCACGAGGAGGCATTCAAGGCCCTTGCCGAGATGGGATATTCCTATGTAGAAGCCGCCAGCTACCGCGACGGAAAACTCTACGGAGTCGATCCTGAGCAGTACAAGGCCGACCTTGAAGCCGCCGGACTGAAGTCCCTTTCCTCCCATATCGGTCACGCCCTCTCCCCAGAGGAGCTGAAGACCGGAGTCTTCACCGAATCTTTGCAGTGGTGGGACGAAGCCATAGCCGCCCACAAGGCAGCGGGCTGCGAATACATCGTAGTACCTTCATTCCCGATACCGGACAATCTCACTGACCTGAAAACCTATTGCGCTTACTTCAATGCCATCGGCAGGAAGTGCAAGGATGAGGGAATCGCCTTCGGTTACCACAACCACGCCCACGAGTTCAAGAAGGTGGAGGAAACCGTAGTCTACGACTATATGCTGGAGAACACCGATCCCGAGTGCGTATTCTTCCAGATGGACGTCTACTGGGCCGTAATGGGCCAGGCAGCTCCAGTGGAATACTTCCGCAAATATCCAGGACGCTTCAAGATGCTCCACATCAAGGACCATCGCGAGCTCGGAGAGAGCGGAATGGTAGGTTTCGATGCTATCTACAAGAATATCGAAACTGCCGGGACGAAGGATTTCATCGTGGAGATCGAGGCCTTCACGAACGACGACTGGAAGGAGAGCCTGAAGATGTGTGCCGACTACCTGATCGGATCCGATTTCGTAGAATAGCCGCATCCGTCAAGTATAAGCAAAGAAGGTGACTGATAAGAGATTATCGGTCACCCTCTTCGTTTAATCTGTGTTGACAGCCTGTCGCACGGGAGGATGATAACTAAAACAAGAGTCTAACGGTAGATGTCGGCTTTCTTCAGGTACGTGACAGGTCCCCAGCGCTGGATTATGTCCATAGGCAGGTTCTTCTTGTTGCCGACTATCATCAGCACACGCGGACGGTCCTTGACCTGAGCCTCGAAATACGAGACTATGTCGGACGTACCCATCGATGGCAGCACCTTCACCAGCGGAGCGTCAGGATCCTCCGAGTAGCCCTCGAACTCACTGTTGCGGACATATCCTCCTATCCCGCGGAAAGAAGGATAGTTATTGTTAATCTCATTCAGCAAAGTCAGCTTGGCAGTCTCCGCATTCTCTTCACGCACAGGCATTTCCCTGAAGAGAGAATCGAGCACTCCGAGCACATCCGACGTCTTGTCAGACTGGGTACCCACGTAAGTAAGGAGGCCGGCAGGGAGCTCATCAGCCTTACCGCTGACGATCACCGGCTGACCCTGGGCTGTGTATGCGAATGAACGGAACTCACGCATCTCCTGGAACAGGACACTGTACATACTACCTCCGAAATATTCGCCGAAGAGCTTGAAGGCCGCGATGTCCGAAGGGCTCTTCAGGTGGTCGACGTTCTGGAAGGTCATTATGATGTTCTGGCGCGCGGAAGGCATATCATAGATGAATACCTGTGGAGAATCGTATTCCTGTATCGGAGTAGGCTTGAATGTTTCCCTTTCGCCTCCGCAGGAAGGAATATATTCTTTCAGCAAGGAAGCCACCTCCTCAGCAGGCCTGTTGCCGCTGTACACGAAGTCACAGCCTGCAGCAGTGGCTCGCTTGAAGGATTCGACCATTCCAGCGGCACCCACGCTCTTTATATCATTCTCGTTGAACTGCTGGAGGAATTTAGATTCGGAACCCCTTATTACATAGGTAAATAGGGCTGAGGCGATGTCGGAATTGGACTTGTCGAACGACTGCCCTTCCAGCTTCACGCCGGACTTGAGTTCTCCTATAGCCTCCTTGTCAGCCGCTACGTGCCCGGTGAAGTGGCGCAGAAAGGCCAGCACCTCCTCCAGGTTCTTGTCAGGAGCCGACAGGTGAGCGGAAAAAGTATACTTTTCAGAATCGAAGCTCATCTTCGCTCCAAGACGGCGCAAAGTGGTCTTCAGCTGCTGGAGAGAAAGCGAATCCGTGCCCGCAATCGACAGATAATCAGGAACTATCCTCAAGTTTCTGTCGGAATTGGTACCGCGGTACCAGGTGATTGCGAGCTCGAATATGTCATTGACTTTGTTGGGGACGCTGTATAGGACCGACTGCCCGCTTACAGGAGTCTTTAATACATCCTTTCCGAAGTCCACGACCTTAGGGACGTAATTGACCGGAATCCTCTTGAGGCTGTCGGCATAGGCGGACGATGCAAATGAGTTCTTTGGAGAAACCGCCTCGTAACCAGGCTGGCTGACCTTGTCCTTAGGATAGCTGCCGGTCTTCTTGTGGCCTTCGAGGTAATCGTCCCCGAAGTACTTGTTCATCACCCTCACTATATCTTCTCTCGTCACATTGCCGTAGGACTCGATCCGGGCAAGCTGCTCCTCCCAGCTTATTCCTCTGGTGAATGTAGAAGTCAGGCGCTCGCCACGGCTGCGGATGGCCTCATATCCCCTCATTTCGTCCTGCTTGATATTGGACTTGATCTCCTCGAGAATGGCATCCGTGAACTCTCCCTTCTTCACCTTGTCGATCTGCTCCTGGCACATCTGCATAGCCTTCTTCTCACTGCCGAAAGGAATATTCGGAACATAGCCGAAGAGCATCAGGCCGGCATCATCGAAGGAGGTGTTGACAGCTGTGGCCATCATCACCTTGTGGGAGTTGGCAAGGGAATCCAGCAGGCCGCTGCCGCTTTCGTCGGTCAGCAGACGCAGTGCCACGGAAAGCGGGATGTAGTCAGGATCGGACTCCTTCGGTGCGGAAAACGCCCTTCCTCCAAGCTTGATGAGCGGGATAGGTACCTTGATGTCGATATTGCTCTTTCCTTTGAGAGGCTTGACCTCGAAGGTGCGGGCAGGAGCCGGCCCCTTGTCGGCAAGCTTGCCGAAAGTCTGCTCCAGGAAAGGCCTGGCCTCTTCGGCAGTCAGGTCGCCGCAAAGGATCACGGCCATATTCCGGGGAACGTAGTATTTGTCGAAGAACTCGGCCATCTTGGACAGCTGCGGGTTCTTGAGATTCTCGGTGGTTCCGATGATCGGACAGGAATACGGAGCATCCCCGAAATATGCCTTCAAGACAGCCTCCAGCGCCGGCTGGACAGGATTGTCGGAATACATATTCTTCTCCTCGTAGACCGTTTCCAACTCACTCTGGAACAGACGGAATACCGGTTCGCGCAAACGCTCCGCATAGAGTTCACACCACTGTGCCAGGAACTGAGGTGCGAAACTGTTGTAATAAACTGTATAGTCGTACGAAGTACCTGCGTTCAGGCCGCTTCCACCAAACCTGGAGACAAGCCTGTCGAACTCGTTCGGAATCGCATAGGCAGCAGCTTCGTTGCTCAGGCGGTTGATATCCTTCTGGATCTTCATCCTCTCCTCCTCGCCTGAAGTCCGGGCAAGAAGGTCGTAAGCCACGACTATGGAATCGAGGTAAACCTTCTCGGCGGCATAATCGGTGGTTCCGATCCTGGATGTTCCCTTGAACATCATATGCTCGAAATAATGGGCGATTCCGGTGTCGGGGCAGTCATTGGAACCAGCCTTCACCACCACCGCTCCATACACGGACGGCTTCGAATGATCCTCGTTGATATAAATCTTGAAACCATTGGATAGGGTGAATTCCTTGACTCTCAGAGCCTCAGGAATACCGTCACCCTGCTTTGCGGCAAAAGCCCCGCCGGCTGAAAGCATAACTGCGGCGGCAAATGCCAGGAAATGACGAATAGACATAATACTTATAAATCCGTTTTTTAGATATACGTTTTAAATATAAGGACTTTTTATTAAATTTGAAAAATTAACCCATAATGCGAATGAACAAGATTCTTCTCAGAGACATAACCCTGGACGGCATCCGGAAGGATATCCTGATCGCAGAAGGCAAGATATCCAAGATTACGCCGCACCAGGCAGGTCCCTGCCCGGTCCAGGACGGAACGGAGACTGTGGACTGCTCCGGAAAGGTAGCAGTGCCTGGATTCGTGAATATGCACACCCACGCTGCGATGACCCTTATGAGAGGAGTCGGAGAAGATATGGTCCTCAGAGACTGGCTCGACCACATCTGGGCTATCGAGAAGCATCTTGACGAACCCTTCATCTACTGGGGAACCCTGGTCGCCACCCTTGAAATGATCAAGACGGGCACGACGTCCTTCAACGATATGTACTGGTTCTCTCCGGAAGCGCAGAAAGCCGCCTCGAAGATGGGGCTGAGAAACCTGACTTCGTTCACGTTCCTGGACAACTTCGACCGTGAACAGGCCAGCCACCAGAGAGATGTCTGCCTGGAAATGTTCAGCCAGGTCCCTTCCTGGGATCCCCGCTCTACTTTCTCGGTCAGCATCCACTCGGTCTATACGGTAAGCGAAGAGACTATCCTCTGGGTCACGGAATTCGCACGCAAGCACGGACTCCGGATCCACATACACGTATCCGAGACAAGGAAGGAAGTGGAAGACTGCAAGGCTGCGCACGGCGGCCTCTCCCCTGTCGGATACCTCGACGAACTGGGAGTGCTCGGGAGCGACGTGATCGCCGCCCACTGCGAAATCCTTTCCGACGAAGACATCGAGATACTTGGCCGGAGGAAGGTCAACTGCGTCCATAACATCAACTCCAACGCAAAGCTTGCTTCCGGCTACAAGTTCAAGTGGAAGGAGCTATCCGACGCCGGAGCCAACGTATGCCTGGGTACGGACGGAGCCGCTTCGTCCAACAACCTGGATATGCTGGAGGCGATGAAGACGGCTGCCTTCTTCCAGAAAGCCTGGAGGGAAGACCCTTCCGCACTGCCTCTCAAGGCCCTGCTCGACCTGGCTACGGTCAACGGAGCCAAGGCTATGGGTGCAAATACCGGACGTATAGAAGAAGGCTTCGACGCCGACATCCAGATTATCGACACCGACAGCACGTTTTTCCTGTCCCCCGGCCCGTTCCTGGCCAACTTCATATATTCAGCCCACAGTGACTGCATCAGCTCGCTGATATCGGGAGGAAAGTTCGTGATGCGCGACCGCAAGGTTCCTGCAGAAAGGGAAATTCTTGACGGAGGAAGGGCCCAGCTCAAGATAATAGAAAACTACATAAAGCACTGAAAGGAATATGGATCAAAGAGTTGAAAGAATCTACGCTGCAGCTGACTACATCAAGCAGCAGCTCGGAGAGAGGAAACCCGTCGTGGGAATCATCCTCGGAAGCGGTCTCGGCAGACTTGCGACGGCTGTCGAGAATCCTCTGATCATCCCATACAAGACCATTCCGGGCTTCCCTGTCTCGACTGCAGTCGGACACAAGGGCAACTTCATCATCGGCACCCTCGGAGGGAAGGAAGTCATTATGATGCAGGGAAGGATCCACTACTACGAAGGATATTCGATGGACGACGTCACACTCCCGACAAGGGTAATGAAGGTGGTCGGCATCAAGTATCTTTTCGTATCCAATGCCGCAGGCGGCGTCAACTACGACTACAAGATAGGCGACCTGGTGATCCTTAAGGACCACATCAACCTCCAGCCCAACCCGCTGATCGGACCTAATATGGACGACTTCGGGCCAAGGTTCCTGGATATGACCCGCCCTTATGATCCGGACCTCATCGCCAGGGCGGAGAAGATCGCCTCCGATATGGGCGTAAAAGTCCACAAGGGTGTGTATTTCGGAGGCACGGGGCCAACCTACGAGACTCCGTCCGAGTATAAGTACATCCGCATCATAGGCGGAGACGTGACCGGAATGAGCACCATCCCGGAGGTCATTACCGCCCGACATTCCAACATTCCGGTATTCGGAATGTCCGTCGTGACCAACGAAGCGCACGACGATTATGACAAGGACTACAAGAACGACGGAGACGAAGTCGTGAAAGCTGCCGACAAGGCAGCCGGGACAATGTGCGAAATATTCACCAAACTCATTGAAAGCCTTTAAGATATGAGGAACAAGTATTTAGGTATAGTCTATCTGGTGCTCGCCGTATTCGTCATTATCTTCGGAACAGCCAATTTCATTAATGGATCCGGAAAGACGTGGCAGAACATACTCATCGTGCTGATCGGACTTTACTTCGCATACAGGGCCGTTGCGACCATCCACAACGCCAAAGTCAGGAAAGATCGGGAGGACAGCGGATACGACGGCGGGAACGACGATCCTGCAAACGCATAATAATCAACTGGAAATGGATTACGGTCTATTCAGAGTCGCAGCGGCAGTGCCGCGCGTAAAGGTCGCCGATGTGGCGTTCAACTGCGAGTCCATCTGCAGGCTGATCAGCCAGGCCGAGGAAAAGCAGACATCATTGGTAGTATTCCCGGAACTGTCCGTAACGGGCTATTCCTGCCTTGACCTTTTCGGGCAGGATCTCCTTCTGACCAAGTCCGAAGAAGCCGTGGCTGCCATAGCCGACTACACGAGGGGCAAGCAGGTAACCGTAGTGGTAGGTACCCCTGTCCGCTTCAGGGGCAGGCTGTACAACTGCGCGACAGTGATCCGCAACGGTGGCATCAAGGGCATAGTACCCAAGATTTACCTTCCCACCTATGCTGAATTCGACGAAGGCAGATGGTTCGCTTCCGGATCGGACTTCCTGTCCGAGGCCAACACCACCTGCGGCAGATTCGTCGACGACGGCAGGAACTTCTACCGCGACGGCTTCGATGCCGTCATCAGGTTCGCCGGCCAGAGGTGCAACATATCCCCCAACCTGCTGTTCACCGTAGGACCCGCCACCTTCGGAATCGAAATATGCGAGGACTTCTGGACTCCGATTCCGCCTTCCTCATTCCTCGCTCCTTCCGGTGCGCAGGTGATCGTTAACATATCAGCATCCAACGAGGTGATGAACAAGGACAGGCAGCGCAGGGAGCTCATTTCCAACCAGTCTGGCCGCACCGTCACCGGATACGTCTACTGCTCGGCAGGTTTCGGAGAATCAACTATGGACACCGTCTACGGAGGGTCTGCCATGGTCTGCGAAGACGGGTGCATCCTTGCCGAGAACGAGAGGTTCCAGATGGAGGACTCCTTCATCGTCGCCGACCTCGACATCCAGAAGCTGAATCTCCTTCGCCAGAAGAAGAATTCCTTCCGGGGAATGGCGCCTGACGGCACCTCGGCCTGTGAATATTCCAACCTGTATTCCCGGTTCGACCTCGGGAAGGCCGCTCCTACCGACTTCTCTTCGGAGCTCTTCAGGAAAGTCGAGGCCCATCCTTTTCTCCCTTCCGGAGACCCTGCAGAAGTATCGAGGTGCTGCAAGGAAATCCTTTTCATCCAGTCCACTGGACTGGCGACACGTATCGGGCACATCGGCTCGAAGACTGCCGTGATCGGAATCTCAGGAGGCCTGGACAGCACCCTGGCCCTCCTGGTGACCTGTATGGCATTCGACAGGCTGGGACTTCCGCGCAAGGATATAATCGGTATCACTATGCCTGGACTGGGGACCACTTCCCGGACCAAATCCAACGCCGTCGACCTGATGGATGCTCTCGGGGTGACTTCCAGGGAGATATCCGTAGTGCCTGCAGTGGAGCAGCATTTCAAGGATATCGGACACGATCCGAAGGTTATGGATTCGACATACGAAAACGCCCAGGCCAGGGAGAGGACCCAAATCCTTATGGACACTGCCAACCAGGAGAACGGGCTGGTGGTCGGAACAGGTGACCTGTCCGAACTTGCGCTCGGGTGGTGCACCTACAACGGAGACCATATGTCGATGTACGGGGTCAACGCATCGGTGCCGAAGACTTTGATAAGACACCTTGTCCGCTGGGCGGCCGAGAATGTATTCAACCAGCCGGCAGAAAAAGGTTCAAGGACAGCTGCAGATATATTGATTGATATTACTGAAACTCCTATCAGTCCGGAACTTATGCCGGCTGATTCAAAGGGAAGGATCAAGCAGAAGACTGAGGATATCATTGGCCCATATGAGTTGCACGATTTCTTCATCTACAACTTTATGAGGTACGGATACTCCCCTTCCAAGATCTATTTCTTCGCCTGCAAGGCATTCAAGGATGCCTATGACGGGGAAACTATCCTGAAGTGGCTCAAGAAGTTCTGCTGGAGGTTCTTTATCCAGCAGTTCAAGAGATCCTGTATGCCTGACGGCCCGAAGATCAGCGAGGTAAGCTTCTCTCCGAGAGGTGACTTCCGGATGGTCTCCGACGCCCAGGTAAGGCTCTGGATGGATGAACTCGAAGGACTTGGCAGTTGATGTGACAAAACGACATCTCATACCGTTCTTCCCGGTACTCCTGGTATTCCTGGCGGCGCTGCTCTTTTCCTCTGCAGCGCCGTCCCGAATTATGGACCCTGCGCCTCTGCCTTCATTGACAGGGGCTGAAGGTAAGGTCTGCACTCCATTGAGATCTTCGATGGGGACTAGTGATGACTACAGCAAAAGCTTCACCGATATTACCAGGTTGATGGAAGGATTCGGAGAACGGGACAATGTTTCTTATATGAAAGTCGGCCTCATCGCTATGGTTATGGGCAAGACTTTCGGCAAGGCTGCCATTTCAGATCCCTGGCTCAAGATGGTCATCAAGGCGTTCAAGAAGGTCAGCGGAGTCTTCATCCTGGACTACGGAGAGTGTCTCGAATCAACTAAAGAATCAATGGAAGAAGAGGTAGGTAGATATCTATCTCCCAACTATTTGGTATATTCAAACACAGATGATTTCGGCGTCGTGGACGAAGCTTTTGGAATCACCTCCTCGGATGGAAATACCGTCTCGGACCTGGTCATAATCCTCCACGGACAATCGATAATATGCATACGAGGCACACTCGCCTCCACCGATGTCCCTCGCACCGTCAACCGTCTCAAAAGGCAACTCTGACCTCCGCAACCTTTCTTTATTTTGTCCGCAATGAAAAACTAATAGCAGTTTAGATTAGACCGCGATGTAATTGATATACACGATCTGTACTAGAATCCGTTTCGATAACTGCTGGCCCGTCCAGATTGAAGCGTAATCGTGCTCAAGGGTGCGCCCAGATGGACCCTTGCGCGTGAAAAAGGGCGAAATCGTGCTCAAGGGTGCGCCCAGATGGACCCTTGAGCGTGAAAAAGGGCGAAATCGTGCTCAAGGGTGCGCTCAGATGGACCCTTGCGCGTGAAAAAGGGCGAAATCGTGCTCAAGGGTGCGCCCAGATGGACCCTTGCGCGTGAATAAGGGCGAAATCGTGCTCAAGGGTGCGCTCAGATGGACCCTTGCGCGTGAAAAAGGGCGAAATCGTGCTCAAGGGTGCACTCAGATGGACCCTTGCGCGCGGGAAGGGTGCGGAAAGGGGCGGCGGAATACGGGGCGAGGGGACGTTAAACGTTCAGGAAGAGCTGGTGGTAGACCCTGCCGAAACGGGCGTGTGCGGCGCGGTCGAGGGCATCACGGTCATCCGGATGGGCGATCGAGATCAAAGCCTTTGCACGCTCAGCAAGATTCTTGTTCCGGAGATACACGCATCCATATTCAGTGACCACGTACTGGGTCTGGAACCGGGTCGTGACGACACCGGCGCCGGGAGTCAGTGTAGGAACAATCTTTCCCCTGCCCTTGGTGGTCCTGGAAGGCATCGCTATGAACGTCTTGCCTCCTTCGGAAAGGGATGCACCGTACATAAAGTCGTGCTGCCCTCCGACTGAACTGAATATCATCTCGCCGATGCTGTCAGCGCAGATCTGCCCGGTCAGGTCGATCTCGATTGCTGAATTGATGGCAACGGCATTGGGATTCTGACGGATAAGGAACGGATCGTTGGTCACACCTACATCGTAGAATATGCAGTCCTCGTTGTGGTCCAGGAACTCGTACATCTTGGCAGATCCCAATGCCAGAGAGGCCACGCTCCTGCCCGGCTCGACCTTCTTGCGGGAATTGTCTATTACCCCCGACTGCATAAGACGGAATACACCGTCGGTCATCGCCTCGGTATGGAGACCAAGATGCTGATGGTCCTTCAGCCCGTTCAAGGTAGCGTTAGGAATACCCCCGACACCGATCTGCAAGGTAGCACCGTCAGGAATCTCAGCTGCGATCCAGGACCCGATAGCCTTCTCTATCTCTGTCGGAGCACCGAACTGCATATCCACAGGAGGGTCGTCGCAAGCAACCGCGGCGGTGATCTTGGACTCGTGGATCATCGCGGTACCGTAGAGATACGGAATGCTCTTGTTGACCTGTGCGATCACCACACGCGCAGCCTCGACAGCAGGCTGAGCCAAGTCCGCCGAGATATTGTAGCTGCAATAGCCGTTCTCGTCAGGAAGCGAGCAGTTGATGCAGGCCACGTCGATGGGGATCTCTCCCCTGCGGATAAGCTTCGGCAGGTCGCTGAGGAAACCTGGAATAAGGCTTCCGTAACCCTCGGCGACGTACTGACGCTGGTCTCCGCACAGGAACAAGCTGTTGACAACGAACGATTCCTTGTATTCAGGCTTGCAGAAAGCCGCAGTTCCCTTGGTCACGTTGAAACCGGAGACTATCTTGACGTCACGCAAACGCTCGTGATGCCTTGCAAGAGCCTCCTGCAAGATGATCGGTACGGAGGTACTTCCTTGGAAGAATACCCAGTCGCCGGACTTGACGAGACCCATAGCCTCGTCTGCAGAAACATAATTCATCATTAGACGTTTTTGGATTCCTGAAGTTCGACGAACAATCCGAGGCGCTCGTCAAGCTTGACGAAATCATCATCGGAGTTAAGCATAGACACGCATACCCGTATTCCCTGCTGCTTGCTCCTGGTGGCAGTAAGGGTGATGGCGCTGATGCCGCAACGCATAAGGTCGTAGAGCAGATCGCTCCCCATCATACCCTTGTAGCCTATCGTGTAGAAGAAGCCGTCGCTGACTTCCTGGTCGAGGTCCTTGTCATACACCAGGGAGAAGCCGTGCTTGAAGAAGATCTCCTTCGAGCGACGGGCCCTGCGGGCATATTCCTTGACCTCACTGACGAAGTCGTATTTGCCGCTGACGGAAGCCTCCATCATCTCCGACATCGCGTTCTGGGCCGACCTGGAGCAACCCGAAGTGTTGACATAAATATAGGTAAGCACGAAATTGTCACCAAAAGTGGCAAGTCCGTACCTCTCTTTCAGACTCGGATATTCCCGATCGTAGAGCTTCTTCGAAATAGCTACCATTCCGACCCTTTCCCCTGCGTAACTGAATATCTTCGAGGCAGATATCATAATCGCATAATTGTCCGTATAGCGAGCCACCGTAGGCTGGAACGGAGGCTGGAACGGTTTCGACCTGTCGCTCCTGAAATCCATACAGAGGTAGGCCATATCTTCCAATGCAATGACATCATACTTGGTACAGAGGGAACCGATTGTTTTCAGCTCATCCTCGGTCAGATTCACCCAAGCAGGATTGTTAGGATTGGAATAAACCATTGCGCAGACCTTCCCGTCTGCCATCATAGCTTCAAGGGCAGGGCCCAGCTTGTCGCCGCGGTTGTCATAGATGTCCAAGGAACGAGCCTCGAGGCCGAGTATCTTTGCCTGAAGGAAATGCGATGGGAAACCAGGGCTCAGGTATATCACGGCATTACGGTCGTCGTGCAATTGAGAGCATTCCAGAAGGAGGTTGAAGCAGCCCTGCATCGAGCCTACGGTAGGAATTACACATTCAGGGAATACATCGATACCGACGAATGCCTTTATGAATGCCGAAGCGTTCCACTTGAACTCAGGAATACCCGCCGTCGGAGGATAGACTGCAGCTATACCGGCATCCAGGGCCATTTTCTGCATATCGACCCCGTACTGGGAAGCCTTGATTCCCGGAACACCGAACTCGAGATGGACGAAATTCTCTCCGGAGATCCTCTCAAGCTCCTGAGCGGCATTGACACATTGCCTGATGGTTGCCTTGGCGATGTCCTTTATCAGCATTCCGGCAAGGACCTCATCCAAGCTTTCTTTGGATATCACTCTCATCTCTTGATCATTTTGGATTGTTCGAGACCTGCATTGAATGCGGCGATATTGGCAGCGACTATGGCGTCGCCCTTGCGCGAGAACACGCTGACTATACCCTCCCTGAACTTGTCCGGTTCGATGATCTCCATCACGCCTGCCGAAGCACCGAGAAGCACCATATTGGCACTGCGCGGAGAGCCGCAGTCACGGGCGATGGAATCGCAGTCGAGGGTTATCACGTTCGGGAGTTTGGCAAGTTCGGCCATCAGCTCACCGGTCTCAGGATAATTCGGAATATTCACGAACGGAGTGGTATTGGTGACCATCCAACCGGTCTTGGAAAGCCAAGGCAGGTACCTGAGAGCCTCCATAGGCTCCAGGGAAATGACTATGTCGCACTCCCCTCTCGGGATCAGGTCGCTGAATATCGGTTCGGTGGAGAGGCGCAGGTTGCTCTGCACATCTCCTCCCCGCTGGCTCATTCCGTGAACCTCGGCCTGCTTCAGATACAGTCCCTGGTCCAATGCAGCCCATCCGGTTACGGTAGCGATCGAGAGGATTCCCTGTCCTCCGACGCCTGAAAGTATTATATCCTTTTTCATATCTTCTTAGCGTGGCGTTTTGCGGTCTGGATGCATTCACGGCGGCAGATGACTACTGACACGCCGTGGTAGTTGAGTTCTTCGTCGATTACGGCCTCCATTTCAGGATAGTTCTTCGGAAGCGGAACGATGGTACGTATGTGCTCGGGAGCGACTCCGATAGCCTCGCAGATACGCTCGAGCTTGCCGGTTCCGGCTGAATCCTGACCTCCGGTCATACCGGTGGTGAGGTTGTCGGAAATGCAGAGGGTGATGTCAGCCCCGGAATTGACGGCATCGAGAAGTCCCGTCATTCCGGAGTGGGTGAAGGTAGAGTCGCCGATCACTCCGACGGAAGGCCACACGCCGCTGTTGGCGGCACCGATAGCCATCGTGAGCGAAGCACCCATCTCCACGCAAGTGTGTATGGCATTGAACGGAGACATATATCCGAGAGTATAGCAGCCGATGTCGCCAAATACCCTTGAGCCTTCATATTTCTTGAGCACATTGTTCAAGGCAGTGTAGAAATCCCTGTGGCCGCAGCCCATACAGAGAGCAGGTGGACGGGGTACGGTGACACCAGAGGCCTCGAATACAGGGTTGGCAGGCAGTCCGACAGCCTTGCGCACGTGGTCCGGATTCAACTCGCCGGTACGCGGCAGGGACCCGTCCAGGCGGCCCTTGACCTTGATCGCAGCACTTCCTTCCTCATAGATGAGGCCGCGAAGTTTCTCTTCGACCAGCGGCTGGCCTTCCTCTATCACGAGGATGGTCTTGCAGGTCTCGGTCATCTTCTCGAGGAGCTGTTTAGGGAAAGGGTATCTCGTTACCTTGAGGGTCGGGTAAGTGCAACCTCCAGGGTAGTTCTCCATCAAGTAATTATAGGCGATGCCGCAGGCCACGATACCCATCGAATGGTCCGGCCCGTCCGTATAGAGGTTGTCCTCCGAAAGCTCGGAATCGTGGCGGAAACGTATCTGGTCGTCGGCAAGTTCCTTGATGCGTACGCGGGAAATCCCCGGAAGGGTCACCCAGAACTTTGCCCTGTCAGCGGCAGGGAAATGCATCTCGTTCTGCTCGCGAGGCTCACGTGCCTCCACGACTGCCCTGGAGTGAGCCATCCTCGTAGGGAGCCTCATCAAGACAGGAATATGGTTGGCTTCGGAATAATCGAAAGCCTCGCGGACCATGTCGTAGGCCTCCTGCTGGTTCGAAGGCTCGAAACAAGGAACCTGGGCGAATTCCGCATAGAAACGGGAATCCTGCTCGTTCTGGGAAGAATGCTGGGAAGGATCGTCGCAGGCCACTACCACCAAGCCTCCGTTGGCCCCGGTGACGGCCGAATTCATAAAGCCGTCCGCACAGACATTCATTCCGACGTGCTTCATACATACCAGTGCGCGCTTGCCGGCATAGGACACTCCGAGTGCGGCCTCCATAGCCGTTTTCTCATTCGTGCACCAGTCGCTGTGTACCCCGCGCTCCCTGGTCATCGGATGGTTCTGGATATACTCGGTGATTTCAGTGGAAGGTGTCCCCGGATAGGCATATACACCGGACAGGCCAGCGTGCAGGGCACCCAAGGCCACGGCTTCATCCCCCAGGAGAAGTAACTTTTCTGCCATAACTTGTTTCAGTTTTAAAGTTATAATTACCTAAAACGTTTGACAAGTTACAAAAAGTATCGAAATAATCAAAAATATTTAAAAAATCACAAAGAATTATTCCAAATCGGAAGGTCATAATCTGCGTCGAGTGACGCATTCAGGAACCTGTCGAGTATCGAAATGGAATGGATATCGGTGCCCACGTAGTCGTACATTCCCCTTTTGATGAGTTCCTGGGCGACGTGCTGGGTCCCTTTCCCGTACATACCGACGAGGGAGAATATATTCATCTGGAACAAGACGTTCATACCCTTGAGCTTCTCATAGTCTTTCTGGTCCATATAGACGTACCTCTCCGGATGGGCCAGCACCGGGTAATATCCGAGGCGCTTTATTTCTTCGACAGTGTCGTAGAAGCCATAGGGAGGAGTGAAATACGAAGTCTCTACCAGAAGGTGGCGCTCGTCGGCACCCATCGTGAGCAATTCTCCCGCGGCAAGGCGCTCCTCGAAGAGATTGTCGATCATATTCTCAGCCCCCAGATGAAGCTCTATGCCTCCTCTGTATGCCGCCTTCAGCTCCTCGAAGCGCTCCTTCAGGAAAGCAGGCGTGTTGGGAATATCCTCCATCACGTGAGGAGTGAGCCAGACGGTCCTAATTCCCAGCTGCTCATACCTTTCAAGGATAGCCAGAGACTCACGGATATCCTTGACACCGTCATCGACACCCGGAAGGATGTGAGAATGGCAGTCCGTCATCCCCTTCAGGACACCGGACCGGATAACTGACTTGTGTCTAGAAAAAGGCCACATATCCTTTACTTCTTGTCCAACACGGAGAATGCAGAATTGTTGCTGACATATTCCGGGACGATGCGCTTCATCATAGCCACGGTCTTCAAGTCGTCATATTCCCCGGCGAGGGAGACAAGCTCGGAGATCTCCGTGTTCACTGAAGCATAATCGTACTCGCGAACGGTAGCGATGCGGATCTTTTCGTGGAATGAAGGCTTGGTGTTCTCCTTATCGTCAAGGAGTTCCTCATAAAGCTTTTCACCCTCACGGAGACCGGTGAACTCGATCTTGATGTCTTCGGCGCCGGAAAGCTGGATCATCCTCTTCGCAAGATCCACGATGCGGACCGGCTTACCCATATCGAACACGAATATTTCACCGCCCTCACCCTTTGTTCCGGCCTCGAGCACGAGTTTGCAGGCCTCCGGGATAAGCATAAAGTAACGGATGATGTCCGGATCGGTCACGGTGACAGGACCGCCGTTGCGGATCTGCCTCTCGAAAATAGGGATCACAGAACCGTTGGAACCGAGCACGTTGCCGAATCGGGTAGTCACGAAATCGGTATTTCCTTTCACTGCCCCCGACCTCTCGGCCGCATTCAGGCTCTGCACATATATCTCGCAGATCCTCTTGGAGCAACCCATCACATTGGTCGGATTGACGGCTTTGTCCGTAGAGATCATTACGAACTTCTTCACTCCGTACTTGACCGACAGGTCGGCCAGGACCTTCGTACCGAGCACGTTGTTCTGAACGCTCTCGGAAGGGTTGTCCTCCATCATCGGCACGTGCTTGTAAGCCGCGGCATGGAAGACGTAGTCAGGCCTGAAGGATTCGAACAGGCGTTCCATCCGGTTTGATTTCGTGATGGACGTCACCACCACCTGAGCGTTGACATCAGGGAAATCCTGCTTCATCATCAGCCTGATGTCGTGCTGAGGGCTCTCGGCAGCATCTATCAGCAGCATCTCCGCAGGAGCGAATGATGCCACCTGCCTGACTATCTCGCTTCCGATGCTTCCGGCAGAACCGGTTACCAGGACACGTTTCCCTGAAAGCTCCTCACGGACCGATTCCAGGTCCACCTGGATCTCGTCCCTAGGCAGGAGGTCTTCGATCGAGACCGGCTTCAAGGTAGCCTTTTCCCTCTTCCCGGCCTCGTCCTTGTCCCATTCCACTGTGTCCTGGGCGAAGAAAATCTTCACGCCCGTACCGAGGATGTAGTCCTGGAGTGTGGTATCGTCACGGAACATATCGATCCTGCCCGGAGCCACGAGGACTGCATATATCCCCCTCTCCTTGAGGACTTCCGGAAGATGGTCGTCGACCTCATAGATAGGTTCCCCGAGAAGATGGGTCTGCTTTGCTGACAAGGAAGGGTCGTGCGATATGAAACCACGGAGCTTGAACCGTGCAGGCTTCTCTCCCCTGATGCTCTTGGCAAGTCCTATACCGCCGGTACGGATGCCGTAGATCAGCACATTCTTGGCTTCATCAGTTCGGAAATATGTATCGTAGATCGACTTGATGACCATCCGGTACATCCACATCAACGCAGTAGCGCCACCGAAGATGACCAGCAAATGCCTGGCTGCCAGAGGAGTAAAATACCTGGTATCGACGTTGCTGAGGGGATAATGGACGAACAGCACTACAAGGAAAGCGCTTCCCATAGCGAACCCGAGGCGCAGCAAATCGGTGAACGAAGAGAACCTGAGTATACCGGAATATGTCCTGAAAACCCTGAAGAAAACGATGCATATCATAATGTAGATCAGCATCGTACGCATCAGAGGCCAGAAATTGTTGATCAGGGCTATCGTCCTGAAGAAGAACCAGTAGACCACTATGCTGCAGCCGAGAATGATGCAACAATCCAAGAGAAGGATGCACCAATACGGCAGCGTCCTCTTGGAAAAGTACCAATCAACCAGTTCCCTGAATGATTTCATCAAGAATTATAAGTAAAAGTTTACAAAAATAACAAATCTCCCGGAAAAATCCATCAGAAGTTGGTATCTTTGCTTTATGTCGATACTCCTCGCCATACCTATGATATGTGTCCTGACCCTCATGGCTATTATCCTTACTGTCAGGAAGAAATGGCTTGCGGCACTAGTATTCCTCGCGGCAGCGCTCGTCCTGAATTCCGCCACCCAGCAGATTCCTGTGAGGTTCGGGAAGTCCCGCAACGGTATCGACTCCACCGGTACCAGGATACGGGTTTTCGAATACAACACGTGCGCCGAAGACAGGTTCCAGCACAAGCATGACTCGACCTTCATCGACTACATAATCTCGCAGGATGCCGACATCCTTTTCCTCCCGGAGAATCTCTACTATGTGGACCGTGAGCTGGACACCGCCCTCTCCAAGGTTTACCCGTACGGGGTCTTCCACCAGATTCCCCGCGGAAAGCAGCCGGAAGAGCTGACTCTTTACAGCAAATTCCCCCTGAAGGACATCAAGCGCCTTCCGAGTCAGACAGTCGAGGACGGCAGCGACGGGATGGTGATGGCCACGGCGGACATCGGCGGAACGGCCGTCACCCTGGTCCACCTCCACTTCACGAGCAGCCACTACGGAATCAAGCGGGGATACGACCTGCGCAAAGAAGAACTGGAGACAATCCGCCCGGCGCTGGATACGGTATCGACTCCGATGATAATTTGCGGCGACCTCAACGACCTGTCCGGATCCCCTACTCTCAAGGGGCTCCAGGAATATGGTCTAAGGGATGCCTGGTGGGCTTCCGGCTGCGGTCCGGGCTTCACCTTCTGCAAGGGAATCCTCCGCTTCCGCCTGGACCATCTCCTTATCCCGACGCAAGTCCGGATAAAAAAAATAAAAGTCGACCACAGGGCCGACTTTTCAGATCACTATCCGATAATAGCGGACTTGATCGTTCCGATTATGTAGCGGACGTCGTCGTCGGTGACGTACGGGCCGCTTGGGAGGCACATTCCCACTTTGAATATGGCCTCAGAGACGGATGGCTCCTCCTGGCCGAAGAGGTTAGCCGGACGCAGATAGGCCGGGGCTTCGCTGTACACCGGCTGTTTGTGCATCGGCTTCCAGACCGGCCTGGCCTCGACTCCGGCCGCGTCCATAATGACCCGTAACGCCTCTACATTGTCATTCGGCTGGCAATTCGTGACCGCGCTGTCAGCAACGTGGATTACGCCTGCAGCCCCTCCGACAGCACCCTTGACCACTGTCTTGTATGCATTCTCCTGCCCTTTCACGCGCAATTCCGGATCTATTGTAATCGTGCAAAGCCAGAAGTTAGAATCGAACCTGGCATCCGGAGCCTTGTGGGCAGTTATTCCCGGGACATCGGACAGGAGCTCCTCGTAAAGGGCCTGCACGTGCTTGTGGTGGGCTATGTGGTCCTCCAGGACCGTCATCTGGCCGCGACCTATGCCGGCACAGATATTCGACATCCGGTAGTTGTACCCGATCTTCTCGTGCTGGTAATATGGATAGCTCTCGCGGTACTGGGTCGCGTACATCATGATCTCGCGCCAGGACTCCTCGTTTGGCGTGATGAGCGCACCGCCGCCGGAAGTAGTGATCATCTTGTTGCCGTTGAATGACAGTACTCCGTATTTGCCGAAAGTGCCAAGCACCTGACCGTTGAAGCGGGAACCGAAGCCCTCGGCCGCATCCTCTACGACAGGAATTCCGTATCTATCAGCTATTTCCATAATGCGGTCAATGCGGTACGGCATGCCGTAGAGCGCCACGGGAACTATTGCCTTCGGGGTGCGACCCGTCTTGGCAATCCTGTTCTTTATGGCCTCTTCCAGCAACTCAGGATCCATATTCCAGGTATCGGGTTCGCTATCCACGAATAGAGGTTTTGCGCCAAGATAGGTAATCGGATGGGAGGAAGCACAGAAAGTGAAACTCTGCACCAGCACTTCGTCACCCGGCCCCACGCCGCACCCGATCAGTCCGAGATGCACCGCCGCCGTCCCCGAACTCAGGGCCACGACACGCTTGTCCTGACCGCAGAAATCCTCCAGGTCCTTCTCAAAACCATTGACATTAGGCCCGAGCGGCACCACCCAGTTGGTGTCGAAAGCCTCCTTGATATACTTCATTTCATTGCCCGACATATGGGCAAGGCAGAGATAGATCCTGTTTCTCATCATATGTCCTTTCTACGGGTGTAAAATTAACAAAAAACATCGATATTCGGCGAATATCGATGTTATCTTAGATACCTTTCGACCCGAGCTGTCAGGAAATCGGACCAGTCCAGACGACCCGTATGTCTCCGTCGGTTTCCCGGTACAAGGTTATGGACAGGTCGAACTCCAGGGACTTACCGTCATCCGAAATACGATAGCCGTTCAGATGGGCCCCGGAGACGCCTTTGTTGCCGCTGATGTAATTGTCCCCGTCGGCACGTTCCAGAGGGAACTTTATCGAAACCACATCAGGAAGCTCCAGTTCAACCTCGGTCACATAATAGCCTATGTGGCCGTGCTCTTCTTCACGGCAGCGCCAGCTGGATACCTTTACACGTAGGTCTTCCCCGTCATTGAACGACCATTTCTGGTTTCCTTCGGAATCCATTCCGGTGACGCTTGAAAGGCTGCAGTATTCTTTCTGGTCTACGGTTATGTAACCTGCAGGCTCTTCCTCACCGGGACCAGGAAGATCCAGGTTGTCGCAGGAGACTGCACCCGCGAATACCACCAACAGGGGCAGGAATAAATGTCTGATGCTCATAACTCAATAGTTTAACTGGTTCTCTTATCTAAATGCAGAGAAGTCCGATTCCTTGCATATAAAAACAACCGTATCGCACGGATGATGCGATACGGTCTTCCTGCAGAGATCATCGAATGAATCCCTTTCACGCTGAAGATTCTGTCCCTTGAGAACCATAGCATCACGTATACTACTATTCTGCAATAATCACATCGACACCGTTAGCTTCGAACTCTTTCAAATCCTTCTTCGATATGGCGGAGTCGGTGATCAGGATGTCCACATCCCCCATCCAGCATATCCTGCCGGCTGCGACTTTTCCGATCTTGCTGCTGTTGCAGAGCAGAACACTCTTGAGAGCGGTTTTCATCAAGCGCTGCATGAAAATCGCCTCCTCAACAGTAGCACAGGTTATCCCGCTCTTGCTGCTTATTCCGTCAGCGCCGAAGAACAGATACGAGCATACGATATTGTTCAGGACCTCTTCAGAGAATTCGCCATGGACTGACATCGAGCTGGGATCAACTGTGCCGCCAAGGACCTTCACAGAAATATTCCTCCGGGAAGCAAGCATCTGGGCCACATTCAATGTCAGCTACCGACCCTCTTTCTATAATTTGTCGGAGTCATCCCGTACATTTTCTTGAACGAGTGATAGAAACTCGTAGTATGTTCGAAACCACATCGCTCAGCTATTTCTTCAATTGTCATACCAGGCCTTGATTCAAGTAGCTGGCAAGCTCTCTTCATCCTGATCCTGAGTATATAGATGGCTGGGGTTTCCCCAGTCAAAGCGATGATCTTGCGGTGGAACTGGCGGGGACTCAGACAGAGGGTCTCTGCCAAAGAACTTACATCCAAGCCACCCTTGTCCATCAGTAAATAAATCTGGTCAATGGTTTTGTTAAGGAAACGCCGTTCTGATTCAGTCAACTCGATATTATCATCTTTGCCGAGTCCTGCTCGCCTTCCATATTTGTCACGGAGACGGCAGTGACGGTCAAGTTGCCTCTCAACCAGAGTACGCAGTTCGTCGCTATTGAAAGGCTTGGCTATAAATGCATGTGACCGGCAAGGAGCCGTGCAGTGATTTTGGAAAGCAGAAGTGCAGTAAGATTGGCAACAATCGTACAGTGTTTTTTTCGGCAACAATGCTGCAGTACGGGCAAAGGTAGTGATTTCTTTCGATTCATCAAGTTTTTTACACGTATTGACGGGTTGTGTGGTAGCAGCGGGCTAGCCCGCTGCTACCACACAACTTCCTGCCTTCTGTTTTGGTTTCTCGTCCTCCAGGACTGCCTGGATGGTCTCGTGCAGGGTCTTTTCAGACAGGAGCAGGAAGTCCTCCCACATATGGGTCTCATAGCTGTCGGGGTTGATGCTGAACGCTTTCGCGTATTCACTCTGGCTCTCGAGGAAGCCGTTGTAGGCCTCGCTCAGTTTCTTATGATTGCTCGTTTTCATTATTCTGGTTTGCTTTGTTGTCTTGGTTTTCAAAGATGGTCTTCCGGTGCTTCATGCGGTAGCTGTCGCCGGAGAGCTGGATGAGTTCGCATTTGAACAGGAGTCGGTCCAGGAGGGCC